>JASCPG010000002.1 GCA_029960085.1 Microbacteriaceae bacterium PS02067 | reverse complement strand
GCGCGGCGCTCCCGCAGCGCCGCCACATCGGGTGCGGCCCGGTCGGCGCGCTCCGTGGCCCCCGCGACGGCCCGCGCCGCAGCATCCCGCTCGGCGCGCTCGCGCGCGGCCTTCTCCTCGGCGTCCCCGCGCAGCGTCGCCCAGAGGCGCGCCGGCGACAGCCCTTCGATGCGGCGGACATCGGCCTCCTCGACGCGCAGGCGCGCCTGCAGGTCGCGCAGTTCCTCGGCGCGGCTGCGCGCGAGGGCATCGGCTTCGTCGACACGGGCGGTGAGTCCCTGACGCGTCGCACGGTCTTCCGCGGCGCGTCGCAGGGCGTCGAACGAGGCATCCAGATCGCTCATGTCTCCACCCTGTCACCCCGGAGCCTCAGCAGCGCGCGGGGCGTAGCCTAGAAGCGTGACTTCTCCGACACCGACCGCCCTGCCGGCGCTGGATGCCGCGAAGCTCCGCGAAGACTTCCCGATCCTCCACCAGCAGGTCAACGGACACCCGCTCGTCTACCTCGACTCGGGGGCGACGAGCCAGCGACCGCTCCCCGTCCTCGACGCGGAGCGCGACTTCCTCGAGCACGCGAACGCCGCCGTGCACCGCGGCGCCCACACGCTCGCCGCCGAGGCGACCGAGTTGTTCGAGGACGCGCGAGCCACGGTCGCCGGTTTCGTCGGCGCCCGGCCCGAGCATCTGGTGTGGACGAGCGGCGCGACGATGGGGCTGAACCTCGTCGCGTACTCGATCGGCAACGCCTCCGCCGGCGCCGGGGCCCCGGCATCCGCGCGTCTCGCCCTCCGCCCGGGCGACGAGATCGTCACGACGGCGATCGAGCACCACGCGAACCTCCTTCCCTGGCAGGAGCTCGCCGCGCGCACGGGCGCGGTGCTCCGGCACATCCCCGCTCACGACGACGGCACCCTCGACATGGATGCCGCCGCCGACCTCATCGGCCAGCGCACCCGGATCGTCGCCTTCACGCACGTGTCGAACGTGCTCGGGATCGTGAACCCCGCCGCCGACCTCGTCGCCCTCGCGCGGCGCGTCGGGGCGCTGACGGTGATGGATGCCTGCCAGTCGGCCCCGCACCTGCCGCTCGACCTGCCCGCCCTCGGCGTCGATCTCGCCGTGTTCAGCGGCCACAAGATGCTCGGGCCGTACGGCGTCGGCGGTCTCTACGGACGCAGCGACGTGCTCGAGGCGATGCCTCCGTTCCTCACCGGCGGCTCGATGATCACGACCGTCACCCTGGAACGCGCGGAGTACCTTCCGCCGCCGCAGCGGTTCGAGGCGGGCACGCAGCCGATCGGGCCCGCCATCGGGCTCGCGGCCGCCGTGCGCTACCTCGACGCTGTCGGCCTCGACCGGATCCATGCCCACGAGGGAATGCTCGCCGAGCGTATGCGGGCGGGGCTCGCGGAGATCCCGGGCATCCGCCTGCTCGGCGACGCGCCGGGCGCGGAGCGCGTGGGTCTCTGGTCGTTCGACGTCGAGGGCGTCCACGCGCACGACGCCGGCCAGTTCCTCGACGCGCGCGGCATCGCGGTGCGGGTCGGTCACCACTGCGCGGCTCCCCTGCACGCGCGCTACGGTGTGACGGCATCCGTCCGCGCCTCCACCGCCCTGCACAACACCCTCGATGATGTGGATGCCCTCCTCGATGCCGCGAGCGGCATCCGTCCCTATTTCGGAGTCTGAATGAGCGACCTCGACGCGCTGTACCGCGAACTGATCCTCGACCACTGGAAGCACCCGCAGCACTTCGGCCTCGCCGAAGAGCAGGCCGATTCCGGCCACAGCGGCACGTCGCACCAGCGCAACCCCGTGTGCGGTGACGAGATCACCCTGCGCGCGTTCGTCGACGGCGAGACCGTCACCGACGTGCAGTGGGAGGGGCGCGGCTGCTCGATCTCGCAGGCATCCGCCTCGATGCTCTCCGACCTCGTCGCCGAAGAAGGCCTCAGCCGCGCCGAGACGGTCACCCTCATCGAGGGCTTCCGCGAGGCGCTGCGCTCGCGCGGGCAGCTCGAACTCGACGAGGACGTGTACGGCGACGCCGCCGCCCTGTCGGGGGTCTCGAAGTTCTCCGCCCGAGTGAAGTGCGCCATGCTCGCGTGGGTCGCCCTCGAAGACGCCATCGCCAAGGCATGAGCGACGCGACCGCCGCGGACGGCACCGCCCTGCCCGTGCCCCATGTCGTGATCGTCGGGGGTGGCTTCGCGGGCGTCGCGGCCGCGCGGGCGCTGCGGAAGGCGCCCGTCCGCGTGACGCTCATCGACCGCCGGGTGTACAACACGTTCCAGCCCCTGCTGTACCAGGTCGCGACGGGCGGACTGAACCCGGGCGATGTGACCCACTTTCTCCGGAGCCTGCGCGTGCGCCAGCCGAACCTCGAGGTGGTCCATGAGCACCTGATGGAGATCGATCCGGATGCCCGGACCATCCGCCTGCTCGACGACAGCGAGATCTCCTACGACTACCTGCTGCTCGCGAACGGTGTGACGACCGCGTATCACGGCACGGCCGGCGCAAAGGAGAACTCGTTCGCGGTGTACTCGCGTTCGCAGGCGATCGCGATCCGCGACGCCCTGTTCACGCGGCTCGAGCGGGCCGCCGCGAACCCCGATCGGCAGAAGGGACTGTCGGTCGTCGTCATCGGCGGCGGGCCCACCGGCGTCGAGATGGCGGGATCGCTCGCGGAGCTCCGCGACCAGGGGCTCGAGCCCGCCTATCCCGAGCTGCAGGGCGACGCCTTCCGCATCACGCTCGTGCAGCGCAGCGAAATCCTGAAGCCGTTCCTCCCGAAGCTCCGGGCCTACGCCGCCGATCAGCTGCGCCGCCGCGACGTGACCCTGCGGCTCGGCGCCGGCGTCGAGGAGGTGCGCCCCGACGCCGTCGTCCTCTCGGACGGCACGGAGCTCCCATCCGACCTCACCATCTGGGCGACGGGTGTCGCCCCTCACGAAGAGGTGCGCGCCTGGCGGCTTCCGCTCGACAAGGGCGACCGGATCATCGTCGGCGAAGACCTGCAGGTGCAGGGTCTTCCCGGAGTGTTCGCGGCCGGCGACGTCGCGGCATCCCCGCAGGACTATCCGCAGTTCGCGCAGCCCGCGATCCAGGGCGGCGAGCACGTCGCTCGCCAGATCCAGCGGCTCCTCGCCGGAGAGTCGACGGAGCCGTTCTCGTACTACGACAAGGGCCAGCTCGCGATCATCGGCCGCCGTTCCGCGGTCGGCGAGGTCCCGGGGATCGCGAACCTCCCCGTGCTGCATCGCCTCGGCATCCTGCGCCGCGTGCCGTTCCTCCGGCGCATCATCCCCCTCACGGGGCTGACCGCGTGGGCGGCGTGGCTGTTCGTGCACATCACGAGCCTCCTCGGCCCGCGCAACCGCTTCATGGTGATGGTCGGGCTTCTCGTCCGCTACGGCTTCCGGCTGTATCGCACGCCCGTCCCGATCGTCGGCGACGTGCCCGCCATCCGGCCGCCGCGAGACGCGCGACCGGCCGCGGACTGACCCGACCGCCGCGCCGCGTCCGCTCCGCCGCGCCCTCGTCACGCCCGCCCGCCGTCGCAAAAGCAGGCTGAACCGACCCGTTCGGGGCTTTGAGACCCTCCCGAGATCGATCCAGCCTGCTCTCGGCGCGGCGAGCACTCGAGAGGCACCGCCCGACGCGACACGCCGCCGCCGCCGCGGCGCGCGGCTCAGCCGGCCGCGACGAGCGCCTCGAGGCGCTGGTAGCTCGTCTCCATCCCGTCGGTCATGCCGGTCGCGAGGATCATGTCGCGCGTCGCGGCATCCGGGTACTCGATGAGCAGGGTGATGAGCGTCGCGCCATCCTCTTCGTAGAGCTGCAGGTCGTTGAGGGTCGACGGGCCGTCCATGCCGATCATCTTCTCGGTCGTGACGGCGCGGCGCGTCGGGTCGCTCAACACCGTCTCACCCTCGAAGCCGAAGCGGGATGCCTCGTCGTCGCCCTGCTGCCAGACGTACCGGTAGGTGTCGCCGGTCTCGCACTCGACCAGCTGCCAGCCATCGGGGCCGAGCAGCCACTGCCGGAGCAGCTCCGGCTCGTGGTGCGCCCGCCAGACGAGCTCGCGCGGGCCCTCGACGAGGCGCGTAATGCGCACGTGCTGGTCGTCGAGGATCTCGGTGCGGGTTCCCTTGCCCTGCGCGTACTCCCGGAGCGACAGCAGCACGGCGTCGAGCTGGTTCATCGCCATGCGCGAACCCTCGATCGCGCCCATCGCGACGACCTGCTCGAGTGCCTCGGCCGAGGTGAAGTAGGTGACGTTCGTCAAGCGGGAGCCGGCATCCGTCCCCTCGAACGCGAACACCATGCGCATCGCGGGGAACTCGGCCATCGGGTTGCCGTCAGCGTCGACGAACGAGTCGAGCACCTCGAATCCGCTCCCGTCGGTCACCGAGAGCACCTCCCACGACCCGCGCGACGACTCACCGCGTGGGCTCGTCATGCGGTAGTCGACGCGTCCGCCCGGGCGCAGATCGAAAGCCGTGAAGATCGCCGGCCACCCGGGCGGGCCCCAGAAGCGCTCGAGCTGGCGCGGGTCGGTGAACGCCGTCCACAGCCTGCTCACCGGAGCCGCGAAGTCGGCCGTGAGCGTCATGGTGAGGTTTTCGGGATCGGTCGAGATGTCGGTGACGGGCATGTCAGTCTCCTTGCGTGGGGCGGGGGTCGTCGGTGGGTCGGGGGTCGCGAGGGGATGCCGGTTCGGCGAGCAGCGCATCGAGCCGGTCGATGCGTGCGCGCCAGAGCTCCTCGAACCGGGCGAGCAGGTTGCGGGCGCGGGCGATCATGACGGGGTCGGCGCGGACGAGGCGTTCGCGCCCCTCCGCCCGCTTGACGATGAGTCGGGCGGCCTCGAGGACGGCGACGTGCTTCTGCACCGCGGCGAAGGACATGTCGTATTCCGCGGCGAGCGCCGAGACCGACTGCTCCCCGGCCAGGGTGCGACGCAGGATGTCGCGCCGCGTGGCCTGCGCCAGGGCGTGGAACACACGGTCGATCTCATCGTCGCTCAGCTCACTTTGTACAACCATTTGGTTGTACATTACGACGGCGGATGCCGGGTGTCAACACCCCCGCTGTCGGAATCGCGTTGCGATGACACAGATGAGCTTTGAATGACACAGGCTCACGTTCCGAGTGCACAAGTGTCAGCAGAACGCTCGCGGTAGGGGACGAACGAGTTCCTGATCGTCCCCCGCTCAGCTCGTTTCTCTACGCAGTGACGTCATCCGTTTGATGGATTTTGGGATCGGCGGGACGGCTGATGGCACAGGGGGGGCGGTACGGCTGGGATGGGTGGGTGCGTTCATTCTCCGAGTCTTTGTCCCGTTCGTTGACATCGCGCCGTGGTGCGTGGGTGTGGCTTGTCGCCGGTGTTCTTGTGCTGGTGGCGCTTATCGGCGGTTTCGGTCGTGCTTCAATGACGGCATCGAACCAGAGCGCACCGCCGGATTCGGAGTCCGCGCGGGTTGCTGCGCTGGCGGATGAGTTTCCCGGTGCGGACGAGCGCACGTTGATCGTGGTGGCTTCCAGCACTGACAATGCCTCATTGAGCAACGTGCAGAACGAGAAGCTTGCGCAAGTTGCTGCTGATCTTGGGGAGCTCGAAGGTGCGCAGGTGCTCGGACCGTTTCCGAGTGAGGATGGCCGCGCTGCGGTGGTTCAGGTCACCGCACCGGTGACGGACGAGGGCACGGCTGCGGACCGCGTGCTTGTCGAGGAGGTGCGCGAACTCGTCGCCAACGAACGTGTCGATGGTGTGACGTTGCATGTGACAGGGGGTCCGGCGTTCGGGGTGGATGTGGCGTCCGCTTTTGATGGTGCGGACTTCACGCTGCTTCTGGTGACGATCGGGATCGTCGCCGTGTTGTTGATCTTCACGTATCGTTCCCCACTGTTGTGGCTGTTCCCGCTGGTAGTGGTGGCGGTGGCTGACCAGGCGGCGAGTAAGGTGACCACGGCGTTGGGTGGGGCACTTGGGCTGTCGTTTGACACGGGCATCGTCAGTGTTCTGGTGTTCGGAGCCGGGACGAACTATGCGCTCCTTCTGATCTCGCGCTACCGGGAGAACCTCGTGGTAGAGCCGGATCATCGCCGTGCGCTTGCGTCGGCGTGGCGCGGAACGGCACCGGCGATCTTGGCGTCCAATGTGACGGTCGTTCTGTCGTTGCTGACGCTCGTGCTGGCGGTAATCCCGGGTACCCGTGGGCTGGGTATCGCGTGTGCGCTGGGGTTGGTGATCGCCCTCGCGGCGGTGCTGCTGGTGCTGCCCCCGGCTTTGGCGGTGAGTGGACGCGGGGTGTTTTGGCCGTTCGTACCCCGCGCGGGAGAAGGCACGGGTTCGCAGGGTAGGGTCTGGCGGACGGTAGCGGCGCGGGTGGTGCGTCGGCCGCTGCTGCCGCTGGTCGGCGGGGTGGCACTGTTGGCGGTGATGGCGGCGGGACTGTTCGGTACGTCGATCGGTCTCAGTCAGGTGGAGAAGTTCCGTGTCCCGTCGGACTCGGCCGCGGGGCTCGTGGTGCTGGGGGAGCATTTCGATGCCGGCCAGGCGCAGCCGTTCGTCGTCATCGCGCGGGAAGCCGACACGGCGACGGTGACCGACGCGGCCGAGACGGTGTCGGGGGTTGTTCGGGTGACGGCCTCGGGTACCAGCACGGACGGTGAGCTGGTGCGACTGTCGGTGGTGGGTGAGCCTGCCCCCGGAACGCCGGAGAGCCGGGCACTGGTCGGCGAGCTGCGGGAAGCGGTACACGCCGTGACTGGTGCGGATGCACAGGTGGGCGGCCAGGGTGCCGAAGACGTGGATGCACGCGAAGGGAACCTGCGGGACTTCCTGGTGATCGCTCCACTGATTCTCGTCCTCACGTTCCTGGTGCTCGTGGTGCTGCTTCGAGCTCTGGTGGCGCCCCTAGTGCTGTTGATCGTCAACGCGTTCAGCGCGGTCGCCGCGATCGGGGCCGGTGCGTGGTTGGGACGTGTCCTGTTCGGATGGGATGCCCTAGATCTTCAGGTGCCGCTGTTGTCGTTCCTGTTCCTTGTCGCGCTCGGCGTGGATTACACGATCTTCCTCGTGCATCGGGTGCTTGCTCAGGCGCGCACGGAGGGAACCCGTGCCGGGATGGTGACGGCCCTTGCGACGACGGGCGGTGTGATCACCAGTGCAGGCATTGTCCTTGCTGCTGTGTTTGCCGCTCTGGGGCTGCTGCCGCTGGTCACGCTGGGACAGATCGGTTTGATCGTCGGGATCGGTGTCCTCGTCGACACGCTCGTCGTGCGCACCCTCGTCGTCCCCGCACTGTTCTCGCTTCTCGGGGATCGGATGTGGTTGCCCAGCCACCCGGCGGCTCACGCCCTGCAGCGGGGCGCGGGAGAATCGGAGCATGCCGATCCTCAGAACGCCGTTGCCGAGTCCTGATGACTCGTCCACGCACCGCAGAGGTGGGGATCGGGTGAGTTGGGCGATCCGGCTCGGGCAGTCGATCATCACTGTGGTGTTGGTGGTAATCGCCGCGATCCGTGCCGTCGCGGACGGCACCCCGGTGCCGTGGGCGCTGGCGTTGTCGTTGATCTTCGCGGGATGGTACTTCGGTGGGTTGATTCTTGCCGGACGCACCCGGGACCCTGTCCTCGCGATCTGGTGGCTCGCCGGGCTGGCGCTGATCTGGGTGGGTACCGTCGCCGTGTCAGCCGAGTTCGTGTGGCTGGCGTTCCCGCTGTGGCTGCTGGCCGGGTTCATCCTGACCCTGCGATGGGCGATCCCTTTCAGTGTGATCATTCTTATCGTGGTGATCGCGGCGCCGCTGCTGCATGCCGGGTCCACCACATATGCGAATGTCATCGGCCCGCTCGTGGGTGGTGTTTTCGCGTTCGGCATCGCCCGCGGCTACCTCGAGCTGGTCCGAGACGGCCGTGAGCGGAAACGCCTGATCGCATCGCTGGTCACCGCACAGGAGGAGACGGCACAGCTGCAGGACGAACTCGCCCGCACACAACGGGAATCCGGGGCGGGGATCGAACGAGTCCGTGTCTCACGGGACATCCACGACACGGTCGCGCAAGCGCTGTCGTCGATCGGGATCTTGGCGCGCTCCGCGCAAACGACATCCCCCGATCAGGTTGGGATCACGCTGGGACAGATCGATCAACTCGCCCGCGACGGCCTCGTCGACGCGCGCCGCATCGTGAACGCGATGACCCCCGCCGAGTTAGAGGGGTCAGCTCTGGGTGACGCGCTACGCAGAATGCTGTCCAGGCTGCAAAACGAGACCGGCATCCGCACCGACCTGCATATCGATGACGGCCTTCCGGCTGTCTCGATGGGCGCGGAGGTTGCGCTGCTGCGGACAGCACAGTCGGCCCTGGCCAACATCCGCGCCCACGCCGACGCGACCCGTGTCGTCGTAACCCTCGCGGATGCCGGCGACAGCATCCGCCTGGACATCGTCGACGACGGCGCCGGATTTGACGCCACCGGATGGAACGCCCGGTCGTCGGCTCGTTCCGATGGCTCCGGCTATGGGCTGCGCGCGATGCGGTCCCGGCTGCGGGAGTTGGGCGGCGACCTCGATGTGGAAAGCGCCCCGGGCGACGGGGCGGCCCTGTCCGCGTCCCTCCCGATCGCCGCGCCGAGAGAGGCATGATGAGCGTCCTGCGCGTGATGCTCGTCGATGACCATCCCATCGTCCGGGCGGGCATGCGCTCCCTGTTCCCCGCCGGTGGAGACGTGGACGTGGTCGGTGAGGCCTCTACCGGGGAAGAGGCGATCACGCTGGCCCGGCACCTGCATCCCGACGTCGTGCTGTGCGACCTGCGTTTAGGCGCAGGGATCGACGGCGTTGAGACGACCCGGCAGCTCCGTGCCCTGAACGCTCCTCCTGCCGTCGTAATCCTCACCACCTTCGACCGGGATGCCGAGATCCTCGGCGCGGTGGAGGCCGGCGCCGCCGGCTACCTGCTGAAAGACACCCCCGCGGAACAGATCACCGCCGCGATCCGCGACGCGGCAGCCGGGCGGGTAGTGCTGTCGCCCGAGCTCACCGCCCGCATGGTGCAGGTCATGCGCACCCCACGTGTGAAACTCACCGAACGTGAACTCGAGGTGCTACGGCTGCTGGAAAGCGGGGCATCCAACCGGGAGATCGCGAAAACATTGTTTGTCACCGAAGCGACGGTCAAAACTCATCTGGTGCATGTGTTCGACAAGCTCGGTGTCGACAGCCGCTCCCGTGCCGTTGCGACCGCGCGGGAGACTGGCATCCTCTGACCCGGCGTGATCGTCACGATCTCCACCCTTTGGACGATCCGGCGGTGATTGACGACGGCGAGGGTGGAGGGTGACCTTGAAAGGAATCCGCATGCGCCGCCTGTTTTATGCTTCGTTCGCTTACATGATCATCGGGGTGCTCTCCGGGTTGTTCTACCGCGAGTTCACGAAGCTCAACGACTTCCCTGAGGGCCAGTTCACCCAGCTCGGCCTCGCCCACACGCACCTGCTGACCCTCGGCTTCATCGTGCTGCTGATCGTGCTCGTCCTCGAGAAGGTGTTTACCCTCTCGCGCAGCAAGCTGTTCGGCTGGTTCTTCTGGCTGTACAACGCTGGCGTGATCCTCACCTCTGCGATGCTGATCTGGCACGGCAGCCTCACCGTCGTCGGTCAGGAGTCCAGCAAGATGATTGCCGGGATCGCCGGCACCGGCCATATCCTCCTTACCACGGCCATGGTGCTGCTGTTCCTCGCGCTCGGTCGTGCCATCACGCGTGACCGTGCCCAGAACACCGCCAGTGGCGACCGGGCGGTCGTGGACCCGTCATGACAGCTGCCGACACTCGTATCGACACACCGCCGACCCGGCGCGAATGGGTCGGGTTGGCGGTGCTGTCGATCGGGCTCGGCCTGATCGTGCTGGACGGCACGATCGTCGGTGTGGCACTGCCGAACATCATCGCGGATCTGCACCTGGATCTCACCGATGCGCAGTGGGTGAACAGCCTTTACGCGGTCGTGCTCGCGGCCCTGCTGCTGTCCACCGGAAAACTCGCCGACCGATGGGGTCGGAAAGGACTGTTCCTTGCCGGCCTCGTCGTGTTCATGCTGGGCAGTCTGCTCGCCGCCGCCGCCGCCGCATCCGGACCCCTCATCGCGGCCCGCGCAGTGCAGGCCGTCGGCGCGGCTCTGATCATGCCCGCGACATTGTCAACGGTCAACGCCGTGTTCCGCGGCCGCTACCGCGCCGCAGCGTTCGGCGTCTGGGGCGCCGTGATCTCCGGGGCGGCCGCGATTGGCCCCCTCGCCGGCGGTGCGCTCACGCAGTGGGCGTCCTGGCACTGGATCTTCCTCGTGAACATACCGCTCGGCGCGCTCGTGTTCGTCGCCGGCATCCTCACCGTCCCCGCCACGCGCGCCGCGTCGCACCGCCCCGGCGCCGACGTCGACGGAGCGCTACTCTCGGCGATCGGATTCGGAACGCTCGTGTTCGCCGTCATCGAGGGCCCTGACCTCGGGTGGTGGACGCCGAAGGGTGAACTGCAGATCTTCGGCTGGGTGTGGCCGGCGGATGCGGCGGTCTCGGCGGTGCCTGTCGCGTTCGCCGTTTCGGCCGTTTCGCTGACCCTGTTCGTGATCTGGGAACGCCACCGCGAAAAAGTGCAGCGTTCCGCGCTGCTGGATCTCGGCCTCTTCGTCTTGCCCACCTTCTCCTGGGGCAACCTCACCGCAGCGATGGTCGCGGTGGGAGAGTTCGCGATCATTTTCGTACTCCCGCTCTACTTGATCAACGCGCTCGGGCTCAGCGTCATGACCGCCGGCCTCGTACTCGCAGCGATGGCTGTGGGAGCATTCCTCTCCGGTGCATCCGCCCGCTATCTCGCCGCCCGATTCGGTTCCCCCGGAACCGTGCTGCTCGGCCTTGCCCTCGAAGTGATCGGGATCGTTATCCTCGCACTGATCATCAGCTCCACCACGCCGGGTTGGCTGCTCGCTCTGCCGCTCGTCGTCTACGGGGTAGGGCTCGGGCTTGCGTCCGCGCAGCTCACCGGGACCGTGCTGCGTGACGTGCCGGTAGACGCATCCGGACAAGGTTCGGCCACGCAAAGCACCGTGCGGCAGGTCGGCTCCGCGCTGGGGACCGCATTCGCCGGCGCGGCACTGTCGGTCGCGCTCGCTCTCACCCTTCCCGCAGCACTCAGCGACGGCGGCTTCACCGGTACGGAAGCGGACCAGCTCGCCGACGCCACGCGGCAGTCGGCCGGCACCACGATCACCCAGCTCCAAGCCCAAGGGGCCACTGGCCCCCTCGGAGACCAGACGCAGGCTGCTGTGGACGCGCTCGCCCGTGGATTCGCGGACGGCACGCGATGGTCCCTGCTCGTCGCCGCCGGGTTCCTTGTCCTCGGATTTGTGGGAGCAGTTCGGCTGCGCATCGCTGCCCAGCGAACCTGACCACCCCACAGGGAGGTGATAGCGGGATGAATGTTTCAATCGTCGTTTTGGACATTGTGATGATCGTGCTCGCCCCGATCGTCACAATGCTGCTGATCGGTGCGCTGTCTCGGCGCCTGCTTGGTGTGCGGGTCGGCATCATCCGTATCCTCATCGCCGGCCTGTTAGGACTCGCCGCGGAGATCGGATTCGAATCACAGTTCGTGTGGGGCAACGCCCAATACAGCCCGGCGCTCATTCCCGTCCAGTTCGCGATCGTATTCTTCACCGCGACGACGTTCCTCGTGCTCGCCGAACTGCTGGTACCGCAGGGCTCTCTGTCCCGACCAGACCAGTGGGGCCCATCCTTGCGGCGGACCCTGCAGCGTGCCCGGCGATACTCCGAACTGTCCCGCATCGCGTTCCGACACAAGCTCATCCCATTCACGATCGACCCTGCATCAACCGAAACCGCCTCTCGCGAGCGTACCCGCCAGGCGCGCGCTCTTGCAGACGCCCTCGAAGAAGCGGGGGGAGCCTTCGTCAAAATCGGTCAACTTCTCTCGACGCGATCCGACATCCTGCCTGTCGAGTTCATCCACGCTCTCAGCAAACTTCAGCAGCAGGTCCCCCCCGTACCGTGGGAAGAAATTTCCGCCGTAATTGATACCGCACTTCCACTGCCACGGCCAGCGGTCTTCGCTGAGATCGACGAGAAGCCGCTGGCATCAGCGTCCATCGGGCAAGTACACCTCGGCATCCTGGCCACGGGTGAACGAGTCGCTGTGAAAGTGCGCAGGCCGGGGATTGTCGACCTCATCGAGCGCGACGCCGACATCGCGCTGAGAGTCGCACGGCGGCTCAGTGAAACATCCGGATGGGCACGTCAGATGGGAATCGAGGACCTCGCAGTCAGCCTCACGCAGAGCCTCCGGGACGAGCTTGACTACCGGGTGGAAGCGATGAACATGACCGCGCTCGAGGCAGCCAACAAAGGCCTCACCGCCGACACCCGCGTACGCCTCCCCAGGCACACCGCCGAATTGTGCACCGAAGATGTGCTCGTCATGGAGTACATGGAAGGTCGCACACTCGCCGCCGGTCCCACCGCTCTCGCCGAGTTGAGTGACGAGACCCGGCAGGCGCTTTCTACGCGACTCTTCAGGTCGACGCTGGCGCGAATCATGGACGCAGGCGTCTTCCACTCGGACTTGCACCCTGGAAACGTGCTGCTCACCACCGACGGGAATCTCGCACTCCTTGACTTCGGGTCAGTGGGACGGCTTGATTCCACCATTCGCGCCCAGATCACCGATGTCCTTCTCGCCTACTCCCGCGTCGACGCCACCGCCTTCTCTGACGCACTACTCGCCTTTGTCGAAGCCCCTGACGACCTCGACGAGTTCGCTCTACGACAACAAATCGGGGAGTTCATGGCGCGCCACCTCGGGCCCGGCGCGGCGCTGGATGCCTCCGCTTTCGCCAAAGTTGTCTCGATACTCACCGCGCACGGACTCGCCGTGCCAGCAGAGCTAACCGTGCCGTTCCGTGCGATCGCGACTGTCGAGGGCACACTCCAGATCCTGTGGCCATCCTTCGATCTCATCGAGGCGTCCACCGCATATGGAGAGGCCCGTGCCGACGCTGCACGCACACCCGCCGCTATCGCCCGCTCCGCCACCGACGAACTGCTCAGCCTGCTCCCGCTCCTGCGAAAGCTCCCGCAACGGATCGACAGGATCACCGGAAACCTGGCCACTGGACGGTTGAGCGTCAACGTGCGTCTTCTCGCCGATCACCGCGATCGCCGTGTACTTCGCGGCTTCGTCAACCTCGCCGCCATTGCCTTCCTCGCAGGTGTCTTCGGAATCATGGCCGCGATGCTCCTCACAAGCACCGGTGGACCGGTCGTTACCCCCACCCTCACCCTCTTCCAAATCTTCGGATACCTACTGCTTGTCGGATGCGGTGTCCTCGCACTACGGGTCTTCTTCGACACCTTCCGTCGCCGATAAGACCAGTTGTCGTAAACGGCGCCGTTGACGATCACCGTACCGAGGCGGCATAGCGCTCCCGAAAGGGTTGAGAACTCGTCGACACCCCGATCAGCGGTGGACGAGACAGTCACCGCGTTGAGGGGAACGATCTAAAGAGCGGGCCGGAATGTGTCACGCCAACTTCGATATCAGCGGCTCAACCTCGCCAACTTTCGTGACATTCAGTGTCATCTCACCGCATTCCCGACACCCGCGGCTCACGCACGGCTCAGGTCAACGAACGGGCATCCACGTTCGACGCGGCATGGGGCACCGGTGCGACGGTGAGCCCGCTGGGCCGGCCGCCGAGGGCACGCAACGCGTACAGGATCGTCGCGAGATCGACGAGTTCCTGCGTGAGGGCGCCCGCCACCGCGGGGATCGCGCCCGTCATCGCGACGACCATGAGGCCGACACTCAGCCCGATGCCGATCCAGATGGCCGTGAGCGCGACGCGGAGCGTGTGCCGGCTGATGGAGACCGCGTCGACCACCTTCGCAAGCGAGTCGACGAGGATGACGACGGCGGCGGCATCCCCCGCTGCCGTTGCGCCCTTCGCGCCCATCGCGACGCCGATGTCGGTCGCGGCCAGCACGGGCGCATCGTTGACGCCGTCGCCGACCATCATGACGGGGCGCGGACGTAGCTGCGCCGCGAGCTGGACCTTGTCCGCGGGGAGGATCTCGGCGTGCACTTCGGTGATCCCGACCTCGCGCGCGATCGCCTCGCCGGTCGCGGCGGCGTCGCCGGTGAGCATCGCGATGCGCTCCACGCCGTTCGCGCGCAACCACGAGACGACCGCCGCCGACTCCGGTCGGGGGTCGTCGGCGAGGATCAGCACTCCGGCGAACCGCCCGTCGATGGCGACGTAGGCGGCGACCTCGCCGGCGGCGAGCGCGGCGTGCTCCGTATCCGGCGCGAGCGACGCGACGTACGCGGGCTTTCCGACGACGACGGTGCGGCCGTCGATGACCGCCGTGACGCCGTTGGTCGCGACCTCGCTCGCCTCCTGCGACCCGAGCAGCTCGAGACCCCGCTCGGACGCGGCACGTCGGATGCCTGCGGCCAGCACATGCGACGAGTACTGCTCCGCCGACGCCGCGAGCCGGAGCAGCTCGTCGGCATCGTGCCCCGGCGCGGGCCGCACCTCGACGAGGTCGGGACGACCCTCCGTGAGCGTGCCGGTCTTGTCGAAGGCGGCCGAGCGCACGCGCGCGAGCTGCTCGATGACCGCGCCGCCCTTCATGATCACGCCCGCCTTGGCCGCGCGGGACAGCCCGCCGAGGAATGCGACGGGCGCGGCGATGAGGAGCGGACAGGGCGTCGCCAGCACGAGCACCTCCGCGAAGCGCGTCGGGTTCCCCGAGATCGCCCACGCTGTGCCGGCCAGCACGAGGGAGATCGCCGTGAACGGAACGGCGAAGCGGTCGGCGAGCCGCACGACGGGCGCCTTGGAATCCTGCGCCGTCCGCACGAGCGCGACGATCTGCTGATACTGGCTGTCGGCGCCACGGCGCAGGGCCCGGATGCGCACCGCGCGCGTCCCGTTGATCGCCCCCGACATGACCTCGCTCCCGGCATCGCGTGACACGGGGAGACTCTCACCGGTCAGCGACGACTCGTCGAACGTGCCGCTGTCGGAGAGCAGGATGCCGTCGACGGGGACGATCTCGGCAGGCCGGACGAGCAGCACGTCGCCCACGGCGACGTCGTCGACCGAGGCATCCGTCACCTCATCGGAGCCGGATGCCTGCGGATCGCGGATGACGTGCGCGATGCGGGGCGACCGGTCGAGCAGCGCCGTGAGGTCGCGCTTCGCACGGTGGGCGGCGTAGTCCTCGAGCGCTTCGCCGCCCGCGAGCATCAGCACGATGATGAGCGATGCGATGTACTCGCCGACGGCGAGAGTCGCGATCATGGCGAGGACGGCGAGGATGTCGAGTCCGACGTGCCCGCGGAGGATGTCCCGGATCATGCCGACGACCGTCCACGCCGCGAACGCGCCGACGTAGACGGTCGCGATCCACCGCGCGACATCGTCGTGACCTCCCGCGTGGAGAGTCAGGACGACCGCGATCATGACGAGCGTGATCACGATGATGGGGTAGCGCCGCAGAGCCTGTACGAGCCTCATGCATCGAGCATCGCTCGATCCGATCGTGCTCGCCAGCAAGGTGAGGCGTCCCTACTCGGCCCCGCCGGCGCCGTCCGCGCCTGCAGCGCGCGACCCGCGCGGGCATCCCCGACCGCCTCTCGCGCCGCGGGCGTCCCGGCGACCTCGACACCGCCGCGCGGGTACGGTGGACGGTATGACAACGGGTGCGTCGCCGACGCCGAACTCCTCCGCGAGGGAGTCCTGATGGCGAAAGAACGGACCGCGTCCCTCTACCAGCGCAACGCCTTCGCGCCGGGCCTTCTCGCCGCCGCCGTGCTGTTCCTCGCACCCGCGCTCATGGGCGGGGACTGGTTCATGCTCGTGCTGTACGTCACCTCGATCCTCGCGGTGATCGTGGCGTGGTTCGCGTTCCAGGCGCGGCAGTGGTGGTGGATGCCGGTGTTCGCCGCGATCGCGGTGATCTGGAACCCCGTGTTCCCGTTCCCGTTCAACGGCCCCGCGTGGACGTTCGCCCAGCCGGCCGCTGCGGTCGTGTTCCTCGTCGCCGGCGTCCTGATCAAGATCCGGCGCGCCTGATCAAGATCCGGCGTCCTGATCAAGATCCGGCGCGCCTGATCAGCCCGAACGGTCGAGGCCACGCGTCGAACTCGGGCGGCCGGGATAGTCCGGCGGCTCGCGTGGCCCAGTCGGCGCGCAGCTCAGTCCGCGCAGTCGATGCAGCGCGTCGCGAAAGGGCGGGCCTCGATCCTGCCGGCGGGGATGTCGCGCCCGCACACCTCGCACACGCCGTACGTCCCGGCATCCACTCGCGCGAGCGCATTCTCGACCTCGGCGCGCTCGGCGGCGGCCGCGCGGCGGAGCGCCTCGATCCGCTGCCACTCGCCCGAGAGCGTCGATCCCTCCGGGTCGTGCTCGTCGTCGGCGGTCTGATCGGCGCGGTCCGCGCGCACCGCGGCCTCGTCCGCCTCGAGGCGTTCGAGCAGCGCGTCGAGCGCCTCCGCACGCTCGCGAAGGGTGTCGCGGTGGGCGCTCATCGCGTCACCCCTGGTAGCCGATGAGCCACGTCACCCCGAAGCGGTCGCGCACCTGCCCGTCGTGATCTCCCCACGGCTTGAGGGTGAGGGGATCGACGACCGCGCCGCCGTCGGCGAGCGCACCGAACCACCGCTCGAGTTCGGCAGGCTCGGCGGTGCCGAGCAGGGAGAACAGGATGCCCCGCAGCGCGAGCACGTCCTCACCCGGGCCGGTGTCCGAAGCGAACAGTGCCACGGGGCCCAGCAGCATGCCGTGCGCGATGCGGTCGCGGTCGCCGTCGTCGCGGCCGAAGTCCCCGAAGGTGTGGAGGACGAGTTCGCCGCCGAACACGGCGCGGTAGAACTCCAGCGCTTCGCGCGCGGTGCCGCCGAAGCTCAGGTAGGGGGTCAGGCCGGTCATGTGCAGAGCGTACGTGCCGGCACCGACACCGTCGACCCCCCTGTGCCGGCGCGCGTATCGGAGCAGGATGGCCCCGAGTGAAGGAGGACTCATGTCCGACACCGACCAGACCCCCGCCCCGTCGCCAGCCCAGACCCCCGCCCCGGATGACTCACAGCCGACGCCGTCAGGCGAGGAGCCCGACGCCACGCAGTTGGAGGAACCGAGCACCGAGAAGCAACCTGGCGAAGAGCCGAAGGCCGCGAAGTCCCCGAAGGCGCCCGCCACCGAGCCGAACCACGAGGCGATCGGCATCGGCGTGATCGACTACCCCGACGACGACTGGGACCCGACCCCCGGCCACACCGCCTGACCATCCCCGCGCGCCGCCCCGCCCCCCACTGCGCGCTGCCCGCTGCCCGCTGCCCGCTGCCCGCGAGCTTCCCCACTGGTGCGACGGCACCCACCCAACGTCCCACTCCCCCCAAACTGCAGGATCACGTGTGACAGAAGTGAGCCCTGACGCCTCCCAGGGCACATCCGTAACAGTCGCTCCTGCAGTTTGGAAGACCGACGAGCCCGACACATCCCCGACACCGCCCGCAGAGCAGGCGCCCCCACCGCCCGCCAGCCCCCGACCCCGCGCCGAACTGCAGGATCCGGTGCGACAGAAGTGAGCCGTGACGCCTCGTAAGTCACATCCGTCAAGGTCGCTCCTGCAGATTGGGGGGCGCCGAACAGGACCCGCCTCCAGGCCCGCCCGCGACGGCGCTCCCAACGCGACACCCGACACGCGCCGGGCCCGCGGAGCACGCCCCGTGCCCGGCCGGCGCCCGGTGCCCGGCGCCCGGCCTCGCCCCCGAACCGCAGGATCGGGTGTGACAGGAGTGAACCGTGGTGCCCCCAGGGCACACCTGCAACGGCCGCTCCTGCAGATCAGCAGGCCGAGGAGCAGGACCGACACGACCCCAACTAGACTGAGACCCGTCCCCGGCACCCGAGTCTTGGAGTTCAGCCGCGTGAGCACCCCTGTCGCCGACACCGTCCAGAACGCCCTCGCGACGCCCGAGAAGGAGCAGCCCTACGCGGCGCTCGGACTCAAGGCCGACGAGTACGACGAGATCAAGACGATCCTCGGCCGCCGCCCCACCTCGGGCGAGCTGGCCATGTACTCCGTGATGTGGAGCGAGCACTGCTCCTACAAGTCGTCCAAGATCTACCTGCGCCGGTTCGGGCAGAAGGTCTCCGAGGAGATGAAGGCCCGCCTCATGGTCGGCATGGGCCAGAACGCGGGCGTCGTCGACGTGGGCGAGGGCTGGGCCGTGACCTTCAAGGTCGAGTCGCACAACCACCCGAGCTACATCGAGCCGTTCCAGGGCGCCGCGACCGGCGTCGGCGGCATCGTCCGCGACATCATCTCGATGGGCGCCCGCCCCGTCGCCGTCATGGACCAGCTCCGCTTCGGCGCGATCGACCACCCCGACACCCCGCGGGTCGTGCACGGCGTGACGAGCGGCATCAGCTTCTACGCGAACTGCCTGGGCCTGCCGAACATCGGCGGCGAGACCGTCTTCGACGCGGTCTACCAGGGCAACCCGCTCGTGAACGCCCTCGCGGTCGGCGTCATGCGCCACGAGGACATCAAGCTCGCCAACGCGACCGGCGCCGGCAATCAGGTCGTGCTCTTCGGGGCGCGGACGGGCGGCGACGGCATCGGCGGTGCGTCGATCCTGGCCTCCGACACGTTCGCCGACGGCGGCCCGACGAAGCGCCCGGCCGTGCAGGTGGGCGACCCGTTCGCCGAGAAGGTGCTCATCGAGTGCTGCCTCGAGCTGTACCAGGGCGAGCTCGTCGAGGCGATCCAGGACCTCGGCGCCGCCGGCATCTCGTGCGCGACGAGCGAGCTGGCCGCGAACGGCGGCTCGGGCATGCGCGTCGACCTCGAGAATGTGCTGCTGCGCGACCCCACGCTCACTCCCGAGGAAATCCTCATGAGCGAGTCGCAGGAGCGCATGATGGCGATCGTCGCGCCCGAGAAGCTGGATGCCTTCCTCGCGGTGACGGCCAAGTGGGATGTCGAGACGTCGGTGCTCGGCGAGGTGACCGGCGACGGGCGCCTGCAGATCTTCTGGCACGGCGAGCAGATCGTCGACGTCGACCCTTCGACGGTCGCGGTCGACGGACCGGTGTACGAGCGCCCCGTCGCCTACCCGGCCTGGATCGACGCCCTGCAGCTCGACTCCGCGGCGGCCCTTCCCCGTGCGGTCGACCCCGACACCCTGAAGGCGCAGTTCCTGCAGCTGCTCGGGAGCCCCAACCTCGCCGACACGAGCTGGGTCACGAACCAGTACGACTACTACGTCATGGGGAACACCGCCCTGAGCTTCCCCGACGACGCCGGCATGATCCGCGTCGACGAGGAGTCGGGCCTCGGCTTCGCGATCGCGACGGACTGCAACGGCCGCTACTGCCAGCTCGACCCGTACGCGGGAGCCCAGCTCGCCCTCGCCGAGGCGTACCGCAACGTCGCCGTGACGGGTGCCGTGCCCACCGCCGTCACCGACTGCCTGAACTTCGGTAGCCCGGAGAACCCCGAGGTCATGTGGCAGTTCGGGCAGGCCGTCGACGGCCTCGCCGACGCGTGCCTCGCGCTCGGTGTGCCGGTCACGGGCGGCAACGTCAGCTTCTACAACCAGACCGGCGACGTGCCGATCTTCCCGACTCCGGTCGTGGGCGTCCTCGGCATCATCGACGACGTCGCGCGCCGCATCCCGTCGGGCTGGCAGGATGCCGGCGAGAACATCTACCTGCTGGGCGTCACCTCGACCGAGCTCAGCGGCTCGGCGTGGGCGGGCACGATCCACGGTCACCTCGGCGGTCGGCCGCCGGCGGTCGACCTCGCAGCCGAGAAGCGTCTCGCGGAGCTCATCCAGGCCGCCTCGCAGCAGGAGCTCGTCTCGTCGGCGCACGACCTGTCCTCGGGCGGTCTCGCACAGGCTCTCGCCGAAGCGGTCATGCGCTTCGGCGTCGGTGCCCGCGTGTGGCTGCGCGAGATCATGGAGCGCGACGGGGTGGATGCCGCGACGGCGCTCTTCTCGGAGTCGACCGGCCGTGTCATCGTGTCGGTGCCGCGCGAGGAGGACGTGAAGTTCCGGGGCCTCTGCGAAGGACGGGGCTACCCTGTGCTGCGCATCGGCGTGACCGACTCCGCCGCCGACGGCGACGACCCGGCGCTCGAAGTGCAGGACGTGTTCACCGTCTCGGCATCCGAGCTGCGCGCCGTCTCGCAGGCGACCCTCCCCGCGGTGTTCGGCCCGACGGTCGCAGAGCCCGTCGCGTGACGGCCTAGGCTGGTGCCATGAGCGATAAGGATGAGTACGTCGGCATGAACGAGGCGCGCACGCGTCGCACGCGCATCGTCGCGTGGGTCGTCATCGGCGCGCTCATTCTCGTGGGCGGCGGCGCGACCGTCCTCGCCCTCATCTTCGGCTGAGCGTCCCTCCCGGAGCGCTTTCAGTCATGCTGGATAGCATGGCGATGTGGATGCCACGCTGGTCCCCGACCTCGTCGCATGGTGGTGGACCGTGCCGGCGGTGATCGGGGCGGGCGCCCTCGCGTGGTTCGGACTGCGTGGCCAGCGATCGGGCAGAGCCCGTCGGCTCGCCTACGACGCGTCGCGCGAGGCGGTCCGCGCCGCCCAGCGCGAGGTCGCCACGACCCGCATGTCGCTGCGGGTCGCCCGCGCGGAACTCGCGCGCACGCTCGCCGAGCGCAGCGCCGGCCGCGCCGACGGTGCCGACGTCGCCCGCGCTCGCCGGGCGGTGGACCTTTCGCAGCGCGATGGGAAGGCAGCAGCCGCGACGCTGCGCGCCCGACGCGCCGCGCTGTCGGCCGACCGCGCCGCGGTTCCCGGCCGATCGAGCGATCCGAGGGAGCTGCCTCTCGCCCGCGTGATGGCGTCCGACGACGCCGTCACGGCGCGCTGGATGGAGTACGAGACGGATGCCGCGAAGGCGATCGCCTTCCCCGCGATGGCCGATGCGACGGTGCCCGAGACGGCGGCGTTCCTCTCGCAGTTGCGCACGACGCGGGCGCTGCGGCCCGCCACGGCGACGGCACCCATGAGCCCCGCCGAGTTCACGGCGTACCGCGACGCCGTCGCTCGCCTTGCACACGCGTACGACAGAGCCGAGGCGGAGGCATGGAGACGTGCCCGCCGCGAGGGGTCCGCGCCCGCAGGGCCCGGCCCGGACACGGCGCAACCGTCCGACTGGATGCTGTCGGCGCAGGAGATCGCGCAGAACCTCACCGAGGCGATGATCGCCCGCGGCGCGGAAGCCTTCGCGCAGGGCGCGGAGGCGATCGCGCGACTGAGCTCGCCGCGCGACCGGCGCCGCAACGAACGCGATCCGCGCGATGATCGCGACCGCCGTGCGTAGGGTTGCACTGTGAACGAGTTCTGGGGTTTCGCGCGAGACTACTGGTGGCTGATCTTCCCGATCATGGCGGTCGCCGGCGGTATCGGGAAGCGATGGGAGCTCGGTGCGCGCTCGCGCCACAAGCGGCGCCTCGAGATCCTCCAGGCGAAGGCGGCGCTCAAGGCGGCGACCCCGCCGAAGCAGGTCGCCTCGGCATCCGAGCCGAAGCCGCTGACGAAGCCCTCCCCGACCCAGCCGCAGCTGGAAAAGCTGTTCGCCGAGCACGATGCCGTGACCGCGCGCTGGCTCGACTACGAGCTCGACGTGGCGAAGCTCATCGCCTTCCCGACCATCAGCGACGGTCGTCAGCCGCTCACCGCGGCGTTCCTGCGGGCCAAGAAGCACGCCGACCGGCTGCGTCCGGCATCCGCCAAGACGCACCTCACCGAGGCGGAGCTCGAGGGGTACGCGACAGCCGTGACCGACTACGAGGTCGCGTTCGACGTCGCCGAACGCGAGGCCCGGCGCCTGCGCGACTCGGATTTCAGCGAGACCGAACGCAAGCGTCTCGCGACGGCGCAGCAGCTTCTGTCCGTCGCCGTCGACGAGGCGGCGACCCCCGCCGAGCGGCAGGTGGCCTACAAGCGCGTACGCGAGGAGCTCGACGGACTCATCGTCGTCTCCGACGAGGCGATCACCGTGCTCGAGAACAAGGTCGCGCTGCCCCTGGACGCCCACCCCGGCTCCGACTGACCCGGCTCCGACCGACCGTCGGCCCCCCACGCGCGCCTCGACGACGCGGGGTTGACATCGCGCGAGTTGCGTGGTTACTTAGTCAAGTAACTAACCGACCAACCAGGAGACGGTGTGATCGAAGAGGGCAAGGCACTGTTCCTGCAGATCGCGGAGAACGTGGAGGATGCCATCCTCGACGGCAGTCTCGGCGAGGACACGCGGGCCCCCTCGACGAACGAACTCGCCGCGTTCTACCGCATCAACCCCGCCACCGCCGCCAAGGGAGTGAACATGCTCGTCGAAAAGGGAGTGCTCGTCAAGCGCCGCGGCATCGGCATGTTCGTCGCCGTCGGCGCCCGCGAGCACCTGCTCACGGAACGCCGCGCGGCCTTCGCCGACCGTTTCATCCAGCCACTGCTCGCCGAAGCCCGGAACCTCGGGCTCGGCCCCGACGACCTCGCCCGGCTCGTGCGCGAACGGGCCACCGACACCACTGAAGGGACCGCACGATGACCACCGTGATCGAGGTGCGAAACCTCACCAAGCGCTACCGCGAGACCGTCGCGGTAGCGGATGTCTCGTTCTCCATCGAGGAGAACACGATCTACGGCCTGCTCGGCCGGAACGGCGCCGGAAAGACGACGATCATGTCGATCCTCACGGCGCAGAACTTCGCGACCTCCGGCGACGTGCGGGTCTTCGGCGAGCATCCGTACGAGAACGCCCGGGTTCTCAGCCGCGTCTGCTTCGTGCGGGAGAGCCAGCGCTACCCCGACGACGCGAACGCCCGCCACGCGCTGCGCATGGCCTCGTTGTTCTTCCCGAACTGGGACCAGGCCTTCGCCGACCGACTCGCCGTCGAGTTCGCCCTCCCGATGAAGCGGCGTATCAAGAAGCTCTCCCGCGGGCAGCTCTCCGCAGTCGGCGTCATCATCGGTCTCGCGTCACGGGCGGAGATCACATTCTTCGACGAGCCGTACCTGGGGCTCGACGCCGTCGCACGGCAGATCTTCTACGATCGCCTGCTCGAGGACTACGCCGAGCATCCGCGCACCGTCATCCTGTCGAGCCATCTGATCGACGAAGTCGCGAACCTCCTCGAACGGGTCATCGTCGTCGACGGCGGACGGATCGTGATGGACGAGGAGACCGACGCCGTGCGCGACCGGGCGGCGACGATCGTCGGTGACACGGCGGCCGTCGAGGCGTTCGTGGAGGGGCGTGAGGTCATCCACCGCGAGGCGCTCGGGCGCGTCACCTCGGCCACCGTCCTCGGCACACTGACCGGTGACGACCGGCTCGCGCTCACCCGGGCGGGCCTCGAGGTGAGTCCCGTCTCCCTGCAACAACTCATCGTCCGAACGACGCAGCACGCGGCGGCGGACGCCCAGAGCGAAGGAGCACTCCGATGAACCGTGTCCTCAAAGTCGCGCGCATGCAGTTCGTGAACAAGTACACGTTCGTGTGGATGCCGCTGATCATCCTCTCGATCTCGTTCGCGATGTCGCTCGTCATCTTCGCGCTGATCCCGTACGACGGCGCCAAGTACGGCGGCGGCAGCCAGGCGCCGATCTGGTACTTCTTCGCGCTCGGGATCATGGCGCTCAGCTACACCTTCCCGTTCTCGCAGGCGATGAGCATCACGCGACGCGACTTCTTCTTCGGGACGCTGCTCGCGGCGCTGTTCACCTCGATCATGCTGGGCATCGTGTTCGTGCTCGGCGGGTTCGCCGAACGGGCGACCCGAGGCTGGGGGCTCAACGGCTTCTTCTTCTACCTCGACTGGGCGTGGACGTCGGGGCCGGTCATGGCCGGTGTGTTCTTCGCCGTCGTCGCCCTGCTGTTGTTCGTCATCGGCTTCTGGGGCTCGACCGTCTACCGGCGCTTCGGCGCCCTCGGGCTGACGTTCGCGCTCGCGGCGCTCGGGCTGATCCTGATCGCCGGCATGTGGCTCCTCGGACGGCTGAACGCCTGGGAGAGCCTCTTCAGCTGGTTCGGCACGGTCGGCATCCCGGGCGCGTCCGCGGTGCTCCTGGGCGCGATCGTCCTCTTCGGCGGGATCGCCTTCCTGTCGCTGCGGCGCGCGACGCCGTAGCGACCAGCGTGATCAGGCGGCCGGGGGCAGATCGCCTTCGGCCGCCGCCGTGTGGTGACGGATGACCTCGGCGACGACGAAGGCGAACCACTTCTGCGCGAACTCGGGGTCGAGGTCGGCGTCCGCGGCGAGCGTGCGCAACCGGGCGACCTGCTGCTCCTCGCGGACCGGGTCGGAGGCCGGCATCCCATATTGCGCCTTGAGCACCCCGACCTGCTGGGTCGCCTTGAAGCGCTCGGCCAGCAGGTGGATCAGCGCGGCGTCGATGTTGTCGATGCTGCCGCGCAGGCGGAGCAGCTGCGCTGCAGCGGCGGTGCTCTCGGTGTCGGCGTCGGTCATGCGGTCCTCCCTCAGACGACCCTACCCAGTTCGCGGGCATGTCGACGCACGCGGTCTCCGCCTCACCCGCGGCGAACGAGCGCGCCAACGTCCTGTCGATCCCACCCCCTACAGTGAGACCTATGACCGACCGCAGTTCCGGCAAGTTCCTGCGCCGCTCCCGCACCCGCGCGACGCCCGCCGTCACGGCATCCGAGCCCGTCCTCGCTTCGTCCGAGCCGCTCGAGGCACCCGCGGATCGGACCTACTGGACGCACCTGAACCGTCCGTTCGCGCTGGGGTTCCTGATCACGCTCGGCGGCCTCACCGCGTTCGCCCTCGGGATGGCGATCACGGGCCTCGTGACGATCTGGATCTACGTGGCCTTCGCGCTGTTCGCCGCGCTCGGGCTCGACCCGATCGTGCGGCGACTCGAGCGCAACCGGATCCCCCGCGCGTGGGGGATCGTCATCGTGTACGGGGTGTTCGCGCTGCTCATGCTCGGCGTGCTGTGGCTCATCATCCCGACCGTCGTGCAGCAGATCGCCCAGTTCGTGCGCGATCTGCCGACGATGGTCCGGGACTTCCAGGCGACCGAGTTCTACGCCTGGATCCAGGAGCGCCTGGGCTCTCAGGCCGGCGATCTCGTGGCGCAGATCCAGCGCTTCCTCGCCGACCCCGGCAACATCGCGACGATCGGCGGCGGAGTGCTGCAGGTCGGCGCGACGATCGCGACGACGATCTCGGGCATCATCATCATCATCGTGCTGAGCCTGTACTTCCTCGCCTCGCTCGACCAGATCAAGCAGGCGTTCTACCGCCTGTGGCCGGCCCGCAGCCGCGCGTTCGTCGGTGAGATGACCGAGGAGATCACCGGTTCGGTCGGGTCGTACCTCGGCGGCATGGTCGTCCTGGCGTTCTTCAACTCGCTCATGACGTTCATCCTGTACACGATCCTTCAGCTGCCGTTCCCGCTGCTGATGGCGGTCATCTCCTTCTGCATCACGATCATCCCGCTCGTGGGTACCGTGCTGTTCTGGATCATCGGTACCGTCGTCGCACTGTTCGCGAGCCCCATCGCCGGACTCATCTTCGCGACCGCCTACCTCGTCTACATGCAGATCGAGGCCTACGTGCTGACGCCGAAGGTCATGAACAAGGCGATCTCGATCCCCGGCTCGCTCGTCGTCATCGGTGCGATGGTGGGCGGCACCTTGATGGGTCTTCTCGGAGCGCTCGTCGCGATCCCGGTGACCGCGTCGATCCTGCTGATCATCAAGAAGGTGTTCATCCCGCGTCAGGATGCCAAGGTCTGACGGTCGGGCCGCACCATCATCGGTCGGCGAGAAGCATGGCGGGGCTGGGTGCCTCGACGCGACGGCGCACCCGACCGGGGACCCCGGTGCGCTCGTCGATTGTCAACGAGGTGATGTCATTCGAGCGCTGCCCGGCCACGAGCAGCGTGTCGCGCTCGATCACGTGGTGGCGCGGCCAGTCGACTCCCGATTCGACGAGAGCGACCGTCGTCAATGCGGATCCGACGCTGCCGACGCGGAGGACCGCGATCGTGTTGCTGCCCCG
The DNA here is from genome assembly GCA_029960085.1 of Microbacteriaceae bacterium PS02067. GTDB lineage: Bacteria > Actinomycetota > Actinomycetes > Actinomycetales > Microbacteriaceae > Microbacterium. The sequence continues at coordinate 83,592 of JASCPG010000002.1, read as the reverse complement.
AATGCTCACCGAGACGAAGGCCGCGTCGCGCGAGAGCGCAATCTCGGCGGGGAAGTCCACCCCTTCCTGGGTCCCGATGATCTGCGTGCCCGCGACGAGCGACCATGCCCCGCTCGCGGCGGGCCGCAGGACGAAAACCTCGTTCGAGTACTCCGTCACGACGTACAGATGCCCGCTCGGGTGCCAGACCGTGTGACGTGGACCGCTCCCGCGTGGCAGATCGACGGCCTGGCGCTGGTTCAGCGCTCCTCCCGTGGCCGCCCACACGCGCACGCTGTCCGCACCGAGGTCGGTCGAGACCAGTGCACCCGGGACGAACCGTGCCTGGTGGGCGTGCGGGACCCGCGCTGACATGCCGAGATCTGCATATGCGTCGTCAGCGACGTCGCTGACCGCGACCTGGGAACCGATGAGGGCTCCATCGGCGGCGAGCGGCACCGCGACCACTCGCCCGTCGCCGTAGCACGAGGCGACCAGGGAACGCCCAGAGGGAGATGTAGCGACATGACAGACAGCGCTTCCCACGGGCACGGCGGCCCCGAGCGGAGCGAACGACTCCTCGCCCGTGCGTGCGAACGCCCGCACCGTGCCGGCGGCTTCCTGAGCGGCATACACGACATCTTGCGTGGGATGCCATGCGAGCCACGATGGCGATGCCGCCCGGGCTGCCGTGCCGCCGAACGAGAGTTCACCACCTGCAAGCGCATCATCGGCCGAGCCTGCACGCAGGACTCCGATGCCGTCGGCCGTTCCCTCCATATCGGAGGTATACGCCCCGAGGAGCAACCGCATCAGTCGACGAGGTCGTGCCGAACGATCACCGCGTCACGCGCGGGGCCCACTCCGATCACCGAGATGCGCGTACCGCTCATCTGCTCCAGCGCCAGCACGTAGTCCTGCGCCTCGAGCGGAAGATCCTCGAAGGAGCGGGCACCGGAGATGTCGGCCTTCCAGCCGGGGAAGTACTCGAGGATCGGCTTCGCGTGGTGGAAGTCGCTCTGGTTGACCGGCACCTCTTCGAAGCGCTCCCCGTCGACGTCGTACGCGACGCACACGGGGATCTCGTCGAGGCCCGTCAGGATGTCGAGCTTCGTCAGCACGAGGTCCGTGATGCCGTTGATTCGCGTCGCGTACCGCGTGATGGGCGCGTCGTACCAGCCGACGCGGCGCGGGCGGCCCGTCGTCGTGCCGAACTCGAATCCGCGCTTGCGCAGCCACTCGCCCTGCTCGTCGTGCAGCTCGGTGGGGAAGGGGCCCGACCCGACGCGGGTCGTGTACGCCTTCACGATGCCGACGATGCGGTCCAGGCGATTCGGACCGACCCCGGAACCCGTCGCCGCACCGCCCGCCGTCGCGGACGAGGACGTCACGAACGGATACGTGCCGTGGTCGACGTCGAGCATGGTGGCCTGGCCGCCCTCGAAGACGACGACCTCCCCGGCATCCAGCGCCTCGTTGAGCATGAGCGCGGTGTCGGCGACCATCGGACGGAGCCGATCGGTGTACGAGAGCAGGTCGTCCATGATCTCGTCGACCGTGATGGCGCGACGGTTGAAGACTTTCACGAGCAAGTGGTTCTTCTGCTCGAGGGCACCTTCGACCTTCTGCCGCAGGATGTTCTCGTCGAAGAGGTCCTGGATGCGGATGCCGACGCGATTGATCTTGTCGGCGTAGCTCGGGCCGATGCCACGCCCGGTCGTGCCGATCATGCGCTTGCCGAGGAAGCGCTCCGTGACCTTGTCGAGCGTGCGGTGGTACTGCGTGATGACGTGGGCGTTCGCACTGATCTTCAGGTGCGATGTGTCTAGGCCCCGAGCGTTCAGCGCCTCGAGCTCACCGAAGAGCACCTCGAGGTCGACGACGACGCCGTTGCCGATGACGGCGTTGACGTCGGGCGACAGGATGCCGGACGGGAGGAGGTGCAGCGCGTACTTCTCATCGCCGATGACGACCGTGTGACCGGCGTTGTTGCCGCCGTTGAACTTCACGACCCAGTCGGTGCGCTCCCCGAGGAGGTCGGTGGCCTTGCCCTTGCCCTCGTCTCCCCACTGGACGCCGACGATCACGATTCCTGGCATGCGACACTCCCCGTTTCTCGGACGGTTACACCCCATCCTACCGAGGTGAGCCTCCGACGCCTGCGGCGGCGGCCGGAGGACACGCGTCCGCCCCGGTAAACTCAGGGACCATGTCCAAGGTCCTGCAGTCCCTGCCCGTCGGCGAGCGCGTCGGCATCGCCTTCTCGGGAGGGCTCGACACCTCCGTCGCCGTCGCGTGGATGCGGGACAAGGGCGCCGTCCCCTGCACCTACACGGGAGATCTCGGCCAGCCGGACGAGACCGACATCGCCGCGATCCCGGGTCGCGCCCTGGAATACGGCGCCGAGATCTCGCGCCTCGTCGACTGCAAGCGCGCGCTCGTCGAGGAGGGCTTCGTCGCCCTCGCGTGCGGCGCGTTCCACATCCGCTCCGGCGGAAAGACGTACTTCAACACGACGCCGCTCGGGCGCGCCGTCACGGGCACGATGCTCGTGCGCGCGATGAAGGAGGACGGTGTCGACATCTGGGGCGACGGCTCGACCTACAAGGGCAACGACATCGAGCGCTTCTACCGCTACGGACTGCTCGCGAACCCCGCCCTGCGCATCTACAAGCCGTGGCTCGACGCCGACTTCGTCACGGAGCTCGGCGGGCGCCAGGAGATGAGCGAATGGCTCGTCGAGCACGGCTTCCCGTACCGCGACTCGGCCGAGAAGGCCTATTCGACGGATGCCAACATCTGGGGCGCGACGCACGAGGCGAAGACGCTCGAGCACCTCGACGTGTCCCTCGAGACCGTCGACCCCATCATGGGCGTGAAGTACTGGGACCCGTCGGTCGAGATCGAGACCGAGGACGTCACCGTCGAGTTCGAGGCGGGCCGCCCGGTCGCGCTGAACGGCGTGCGTTTCGACGACCCGGTGGAGCTCGTCTTCGAGGCGAACCGCATCGGCGGCCGCCACGGGCTCGGCATGAGCGACCAGATCGAGAACCGCATCATCGAGGCGAAGAGCCGCGGCATCTATGAAGCCCCCGGCATGGCGCTGCTGTTCATCGCGTACGAGCGCCTCGTCAACGGCATCCTCAACGAAGACACCCTCGCGACGTATCACGAGCAGGGCCGCCGCCTGGGCCGCCTCATGTACGAGGGCCGGTGGCTCGAGCCGCAGTCGCTCATGCTGCGCGAGTCGATCCAGAAGTGGGTCGGTGCGACCATCACCGGCACCGTCACCCTGCGCCTGCGCCGCGGCGACGACTGGACGATCCTCGACACGACCGCGCCGAACCTCTCCTACGCGCCCGAGAAACTCTCGATGGAGCGCGTCGGCGACGCCGCCTTCGGCCCGACCGACCGCATCGGGCAGCTCACGATGCGCAACCTCGACATCGCCGACTCGCGCTCGCGCCTCGAGCAGTACGCAGGTCTCGGCCTCATCGGCGGCGCGACCGGCGAGCTCGTCGGCCGCGTGACGGCGGGCGAGGCGGGCGAGATCATCTCGTCGGCCGAGGGGCAGGACGCCGAGTCCGAAGCGCTGGCCGACGCCGTCGAGGCGGCGTCCGAGTCGGCGATGTACGACTTCGGCGCCGACTGACCGGCCGGGCCCGGACTCAGCACCCTCACACCGCGACCCACTCGACCCGCGCCGCGCCTAACCGCCCGGGCCGCGACCCTCCGCGCGCGGCGTGCGCCGACACGTGCGTGCGCAATGCAGGAGATCCGGACGCGCGCCGCGGCGGTGACCCCGGAAAGACGCGGCACCCGCGCACCGGCGTGCGCGAATCTCCTGCATTGTGCACGGCCGCGCCCCGCGACCCCTGCCCCCGCGCCCGCCCACCCGGGACACGCCAGCCCCAATCAACCCCCACCCCCCAAGAACTTGCACACCGGTGTGCAAACTGGTTGTACGATGGACGCGTGCGAAAGAGTGTGCGGGTCTTCCGGCGTGATGTCACGCGGATCTTCCGCGCGCGCCGCACCTGGGTCATCGTGCTCGGGGTGCTGCTCACCCCGGCGCTCTACGCGTGGTTCAACATCACCGCGTTCTGGGACCCGTACGCGAACACCGGCAGCATCGGCGTCGCGGTCGTCAACCTCGACGAGGGCGCCCGCTCCGACCTGACCGGCCCCATCGACGTCGGCGCGCAGGTCGTCGACCAGCTGCATGACGACCACCAGCTCGGCTGGCAGTTCATGGGCGAGGACGAAGCCCGCGAGGCGGTGCGCTCGGGCGAGGTCTACGCCGCGATCATCATTCCGCGAAGCTTCAGCTCCGACCTGCTCAGCATCACGACGGGCACCTTCACCCAGCCCGCGCTGACCTACTACGTCAACGAGAAGGCCAGCGCGATCGCCCCGAAGATCACCGACGTCGGCGCCGCGGGCGTGAACGACAAGATCAGCAGCGCGTTCATCGAGCAGGTCGCCGAGGCGGCGACGACCGAGCTGAAGGATGCCGGCGACGACGTGCAGCTGAAGCTGCTGAACGCCAAGAACGACGGCCTGAACGCGTTCGACCAGGCCTCCGCCCAGGTCGCCTCGGCCCGCCAGAGCATCACCGACATGAAGGGCGGGCTCGAACGCTCGCGCGGTTCGCTGAGGGGTGCGCAGTCGACCCTGTCCGACGTCGACACCACCCTCGGCGACGTGCAGACCGCGCTCGGCCAGGCGCAGACGATCATCGCGCAGGCGCAGCGCGACGTGCTCTCGTTCACCGACGCCGCCACCTCCGCCTACGTGCAGGGCGCGACGCTGCTGGCGGACGCCTCGGCGCAGGCGCACATCTCGGTCACCCAGGTCACGCAGACCCTCGGTCAGGCCTCGGCCCGCATCGACACCGCGATCGACGACGTCACCGCCGTCGCCGACGCCAACGCGGCGGCGATCGCGCAGCTGCAGACGCTCCTCGATCAGGGCGGACTCGACCCCGCCGTCGCCCAGCAGCTGCAGCAGGTGCTGACGGCCCTCGAGCAGCAGAACCAGGCCGACCAGCAGCTCCTCGCCGACCTGAAGGCGATGAACGACGACACCGCCTCGGCGGTGCAGGCCGTGCAGAAGACGGCGGATGCCGTGAACACGGCCGTCCAGGGCGCGCAGGCCTCGTCGACCGGCCTGCGCGACGCGCTCACCCAGTCGATCCCCGCGCTCACGAGCGCGATGGCGACGCTGTCGACGAGCGCCGGCGGATTCTCGGCCGCGATCGACGCGCAGCGCGCGCAGCTCACCCAGGCCGGCACGCTCCTGGCGGGACTCGACACCCAGCTCGTCGCCACCGGGGCGGCGCTCGACAGCCTCGACGGCACTCTCGGGGGGATCCAGACCGGGCTCGGCGATGCCCGCACCGACGTGCTCGCCCTCGGCTCTGCCTCGGCGTGGAACACCCTCGGCACCGTCACCGGCCTCGACCCGCAGCAGATCGCTCAGTTCATCGCGACCCCGGTCGACGTCGCCGAGCACGCCGTGTTCCCGGTCTCCTCGTACGGGTCGGCGATGGCGGCCCTCTTCACGAACCTCTCGCTGTGGATCGGCGCGTTCGTGATGATGGTCATCTTCAAGGTCGAGGTCGACACCGAGGGCGTCGCCCCGATCCGCGTCGGCGAGGCCTATGTCGGGCGCTTCCTGCTGTTCGCCTCGCTCGGGGTGCTGCAGGCGATCGTCGTGTGCGTCGGCGACCTCATCATCGGCGTGCAGACGGCGAGCGCGGTCGCGTTCGTCGGCACGGGCATCCTCATCTCGCTCGCCTACGTCAGCATCATCTACGCGCTGTGCGTGGCGTTCGGCCATGTCGGGCGGGGCCTGTGCGTGCTGCTGGTGATCATGCAGATCCCGGGCGCCTCGGGGCTCTATCCGATCGAGCTGATGCCGCAGTTCTTCCGCAACATCTACCCGTTCCTGCCGTTCACGTACGGCATCGACGCGATGCGCGAGACGATCGCCGGCTTCTACGGGGCACACTGGTGGCGCTTCATGGGCGCGCTCGCCATCTTCGTGGTGCTGGCCTGGATCGTGGGTCTCGTGCTGCGCCGTCGCCTGGCATACCTCAACCGTCTCTTCAACCGCGAGGTGATCGCGACAGATCTCCTCATCGGCGAGGACGTGCAGGTCGTCGGCCGCGGCTACCGCCTCACCGACGTGATCCACGCCCTCGCCGACCGCGGCGAGTTCCGCAACCGGCTCGACCGCCGCGCACGACCGTTCGTCGAGCGCTACCCGACCCTCCTGCGGATCGCCCTGCTGGCGGGCCTCGCGGGCATGGTCGTGCTCGGCCTCATCGCCTGGCTCCTGCACGAGCAGAGCGCGACGCTCCTCTTCCTCTGGATGCTGTGGTGCCTCATCCTCATCGCCTTCCTCGTCGCGCTCGAATACGTGAGCCACAGCTTCGAGGCCGCCGCCGAGCTCGCCGGCATGGGCGACGCGGAGCTGCGCCGCGCGATGCGCCACGACGGCGTGGCGACCGGCACGGCGACGGTGGTGGACACCGCAGAGGTGGATGCCTCCGCTGTGGATGCCCCGGAGACGGATGCCCCCGCGACGGATGTCTCTGAGACGGATGTCTCTGAGACGAGCGAGTCCGCCGAGTCCGACGCGTCCGCGCAGTCCGACGAGCCGGACGGCGCCGTGCTCACCCGCCTGTTCAGCCCGGCCGAAGCCGGCGCGGACGCCGTCGCGACGACGGAGCCCACCACCGAAACCGCCGACCCCATCCACACCGACGAACCCACCGACACCCCCGAGACCCGGCGCGAAGGAGGCGAGCAGGCATGAGAGGCATCCTGCATCTGATCCGCCGCGACCTGCGGCACTCGGTGATGAACGTCATGGCGATCATCGTGATGTTCGGGCTCGTGGTGATCCCGTCGCTGTTCACGTGGTTCAACGTGCTCGCCAGCTGGGACCCGTTCGGCAACACGAAGCACCTCACCGTCGCGGTCGCCTCGACCGACGAGGGGTACCAGAGCGACCTCGTGCCGATCCGCGTGAACGTCGGCGAGCAGGTGCTCTCGCAGCTGCGCGCGAACGATCAGCTCAACTGGGTGATCACCTCGGAGGACGACGCGATCGACGGCACCAAGTCGGGCCGGTACTACGCGGCGATCGTGCTGCCGCCCACGTTCAGCGCCGACATGCTGACGTTCTACGCCGACGGCGCCCAGCGCACCGAGCTGGCCTACTACACCAACGAGAAGAAGAACGCCCTCGCCCCGAAGATCACCGGCCAGGGCGCCGAGGGGGTCTCGGCGCAGATCAGCTCGGTGTTCACCGAAACGCTCAGCGATGTCGCTCTGAGCCTCATCTCCTCACTGTCGGACTACCTGACCGACGCCGACACCCAGGCGGCGCTCGCCCGCGTCGAAGCCCGCGTCGGGTCGCTCGCGACACAGCTGCGCGCCGGCGCGCAGACCGCCGACATGTTCCAGACGCTCGTCCAGGGCACGATCCCGCTCGCGCAGAGCGCCTCGGCTCTCGTCTCGGGCGCGGGCGACGCGTTCGGCGACGCCTCCGACGCCGCGGGCAGCGGCGCGGGCGCCGCCCGGCAGCTGGGCGAGACGCTGCAGTCGGCGACGGGCGCGGTCGCCGACGCCCTCCGCACGACGGCGCAGGGATACGCCGCCGTCGGGACGAGCGTCGACGACCTCTACACGCAGGTCGGCAACCTCACGGGCAGCCAGGCCGACGCGCTCACCACCATCGCCGCGCGGGTGCAGAAGCAGATCGACGACGCGGCCGCTCTCCGCACGACGCTCGTCGACGACGTGCGGCCGCAGCTGCCCCCGGCGGCGCAGCCGGCGCTCGACGACGTGGTCGCCCAGCTCGACCGTGCGATCGCCCGCCAGCAGGCCGTGCACGACTCGCTCGCACAGGCCGCGGCCGACATCACCGCGGGGAACGCCGACGCCCAGGCATCCCATCAGAAGGTGAAGGACCTCGTCGCGCAGGCGCAGCAGGCGATCGCGCAGGCGGAGGACTCGTACACGGGCACCCTGAAGCCGCAGCTGGATGCCTTGGGCGACACCCTCTCCGTCATCGACGACGACATCTCGGCGGTGCGCGGCGACCTCGCGCAGGCGGCGTCGGGGCTCTCCGGGGCATCCGATTCGATCGTCGGCGCGCTGCAGGGCGCCGAGCAGGTGACGGGGCGGCTCAGCACGGCCCTCACCGACGCCGCGGCGAAGTTCGACGCCGTGCAGCAGGCGATCGCGAACGCGGCGAAGACCGGCGACCTCGCCGGGCTCAGCGAGATCATCGGGTCGGACCCGAGCGTGCTGGCCACCTCGCTCGCCGAGCCGGTGCGCGTCGACCGGGTCGAGGTGTTCCCCGTGGTGAGCTTCGGCGCGGGCATGGCGCCGCTGTACATCGTGCTGGCCCTCTGGGTCGGGGCGCTCCTCATGACCGTCGCGATCCGCGTCGACGTGAGCCGCGACGCGCTGCCCGACGAGCCCGAGCTGTCGTCGACGCAGAAGTACCTCGGCCGGTACGGCATCTTCGCCGTGACCGGGCTCGCGCAGTCGACCCTCGTGATCCTGGGTCTTATCCTGTTCGTGCGGATCGAGCCCGCGCATCCGTTTCTGCTGCTTCTGGCGGGGTGGGTGACCTCGCTCGTGTTCACGCTCATCATCTACACGTTCGTCGTCGCGTTCGGCAATGCCGGCAAGGCGCTCGCGGTGCTGCTGCTCGTGATCCAGATCTCCGGATCGGGAGGTGCGTATCCGCTGCAGCTGCTGCCGGCGTGGTTCCAGAACGTCAGCCCGTTCCTGCCGGCGACGCACGCGATCTCGGCGATGCGCTCGGCGATCGCGGGCACGTACGGCGCCGACTTCTGGATCTCGATCGGGCTCCTCCTCGCCTTCCTCGTGCCGACGCTGCTGCTCGGGCTCGTGCTGCGGCGACCGCTCGTCTCGTTCAACCGCGGGCTCGTCGACGCGATGGCCTCGACGAAGCTCATGTGAGGGATGCCATGGCCCGAACCATCTCCACCGCGCCCGGGCGTCGCCGCGACGCGACGGCGAACCGGGCGGCCCTCCTCGCCGCGGCGCAGACCGTGCTCGCGCGCGACCCGCACGCCTCGCTCGACGCGATCGCGCAGTCGGCGGGGCTCTCGCGCCGGGCGCTGTACGGCCACTTCTCCGATCGGGAGAGCCTCCTTCGCGAGGTGATCGCAATCGGCGCCGGGCGCTTCAACACGATCGCCGAGGCCACCGACGACCCCGACCCGCGGGTCGCGCTCGCGCACATGGCGGCGCAACTGTGGCGCGAGGCATCCGCCGTGCGCGCCTCGGCGAACATCGCGCTCGACGACGCGCACGTGGCCCAGACGATGCGCTCGCTCGCGCCGCTGCGCCGGCGGGTGCGCGAGCTGACCCGGGAGGGCGTCGCCTCCGGCGCGTTCCGCGGCGACGTGCCGCCGGAACTGCTGGCATTCCTCATCGAGGAGACCGCCCGCGCGACCCTCCGCGAGCTGCGGCTGACCACCGCGCACGCCGACGCGGCGGTCGTGCGGGTCGTGCTCAGCATCGTCGGTCTGTCGTGGCAGGAGCAGGTCGCCCTGCTCGACGCGCACCCGGAGATCCTCGGCGAGAGCTAAAGCGCCGCGCGCACCCGTGCCCACCAGCAGCGAGGGGTGCGCATAGATGCCAGGACGGTCTTTCTCCTGGGGGGCGCCGGGTGGGATGCCCAGAACGGGGCCGACTCGTCGGCCGCCGCCTTCGCGAACGTGCTGTGGGACGAGCTCGCCTCCGACCTGTTCGCCCGGCGTGCGCACCCGGTCGGCCTGTCGGGGCAGAGCCGGCTGTTCGTCGTCGTCGACCGGCTGCTCGACGAGCCCGACTCGGACTGGTGGACCAACGACACGATCGGCGTCGACGGTCAGCGCGAGATGCTCGAACGGGCCGCGACCGACGCGTCCGCGCGGCTCGTCGCGCTGCAGGGCGACGACCCGGATGCCTGGAACTGGGGCTCGCTGCACGCGATCACCCTCACCAGCGGCACGTTCGGCAAGAGCGGCATCGCGCCGATCGAGGCCCTGTTCAACCGCGGGCCGTTCCCCGTCGGCGGCGGCGCCTCCGTCGTCGATGCGACCGGGTGGATGCTCGGCAGCGGCTCGTTCGCGACGACGACCGTGCCCTCCATGCGCATGACGATCGACCTCTCCGATCTCGACGCGTCGCGGTGGAACCACCTCACCGGCACGAGCGGTCACGCCTTCCACCCGAACTACGACGACCAGTTCGACGCGTGGCAGCACGGCCGCCAGACGCCGTGGCTGTTCACGCGCGAGCGCGTCGAGGCATCCGCGGTCGACACGCTCGTGCTGACACCGGGAGACTGACGCCCCGCGCGGCCGCGTCAACCCCCGCTCGGATTCCGGGTCCGCCCCGTAGCATCGAGAGGGACCGCCCCACCCGAGGAGGCCCCATGGCGACCGCCAGCGTGAGACTGTTCGACTGCACCCCTGACGACGTGTTCGCCGTGCTCGGCGACGGCTGGTTCTATCCGGTCTGGGTGGTGGGTGCCGCGCGCATGCGCGACGTCGATCCGGAGTGGCCGGCCGAAGGCGCGCACATCCACCATTCGCTGGGCGGGTGGCCGATCCTGCTGGACGACGACACCCAGATCGTGGAGTGGTCGCCGCCGCACCGGATGAAGCTGCGCGCGAAGGCGGGACCGCTCGGCCGCGGGGTCGTGGTCATCGAGGTGAAGCCCCGCGGCACCGGATGCGTCGTGCGGCTGGGCGAGGAACCCGTCGCGGGCACCGCGGCGAAGTTGCCGCGGTTCGTGTGGGCGCCGATGCTGCACCTGCGCAACGAGGAGACGCTGCGGCGCCTCGCCTTCCTCAGCGAGGGCCGACGGCGCGAGCGCGAGGCCGGGGAGCACTCGGCGCGCACGACGGTGCCGGATCCGGCCGAGGGCACGCCCGACGCCGAAGCCGCGGCAGATGTCGCCGCCGCCACGGATGCCGCCGCGGCGGCGTCGGGTGAGGGCCCCGCCGCATGACCGACGTCGAGATCGTCGGCTCAGGGCCGAACGGGCTCGCGGCGGCCGTGACCCTCGCGCGGGCGGGGCTCTCGGTGCGCGTGTACGAGCGGATGGCGCGGATCGGAGGCGGGGCGAGCACGCGCGAGGCCGTGGCGCCCGGCTTCTGGCACGACTCGTGCTCGGCGGTGCATCCGCTGGCCCTGGCATCCCCGTTCTTCCGCGCGTTCGGGCTCGCATCGCGCGTCGAGTTCGTCACCCCCGAGGTCTCGTTCGCCCATCCCCTCCCCGCCGCGGTCGGCGGCTCGGGCATCGCCTACCGCGATCTCGACCGCACGGTCGATGCGCTCGGCGCCGACGGCCCCGCCTACCGACGCCTGCTCGAACCCCTCGCCGCGCACGCGCGCGAGATCGCCCGGTTCACCGGCTCGTCGCTGCTGCGCGTGCCGCCTCATCCGGTCGTCGAGGCCCGGTTCGGTCTGCGCACGCTCGCGCAGGGCGGGCCGCTCTGGAACGCGGGCTTCCACGGCCGCGTCGCCCCGGCGATGATTACGGGCGTCGCGGCGCACGCGATCGTGCCGCAGCCGAGCCCGGTCGCCGCGGCGGCGGGGCTCGCCCTGCAGACGCACGCCCACGCCGGCGGCTGGCCGATCCCGATCGGCGGATCGCAGGCGATCTCGGACGCCCTCACCGCCGACCTCCTCGCCCACGGCGGCGAGATCGTCACGGATCACGAGGTGGGTTCGCTCGACGAGCTCACCGCGCGCGCGACCGTGCTCGATGTCACCCCGCGCGCGCTCATCCGACTCGCCGGAGGGCGGATGCCCGGGCGCTACCGGCGGCGCCTCGAGCGATTCCGTTACGGCAGCGGCGCCTCGACGGTGCAGTTCGCGCTGTCCGGTCCGGTGCCGTGGTCCGACGAGCGCATCGCGCGCGCCGGCACGGTGCACATCGGCGGCACGCGCGAGCAGATCGCCGCCGCCGAGCGCGACGTCCTGGCCGGGCGGCACGCGGCATCCCCGTATGTGCTCGTCTCGCAGCCCTCGGTGTTCGACGCGAGCCGCGCCCCCGCGGGTAGGCACGCGCTCTGGACGTACACGCACGTGCCGACCGGGTCGACCCTCGATCAGACCGAGGCCGTCACCCGGGCGATCGAGCAGCACGCGCCGGGCTTCCGCGACCTCATCGTGGCGAGTCGTGCGCGCACCGCCGCCGAGCTGGCCGAGTACAACCCGAACTACGTCGGCGGCGACATCGCCGCGGGCGCCGCGACGCTCGGGCAGCTGCTCGCGCGGCCCGTGCTGAGCCTCGATCCGTGGCGCACTCCGATGCCGGGCGTCTACCTCACCGGCGCCTCGACCGTGCCCGGTCCCGGCGTCCACGGCCAGTCGGGCTGGTTCGCCGCCCGCAGTCTCCTCCAGCACGAGTTCGGCCTGAGGGCCCCGTCGCTCGCCCCGTGACCTGACCGGGCCCGACGCTCGGCTCCGCGGTCGCCACGACCCACCACGAACTCCGCAGAAACTCACGAACTCCGCACCCGTACCCGGCATCCACTGCGGAGTACGTCACATTCTGCGGAGTTCACGACACGCACGACACGCAGTACGCGCGCGTCACGCCCAGCCCCGCGCCCCGCTCAGCCCCCTGCTGCGGGCGGGGTCTCGCGCGACTCAGCGAGCTCGTCCACATACAGGGAGCTCTCGTCGATCGTGCCGTTCCGGTACGCCTGGCGGCCCACCATGTGCGCCGACAGGGGCGCCGTGGCCAGCTGGATGATCACCACCGGCACGAGGAACGCGACGACCGGCCACGCGCGCAGGGCCATAGCCACGGCGACGCAGATCAGGATGAAGCCGAGCACCTGCGGCTTGGTCGCCGCATGCAGACGGGTCGGCACGTCGTGGAAGCGGAGCAGACCGATCGCCGCGGTGAGGCACAGCAGCGCACCGATCAGCACCAGCACGAGGGCGACGACGTCGAGAATCTCATTCATCGGTTCGAGTTGTCCCTTCTCGCCACGAAACGCGCGATCGCGATCGACCCGAACACTCCGACCGAGGCGATGACGAGCAGGGCCGGCAGGCTGCCGGTGTGATGGTTGATGACCATGTCGGCGCCGAGCGCACACATGACGAGTGTCAGCAGCACGTCCGACGCGACGGCGCGGTCGAGGATCGACGGTCCGAAGACGATGCGCCACAGGGTCAGCAATCCCGCAATGGCGAGGATGACGTAGATCGCCGTGATGAGGACGGTCACCACCTCGCACCCCCTCCCCGCTGCGCGCTCGCGCCCTGCGCGCGGATCGCCTCCAGCTGTGCGCGCGAACCGACCGCTCGGACGATGCGCGCCTCCCACCCCTGCACGGCGCGGCGCTGACTCTCGACGTCCTCGTCGGACGAGACCCCGATGACGTGCAGGTAGAGGATGCGGCGATCGCGGTCGGCGTCGATGATGAGCGAGCCCGGGATGAGGGATGCCGTGACGCCGACGTGGGCCATGATGAGGTCGTCGTCGGTGCGCATCGGGACCGCGATGACGGCGGTGCCGGGGTAGCGGGTGGGGTTGAGGGTCTGCCACGCGACGAGCAGCGACCCGCGCACGACGGCGAGGCAGAACAGCACGATGAACACCGCGCCGTACCAGAGGTTGACGCGGCCCGACAGCTCCACGGGGGGCAGCCGGAAGATGCGGGTCACGACGAGCGCCACGACGAGGCCCGTCACTGCGGCGAGCACCGTGAACTGACCCCACAGCAGCATCCACAGCGCGATGAGCCACAGGAAGAACGGCAGCTGACGCCATGCCGAGGCCGCAACGGCCTTCACCGCGGGGCTCACTGCTGCACCTCCTGCTCGAGTTGCACGAGCGTGACGGGCGTGAGCAGCGTCTCGCCGATCGTCGCGCAGAGCTGGTAGAGCGGCCCCGCGAAGAGGGTCAGCGAGACGGTCACCGCCACCATGCCGGCGGTCGTCGCCGTCATGATCCGCGGGATCACCCGGCGCGCGCTCTGATCATCGGCGGCGGGAGCCGAGCCCAGGTACTCGATCCGCTCGACGACACCCGTCTCGTCGGACTGGTCCTCGCCCTCACGCCAGAATGCGAGGTTCCACGCGCGCATGAGCGTGTAGAGGGTGAGCAGCGACGTGACGATCCCGCCGCTGATGAGGGCGTACATGAGCGGTGTGCCGACCTGCGCCGCCGCGTTGAACAGGGCGAACTTGCCGATGAAACCCGAGAAGGGCGGGATGCCACCGAGGTTCACCGCCGGGATGAAGTACAGCACCGCGATGACGGGAGCCGCACGCATGAGCCCCTTGACCTTGAGGATCGAGGTCGACCCGGCACGGCGCTCGACGAGGCCGACGGCGAGGAAAAGGGTGGTCTGCACGATGATGTGGTGGACCATGTAGTAGATGGTCGCGCCGAGGGCAACGGGTGTTGCGATCGCGAGCCCGAAGACGAGATAGCCGACGTGGCTGACGAGCGTGAACGACAGGATGCGTTTGAGCTCCGCCTGCGCGAGCGCGCCGAGGACGCCGACGATCATCGTCGCGAGCGCGACCACGAGCAGGAGCGTGTTGACGTCGTTGTCCCGGAAGATCTGCGTCTCGGTGCGGATCATCGCGTACACGCCGACCTTGGTCAGCAAGCCCGCGAATACGGCCGTGACGGGCGCCGGCGCCGTCGGGTACGAGTCGGGCAGCCAGAACGACAGCGGGAAGACGGCGGCCTTGATGCTGAACGCGAGCAGCAGCATGAGGTGCAGCACGAGCTGCGTCGAGTCGGGCAGCTCGCTCATCCGGTCGGCGAGCTGCGCGATGTTGACCGTCCCGAGCGCGCCGTAGATCGCCGCGATCGCGGAGAGGAAGAGCACGGACGAGACGAGTGAGACGACGATGTAGACGACGCCCGTGCGGATGCGCGACTCGGTCGATCCGAGCGTGATGAGCACGTACGAGGCGACGAGGAGGATCTCGAACCCGACGTAGAGGTTGAAGAGGTCGCCCGCGATGAACGCGTTGAAGATGCCCGCCGCGAGGATCAGGTACGACGGGTGGAAGATCGAGACCGGCGTCTCGTCGTCGCCGTCGGCCGCGCCCTGCCCGACCGAGAAGAGGAGGACCGCGAGGAGCACGATGCTCGAGACGACCACGAGGAGCGCGGCGAGCCGGTCGACGTACAGGACGATGCCGAACGGGATCGGCCAGCCGCCGACGGAGACGGCGATCGCCTGACCCGACGAGTCGACGGCGTACAGCAGCACCGACGCGATGACGAGCGTGAGCGTCAGCGTGACGATCGAGACGCCGACCTGCACGCGGCGACGGCGGCCGAAGACGAGGGCGATCCCCGCGCCGATGAGCGGCAGGGTGACCAGCAGCGGGACGAGCGAGCTCATGACCGGTCACCCCCGTCGGAGCCCGGGCGCGCGTCCGGCCGGTCGGCCGGAGCGTCGTCGCGGATCGCCTCGAGGTCGCGGTGGTGCAGCACGGTGATGGGCGCGGTCTCCGTTCCGATGAAGTCGGTGGTGGCATCGTCGTCTTCGTCTTCGATGGACGTCTCGTCATCCATCTCGTCCTCTTCGACCGTGCCGCGGTCGCGCAGGGCGACGTCTTCCTCGTCGTCGTGGACGATGTCGGCCTGTGCGAGCTGCCACGACCGGTAGATGAGCGCGAGGAGGAAGGCCGACACGGCGAAGGTGATGACGATCGCCGTCAGCGTGAGCGCCTGCGGGAGCGGGTCGCTCATATCCTCGGGGTCGCCCGCGCCGAAGAAGGGCGCGACGCCGGGGCGGCCCATGACGATCAGCAGGAACAGGTTGACGGCGTTGCCGAGCAGCAGGAACCCGATGAGCACGCGGGTGAGGCTGCGCTCGAGCATGGCGTAGACGCCGGCGGCGAAGAGGATCGCCATGATGACGATGAGGATGCCGGAGACGGTCACGGGGCCCTCACCTCCGGCACGGTCGCGGCGCCCGATCCCTCGCGCAGTTCCTGCGCCTGACGGTCGACCTCGCCGCCGAGTGAGCGCAGCACGTCGAGGACGAGCCCGATGACGACGAGGTACACGCCGACATCGAAGAACGTCGACGACACGAACTCCACGTGACCGAGAAGCGGGAGGTCGGCACTCCAGACGGCGCTCGTGAGCGGCGCCGCGCCGAACAGCAGCGGCACGACGGCGGACGAGACGGCGAGGATCATGCCCGCCCCGAGCAGCCGACCGGCATCCGTCGGCGCCGCGGCGCCCAACTCGTACCGACCACCGGCGACGTACCGCATGACGAGGGCCATGCCGGCGACGAGGCCGCCCGCGAAGCCGCCGCCGGGGAGGTTGTGGCCGGCGAACAGCAGGTAGATCGACACGACGATGATCGTGTGGAAGAGGATGCGGACGATCACCTCGAGCATCAGCGAACGGTTCTCCGGCCGCACTCGCTGGCCGCCGACGAGCCACGCCTGTCGGGTGCTCCCGGGCTGTGTCCCACGCGGACGCGGCCCCTCCGCCGTCTCGACGAGCGGTCGACGCCGCCAGTTCGAGGCGGCCGGCAGCGACGAGATGGCGCTCGAGAGCAGGTCGGAGCGGTGCGTGACGAAGACGAGGGATGCCACGCCGGTGGCGGCGAGGATCAGCACCGACAGCTCGCCCATCGTGTCCCAGCCGCGAAGGTCGACGAGCGCGACGTTCACGACGTTCTTGCCGTGTCCGAGCTCGTACGCGAGGTCGGGGAACGAGTTCGAGATCGGCTCGGCGACACGCGATCCCGTTGCGATGAGGGCGACGAGGGCCATCGTGCCGCCCGCGGCGATCGCGAGCACCGCACGGGCGACGGGCCACACCGACGCGTTGTGCTCGCCCATCCGAGCGGGGATGCGGCGGAGCACGAGAGCGAAGGCGACGAGGGTCACCGTCTCGATGAGGATCTGAGTGAGCGCGAGGTCGGGCGCGCCGCTCGTCGCGAAGAGGGCGACCATGCCGAGGCCCGTGACCGAGACGAGGACGACGCCGGTGTATCGCTTCTGCGCCCGCACCGCGAGAACGCCCGCGAGGATCATGATCGGCGCGACGACGAGCTGCATGGGGGTCTGCCACGCGTCGACGAACACCTGCCACTCGGCGCCTGACACGAGACCGCCGATGAACGCCGTGCCCTGCGCCGCGACGAACACGACGAAGATCGTGCCGACGTAGACGGGCAGCGAGCCGCGCTGCGTGAACGTCGTCGTCCACACGGCGACGCGGGCGATGCCGCGAAGCGTGCCGTTGTACAGGTCTGTCGCGTTGAACGGGAGGACTCGGCGAAGCGGCGCGCGGCGGTACGTCGCCCAGAACAGGAGCGCCCCGACCGCGATCGATCCGAGGGACAGGAAGAGTGCGGGCTCGAGTCCGTGCCAGAGCGCGAGGTGGTACGGATGCCCGTCTTCGCCCGCGCTCGGGAGGGTGTCGGCGTACCCCCCGAAAGCGGCGTCCAGGAGAGGCGCCGCGACACCGCCGACGACCGTGAGACCCGAGAGGAGGATCGGCGCGGCGAGGAAGCCGATGGGCGGGTCGGGCCATTCGGTGACGGCGCGGGGCGCACCGGAGGCATCCTTCTTCGTCCAGAACGCACCCCAGATGAACCGCAGGCCGTACGCAGTGGTGAGCACCGACCCGAGCACGATCCCGATGAGGGGGATGACCGCCTCGGGGGTTCCACCGCCGTCGAGGAGCGAAGTGAGTGCCGCCTCCTTCGCGACGAAGCCGATCGTCGGCGCGAGCCCCACCATCGAGGCGACCGCGATGATCGAGAAGGTCGCAAGCGTCGGCGCCTGCCTGCCGACGCCGGAGAGTTCGCCGATGTCACGCGTCGAGAGCTGGCGGTCGATGACGCCGACGACGAGGAACAGCGACGACTTGAACAGCGCGTGGCCGACGAGGAGGGCGAGACCGGCGAGCGCGGAGTTGCGCTCCCCGTAGCCCAGGACGACCACGAGCATGCCGAGCTGGCTCACCGTGCCGAACGCGAGGATGCGCTTGAGGTCGGATTCGCGGAGTGCCTGGATGCCTCCGAGGAGCATCGTCAGGATGCCGAGCGTGATGATGATCGGCCGCCAGGGCGCCGCGACGGCGAACGCCGGCGCGCAGCGCGCGATGAGGTAGATGCCCGCCTTCACCATGGCGGCCGCGTGCAGGTAGGCGCTCACCGGAGTCGGTGCCGCCATGGCGCCCGGCAGCCAGAAGTGGAACGGGAAGATCGCCGACTTGCTGAGGGCACCGACGAGGAGCATCACGATCGCGGCGTCGATCAGCGGGCTGCCGGCGAGCGCCGAGTCCGGCGCCGAGTAGGCGGCGAGGATCGCGGACAGGCTGGCCGTCCCCGCCTGCACGACGAGGATCACGGCGCCGACGAACATGACGAGACCCCCGAGGGTCGTCACGAGCAGGGCCTGCAGCGCCGCACGCCGGCTCGCACCGCGTGCGTGGTAGAACCCGATCAGCAGGTACGACAGGATGCTCGTGATCTCCCAGAACATCACGAGCACGATGAGGTCGTCGGTGAGGACGAGACCGTACATCGCACCCGCGAAGGCGAGGAGGATCGCGCTGAACATCCCGACGCCGGGCTTGCGCCCCCCGCTCTTGCCCTTCGTCGCGTCTCCGGCGGGGCTCGCGAAGTACCACCGGCAGTAGAGCATCACGAGTGCGCCGACGCCTGTGACGATGAGCGTCATCACCCAGCCGAGCGTGTCCATGCGCATGGACAGCGCGAGGCCGAGGTCGGGAATCCACGCGTACGTCTCGGTCTGGACCTCGCCCGAGAGGATGCGGGGAGTGAGCGCGACGGCATCGACGAAAGCGGCGAGCGGTACGACGGCGGCGACGAAGAACGCGCGCGAACCGATGCGGCCGTGCAGCCACGGGAGGACCAGAGGGACGACCGCGAACGCAGCCAGAAGCAGCAGCAATCTGGCCTCCAGACGGGTTCGGGGGTCGGAGTGCCAGTCTACCGGGCGAGAACTACCGCGACGCCGGGCCTGTCGTACTTCCGCGTCTGAACGGGCATGTCAGCAGCACGGATGCCGGTGGGCGCCCGTCGAGGAGCGCCGCGACGGCCTCCCCTGCGGCGCGGCCCTTGCCTGTGGCATCCTGCACGAGCGTCGTGAGCTGGTGGGGGGCGAGTCCGTCGACGGGGATGCCGTCGAACCCCGTGACGCTGACGTCGTCGGGCACCCGCAGCCCCGCCTCTTCGGCGGCGCGGATCACTCCCGTCGCGAGGAGGTCGCTCTGTGCGATCACGGCCGCTGGGCGGGCGGACGGATCGGCGAACAGCGCACGCCCCGCGGCGAGCCCTTCGTCGATGGAGCTTCCCGCCGTGGCGATCACCGGTGCGTCGGGGAAGACGTCACGGGCACCGGCGAGGCGGTCGCGGGTCACGTCGATCGTGACCTCGATGTCGGGCGTGAGCGGTCCGCCGGCGAAGCCGGCGCTCACCCGCAGGGTCACGATCGCGACGTGCCTGTGGCCCAGCGCGTGCAGGTGCTCGGCGGCGGTGCGTTGGGCTTCGCGGTTGTCGAGCAGGATGCGCGGGACGCCCGGCCCCGCGTCCCCCTCGATCACGACGATCGGAAGACCTCGCAGATGCGCCTCGTTCAGCGAGTCGCGGAGCGGGCCGTCGCATCCGATCAGGACGGCGGCATCGAGCGGTGCCGTCATGAGCGTGGGGGCGTTCTCCACGGCCTTGTGGCTGCGCAGGAGCAGCAGTCCCGCGCCGCGCGGCGCGATCGCCTCGGCGAGCCCGTCCATGAGGAGGCGTTGCACGGGATCGCGGAACATGTCATTGAGGTTCGACCCGACGACGACCCCGACGATGCCGCTACGTCCGCGCCGCAGCGACGCGGCCATCGGGTCGGGCCCGACGTAGCCGAGGTCCGCCGCCGCGGCCATGACGCGGCGGCGGGTGGCATCCGACACCGGACCCTTGCCGCTGAAGACGACGGATGCCGTCGACGGCGCCACCCCAGCGGAGCGAGCGACGTCGGCGATCGTTGCGCGCCGCGTCGTCATCATCCCTGCATCGTAACCGGCTTCACGCCCTCCGCCCGTGATTGTCGAATCGATTCGATATACTCATCGCGTGATGACCCTCCCGGCCCTCGACCGTCCCCGCCTCGTCCGCTGGCGCGCGGCGATCTTCACGCTCTTCCTGCTGTGCGGCGTCGCCCTGGCCTCGTGGGCATCGCGGCTTCCGACCATCAAGACGCGCCTCGGCATCGACGACTTCCAGATCGGCGGGCTGCTGTTCGCTCTGGGTGCCGGGTCGCTCCTCGGCGTGATGTCGGCGAACGTCATCGTCGCGCGATGGGGCGCGAAGCGCGGACTGTCCGCCACCGTCATCGGGGTATCGGCCGGGCTCCTGATCGCGGCGCTCGCTGTCGACGTTCTCGGCGCGTACCCGATCGCCGTGACCGGTCTCGCCTTCCTCGGCTTCTGCTTCGGAGCCACCGACGTCATGATGAACGTCGAGGCGGCCGCCGTCGAGCAGGAGTTCGGCAAGACGCTGATGCCCCTGTTCCACGCCTTCTACAGCCTCGGCACCGTTGCTGGTGCGGGGATCGGCATCCCCATGGCCGCGTGGGGCGTCGGTGTCGCCTGGCACCTCGGCGCCGTGGCGATTCTCTTCGCCATCGTCTGCACGGTCGCGTTGCGGTTCGTCCCCGCGCACGCGGCGCGAACGGAGGAGGGCGAGCACGCGGCCTCGCGCGGCGAGCGCCTGCGCGCGGCACTCGCGGTGTGGCGCGATCCGCGGACCTACGCGATCGGGGCGATCGTCCTCGGGATGGCGTTCGCCGAGGGGAGCGCGAACGACTGGCTCACCATCGCAGTCGTCGACGGTCACCACCAGAAGGAGGCGACGGGAGCGATCTTCCTCACGGTGTTCTCCGTGTCGATGACGGCCTTCCGCGCCCTGGGCGGTCCGCTCGTCGACCGGATCGGCCGCGTGTGGACGCTCCGCATCCTGTCGGTCACGGCGGGCATCGGCCTCATCGTCTTCATCCTCGCGCCGAACCTGCCCGTCGCCTACATCGGCGTCGCGCTGTGGGGCGCGGGGGCGTCCCTCGGATTCCCACTCGGCATGTCCGCGGCCGCGGACGACCCGGCCAAGGCCGCGGCATCCGTGTCGGCGGCCGCCACCATCGGCTACATCGCGTTCTTGTGCGGACCGCCCGTCCTCGGCTGGATCAGCCACCAGATCGGCATCCTGAACACACTGTGGATCATCGTCGCGCTGATCGCGATGAGCGGCTTCGCCTCGGGCGCGGCCAAGCCCATCGCGGGGTCCAAGGTCGGCGCCGGCCACCACTGACCGGGCGGCGCCGGACTCGACGCCTCGTCCGCGGGCGGCCGTACACTCGACGGGTGCGCCTCGTCATTGCCCGTTGCTCCGTCGACTACACCGGGCGCCTCAACGCCCATCTCCCGCTCGCGACGCGGCTGCTCGTGCACAAGGGCGACGGGTCGCTCCTCGTCCACTCCGACGGCGGCTCCTACAAGCCCCTCAACTGGATGAGCCCGCCCTGCACGCTCACGGTCGAGACCCCCGACGAAGAGTCCCTCTCGGCCGGAGTGACGGAGCACTGGCGCGTGACGCACGCCAAGACGGGGGATGCCCTGCTCGTGCGCATCTACGAAGTGCTGCACGACTCGGTGCACGACCTCGGAGTCGACCCCGGCCTCCAGAAGGACGGCGTCGAGGCCGACCTCCAGCGGCTGCTCGCCGAACAGGTCGACGTGATCGGTGACGGCCTCACGCTCGTCCGGCGCGAGTTCCCCACCGCGATCGGCCCCGTCGATCTCCTCCTGCGAAACCCCGCCGGAGGGACGATCGCCGTCGAGGTGAAGCGCCGCGGAGACATCGACGGCGTCGAACAGCTGACGCGCTACCTCGAACTGCTCAACCGCGACCCGCACCTCGCTCCCGTCGCGGGTGTCTTCGCCGCGCAGGAGATCAAGCCGCAGGCGAAGACGCTCGCCGGCGACCGTGGCATCCGCTGCGTGACGCTCGACTACGAAGGCATGAAGGGCATCGAGTCGGGCGCCCCACGTCTGTTCTGAGGACCGACAAACGGAACGGGCCGGCCGTGGCTCACACCACGACCGGCCCGTTGTCGGTAATGCGCGCCTTACTGGCCGACGACGCACTTCCCGAGCTGCGTGCTCGCGTCGGCGACCTTGTTGCCCGTCTTGGTCAGCTCGGTCTGCAGATCGCTGAGCTTCGACGCGTCCTTCGTCTGGAGGGCGTCCGCGTACTGCTGGTAGTAGCTCGCAAGAGTCTCGAGCGCCGCCTTGTTCTCCGGGCTCTTCATCTGACCGGCGATGTTGGTCATCGTCGAGGTCAGCTTGCCCAGGGCCGCGACGGCCTGCGTCGGGTCACCGCTGACGGCGGTGGTCAGCTCGGATGAGATGTCGGTCATCGCCGTGACGACGGCCGAGCAGCCCTCGGCATCCGTCGCGTACGTGGTGGTGTCACCCGTGTTCGAGTCGGTCGGAGCGCTCGACTCGGTGGATGCCTCTGCCGGAGCGCTGGCGGACGGCGACGCGGGCTTCTCGGCCCCGTTCGACGCGGAGCAGCCTGCGAAGGACAGCGCGGCGACGACGGCGAGAGAGGCGGCGAACAGGACGGAACGATTCTTCGACATGGATTCCCTTACGTGTGCGACGGAAGGAGGCGGACCCCCGACGTTCCACCCTAGGCGACGCCCCGACTCCGCTGACACCACCGAAAGTCGCTCGCGCGGCCGGTCGTGCGACGGGCTCGGTAGTCTGAGACCATGACCGTGCGATCGCCCTGGACCTGCATTCTGTGGGACGTCGACGGAACGGTCGTGGATGCCTCCGACGGCATCCTGCGGCGCCTCACCATCGCGCTGGAGCACTTCGGCAAGCCCGCGCCCACACGGGAGGAACTCGTCCACTGGATCGGACCGCCGATGTTCGAGTCGTTCCAGAAGAATGTCGGCATGACGCCCGAGGAGTCGAGCGAGGCCGTCTCCTACTACCGCGCGATCGGCAAGGCCGACGGCTACACGACCGGGGCGAAGCTCTACCCGGGGATCGCCGATCTCATGGCGGAGCTTGCGAGTGCCGGCCTGTCGCAGGCGACGGCCAGCTCAAAGCCCGAGAACCAGGTGGCGGCGCTCGTGGAGTACTTCGATCTGTCGCCGTATCTGCAGGCTGTCGTGGGCGCGACGGCGGATGAGAAGACGCTCGCGTCGAAGTCCGACATCGTCGCGGAGGCACTGCGCCGACTGCGTGCCGCGGGCGCGGATACGAGCCGTCCCGTGCTCATCGGCGACCGCCACCACGACGTCGACGGTGGCGCGGCTCAGGGCGTGCCCGTGATCTTCGTGCGGTGGGGATTCAGCTGGCCACACGAAAGCGAGGGCGCAACAGCCGTGGTCGACGATGTCGACGAGCTGCGCGCCCTGCTGTTGATCGAAGAGTGACGGCCCGCGCGAACGCGGGCCGTCAATCGGATCAGAGGGGTCGGATGTTCTCCGCCTGCAGACCCTTGGGGCCCTGGGCGATCTCGAACTCGACGCGCTGGTTTTCCTCGAGAGAGCGGTAGCCGCTCGACTCGATGGCGGAGTAGTGAGCGAAGACGTCAGCGCCGCCCTCATCGGGAGCGATGAACCCGAAGCCCTTCTCCGAGTTGAACCACTTGACGGTGCCCTGCGTTGCCATGAACTGCCTTACTGACGTGCGACGCCGACGCAGGCGCGCCGACGCACCCCACGTTATATGGCTGCCTCGAAATGCGCGCCCCTGTGACGCGATGGTGACACAAACGTTGCACGCCCGTTCCCCCGCGCTAACCATTCGACGCCCGGGCGTATCGCGCTGGGCGCGTCGCCCGGGCGTCGACGGATCCCCCCGGATAGGCCACGCGAGGCGTGACACGGCTCACTGTACTGATATATCGACGCAGAGGGCAGGGGGTGGACGGTGGGAAGTTGCCGTGAAACACCCATGGATGCCACGACGACGTCGAGCCTTGGAACACGGCCTCACACAGGCGCGGCTCGTACACTTCTTCTCAATGAGTGTCATCCTTCCCCCGATCGACCTCGCCGGCGGCAAGATCCTGAGCGACGAGGTGTACAAGCGCATCGGCGCGGCGATCCTCGAAGGGACTCTGCCCGCCGGCGTGCGACTGCGGGATGTCGACCTCGCGGCGCAACTGGGCATCTCGCGCACTCCCGTGCGGGAGGCGCTGCAGCGTCTCGAGCACTTCGATCTCGTCGAGATCGCGGTCGGTCGCTACACCCGGGTCTCGGAGCCCACCGACGGGCAGCGCGAGGAGACGGGGGAGTTCACCGCCTACTTCATGGGCAACGCACTGCGGATGGCCCTGCGGCGCTGTTCCGACGACGAACTCGAGATCCTCGTCGCGAAAGCGGACCTCCTGGTGGCGGCGGGGCAACAGGACGCCATGACACTGTTCGAGGCCTCGTACGTGTTCTTCGAAGCGGTGACGCGCGTCACCGGCAACTCCGTGTTCATCGGGGTCATCAGCCAGGCGCAGCTCGCGATCCAGCGGAACCTCCGCGGCTGGGAACCGTTCATGACCTCACCCCTTGAGCGCGCGGAGGCTTACGGTCGTCTCCGAGATGCTATCGCCCGTCGCGACGGCGACGCGGCCGAGCGGGAGCTGCGCTGGCTGCACGCCATCGCCTGACCGCACCCCCGGTCGTTGAGCGAGCCGCACCGCGGCAAGCCGAAACGCCCCCCGCACCCCACGAACGTTTCCACTCGCTTCGCTCGGTCAACGACCAGAACAGCACCCCCGGTCGTTGAGCGAGCCGCACTGCGGCGAGTCGAAACGCCCCACCCACCCCACAAACGTTTCCACTCGCTTCGCTCGGTCAACGACCAGAACAGCACCCCCGGTCGTTGAGCGAGCCGCACCGCGGCAAGTCGAAACGCCCCACCCACCCCACAAACGTTTCCACTCGCTCCGCTCGGTCAACGACCAGAACAGCACCCCGGTCGTTGAGCGAGCCGCACCGCGGCAAGTCGAAACGCCCCACCCACCCCACAAAAGTTTCCACTCGCTCCGCTCGGTCAACGACCAGAACAGCACCGCCGGTCGTTGAGCGAGCCGCACTGCGGCGAGTCGAAACGCCCCGCGCACCCACGAACGTTTCCACTCGCTTCGCTCGGTCAACGACCAGGACGGCACCGCCGGTCGTTGAGCGAGCCGCACCGCGGCGAGTCGAAACGCCCCCGCCCACCCCACGAACGTTTCCACTCGCTTCGCTCGGTCAACGACCAGAACAGCACCCCCGGTCGTTGAGCGAGCCGCACCGCGGCGAGTCGAAACGCCCCCGCGCCCTCCGCGCGAGATCGGCGGCGGCCCGGGAACGAGACAACCCCCGCCCGGGAAATCCCAGGTCGGGGGTTGAATCT
Source organism: Microbacteriaceae bacterium PS02067 (assembly GCA_029960085.1). Lineage (GTDB taxonomy): Bacteria > Actinomycetota > Actinomycetes > Actinomycetales > Microbacteriaceae > Microbacterium. The sequence goes on along the minus strand of JASCPG010000002.1, from coordinate 58,134 downwards.
TCGCTGTGCGCGAGGGGGGAGTTGAACCCCCACGCCCTTTCGGGCACTGGCACCTGAAGCCAGCGCGTCTGCCTATTCCGCCACTCGCGCGAATCGGTGTCGCCACCGACTCAACTTCCCGAGGATATCACGCCGGGCGCCGCCGCAGAATCAGCGAAGGACCAGCCGATCCGGTTGGCACTCAGCCAGTGCAACTAGCATGGACCCACCGGCCAGCCAGCCAGAGGAGCCCCGTGGGACTACTTGACAGCTTCGAGAAGGGACTCGAGCGCGCGGTCAACAGCGCGTTCGCGAAGTCCTTCCGCAGCGGCATCCAGCCGGTCGAGATCGCGGCTGCGCTGCGCACCGAACTGGATGCCAAGGCCGCGGTCGTCAGCCGCGACCGCATCCTCGCACCCAACGCCTTCGAGGTGCACATGTCGCCGGCCGACGCCGAACGCATGCGCTCGATCGGCTCGACCCTCGATGACGAACTGCTGGGCCTCGTGCAGAAGCACGCGAAGAACCAGGGCTTCTCGTTCGCCGGCCCGGTGACGATCGCGCTCGCGCCCGACGACCAGCAGGCGACCGGCACGCTCCGCGTTCTCTCGCAGACCGCCGCGGGCACTGTCGCGTGGCGGGGCGTCGTCGACATCGAAGGCAAGAGGCATCCGCTGAACAAGGGCCGCACCGTGATCGGACGCGGCACCGACGCGGACATCACGATCGCGGATGCCGGGACGAGCCGCCGTCACGTCGAGATCCTGTGGGACGGCGAGCGCGCCATGGTGCGCGACATGAACTCCACGAACGGCACGCAGCTCGACGGGCGCCGGATCACCGAGGCGCCCCTCCCGCCCGACTCGATCATCACGATCGGCCGCACCGACATCACCTTCCGCGTGGTCGCGCAGGCCACTCCGCCGCGGCCCACCATGACGGCATCCGACGCCACGCGCGCCTACGGGATCGGCGGAACTTCGTGACCAGCGAACTGGCCCTCCTGCTTCTGCAGATCGGCTTCCTCGTCCTCCTGTGGTTCTTCGTCGGCGCGGTCGTCTACTCGCTGCGCGCGGACCTGTTCGGGGTGAAGGTCCGAAAGCTCGCCGAGCCGGCGGTGGCTGCGGCCGCGCCCGCTGCGGCACCGGCGACACCCGCGGCCGCCACCGCTCCCGTCGCGCCGGCGAAACCGTCCGCCGCGCCCTCCGGTCCTCGGAAGGCCACGCGGGATGCCGTGTCGCGCATCATCATCACGAGCGGACCCAAGGCCGGCCTCGAGCTGCCCCTCACCGGTGAGCCGCTCACGATCGGCCGCTCGAGCGAGTCCGGCCTCGTGATCCGCGACGACTACACGTCCAGCCACCATGCCCGGCTGCTCCTCTGGGGAGACCAGTGGATGCTGCAGGACCTCGACTCCACGAACGGCACCTGGCACGACGGCGAGCGCGTCGCGAGCCCCGTCCCGGTGCTCGTCGGCGCGCCCATCAAGGTCGGCGCGACGACCTTCGAGCTGCGGAAGTAACCCGGCGACATGGTCTTCGAGGGGTCGAGTGCCGCCATCTCCCATACGGGGAAGGTGCGCTCCAACAACCAGGACTCGGGCTACAGCGGCTCGAACCTGTTCGTCGTCGCCGACGGCATGGGCGGGCACGCGGGCGGAGACGTGGCATCCAGCATCGCGGTGAACCGGCTGCGCGAACTCGACCACCCGTTCGCGACGACGGGGGATGCCGAGCAGGCGCTGCAGGCCGCGATCACCTCCACCGCGACGCTCCTCATCGACACCGTCGCCGAGCGGCCCGAGCTCGCGGGGATGGGCACGACCGTCAGCGCGCTCGACTTCGTCGACGACTACGCCGTCATCGCGCACATCGGCGATTCGCGCATCTATCTCTACCGCGACGACGCGCTCACCCAGATCACGACCGATCACACGTTCGTGCAGCGGCTCGTCGACTCCGGCCGCATCACCCCCGAAGAGGCGCGCTACCACCCTCGCCGCTCCGTGCTCATGCGCGTGCTGGGCGACATGGATCCTGACCCGGACGTCGACACGTTCATCATGCCGACGCAGCCCGGCGACCGCTGGCTGCTGTGCTCGGACGGCCTCTCCGGCGTCGTGGACGACGCCCACACGGCGAAGACCCTCGGTCAGCGCCTTCCTCCCGGGCGCACGGCGGACCTCCTGCTCAAGCAGGCGCTCGACGGCGGCGCGCCCGACAACGTCACCGTCATCATCGTCGACGTGGGCGGTAGTCATCCGGTGTTCAGCGGGACCCCGACGATCGTCGGCTCGGCATCGAACCCGCAGGGCATCGAGGTCCCCGCGGCGCGCACGGGCCGCACGAGCTGGCTGCACCCCGCGCGGCAGGCCGCGAACGAGCCGAGCCACTTCGAGCCGGCCGCAGAGTTCCTCGAGGAGCTGATCGAAGAGGATCGCCGCCGCGCGCGCCGCCGCCGCATCTGGTGGATCGTCGGCGCCGTCGTCGTGCTCGCCGCTCTCCTCACGGCCCTCCTCGGCGCCTACAGCTGGACGCAGTCGCGCTACTTCGTCGGTGCCGACGAGGACTCCGTCATCATCTATCGAGGCATCCAACAGGACCTCGGTCCCATCTCGCTGTCCACGCCGTACGAGGAGACCGGGATCCTGCTCAGCGACCTGCCGTTCTATCAGCGGCTGGCCGTGCAGCAGACGATCTCGGCACGCTCACTCGCGGATGCCCAGCAGATCGTCGAGACCATGCGCGAGACGGGGGTGGATGCGCCGTGACCGACACCGCAACCGGGCCGCTCGCTGATACGACCGTCGCGAAGGCGCTGCGACGCATCCGGATGCCGCAGACGCAGCGCAACCGCGAGTTGGGGCTGCTGCTGTTCGCGTTCCTCATCAACGCGGCCGCCGTCGCGCTCGTACAGCTCGGCGCCACCGCGAAGATCGACTGGACGTTCCTGTATTACTGCGGCGGCCTCACCGTGCTGGTCCTCGCCCTGCACGTCGTGCTGCGCTACCGCGCGCCGCAGGCCGACCCGTTCGTCGTGCCGATCGCCACGGTGCTGTCGGGGCTCGGCCTCGCGATGATCTACCGCATCGACATCGAGAAGTCGCTGACCGGCTGGGCCGCCCTCTCGACGCGGCAGCTCGTGTGGCTCGTCATCGCGATCGCCGCGGCCGTCGCGATCGTCGTCTTCTTGAAGAACTACCGCGTCCTGCTGCGCTACACGTACCTGTTCGGGTTCGCCGGCATCCTCTTGCTGCTGCTGCCGTTCGTGCCCGGACTCGGCACGGATGCCGGGGCGGATGTCTGGATCTCGATCGGCGGCCTCTTCTCCTTCCAGCCGGGCGAGCTCGCCAAGATCTGTCTCGCGATCTTCTTCGCCGGCTACCTCGTGCGCACCCGCGAAGCGCTGACCTCGGTCGGGACGCGCTTTCTCGGGATGACGTGGCCGCGACCGCGCGAGCTCGGCCCGCTGCTGCTGCTCTGGGCGGGTGCGATGGCGATCATCGTGCTGCAGCGCGACCTCGGCACCGGGATGCTCATCTTCGGCATGTTCGTCGCGATGCTCTACGTCGCGACGGGCAAGACGAGCTGGGTCGTCCTGGGCCTCACGCTCGTCGCCGTCGGGGTCGCGTTCGCGACGACGATCCTGCCGTACGTCCAGGCCCGCTTCACGAACTGGCTGCACCCCTTCGACCCCGCCACCGTCGACGGAGACAGCTATCAGCTCGTCAGCGGACTGTTCGGACTCGCCCAGGGGGGCCTGCTCGGCACGGGACTCGGCCGCGGCCGGCCGGGCCTCACCCCGCTGTCGCAGAGCGACTACATCTTCCCGAGCCTCGGCGAGGAGCTCGGCCTCATCGGCGTCTTCGCGATCCTCTGCCTCTACATGGTGTTCACGAGCCGAGGCATCCGCATCGGCATCGCCGGGCAGGACGACTTCGGCAAGCTCCTCGCGACAGGCCTGTCGTTCACGATCGCCCTGCAGGTGTTCATCATGGTCGGCGGCGTGACCCGCATCATCCCGCTCACGGGTCTCACGACGCCGTTCCTCGCGGCCGGTGGCTCCTCGCTCATCGCGAACTGGATCATCGTCGCGCTGCTCCTTCGGATCTCGGATGCCGTGCGCTCCCGACCCCGGGTGGTGATCGGCTGACATGACGAAAGAACTCCGCCGCCTGAGCATCGTCATGCTCGCGATGTTCGTCGCGCTGTTCGCGTCGACGAGCTGGATCCAGGTCGTGCAGGCGAGTGACCTCGGCGAGAACTCGCACAACCGGCGCGCCCTGTACGACTCGTTCGAGGTGCAGCGCGGGGCGATCATCGCGGGCGACCAGGTGATCGCGTCGTCGGTGCCTTCCACCGACATCTACAGCTGGCAGCGTCAGTACACGGACCCGCAGATGTGGGCACCGGTGACCGGCTTCATCAATCCTGTGCTGGGGTCATCGACCGGCATCGAACAGGCGATGAACCGGGAGCTATCCGGGACGGCGTCCACGCAGTTCCTCTCTCGCATCGAGCAGATCATCTCCGGACAGCCGCCGCGCGGGTCGAACGTCCTGCTGACGCTCGACCCGGCAGTGCAGAAGGCGGCGTTCGACGCGCTCGGCTCGTATGAGGGGGCCGTGGTCGCGCTCGATCCGAAGACGGGGCGCGTGCTGGCCCTGGTGACGAGCCCGAGCTTCGATACCAATACGCTCGCGGAGCACAACTCGAAGGCCGTGAACTCCGCGTACGACGCCCTCCTCGCCGAGCCGACGAATCCTCTGTGGAACCGGGCGACGGGCGACAGCCTCAACCCCCCGGGCTCGACGTTCAAGCTCGTGGTGGCCTCCGCCGCCCTGGCATCCGGCCGCTACACGCCCGACTCGACGTTCGAGAACCCGGCGACGTACGTCCTGCCGGGCACCTCGACGACGCTCCACAACTTCGACGGCGGCCAGTGCGGCCCCGGTGACACGGTGACGCTCGCCACGGCGCTGCGCCTGAGCTGCAACATCCCGATGGCGCAGTTGGCGGTCCAGCTCGGCGACGACGCGATCCGTACCGAGGCCGAGAAGTACGGCTTCGACACGAGCTTCGACATCCCGATTCCCACCCACGCCTCGGTCTACCCCGCCGGTCCTCTCAGCGACGACGTGACGGCGCAGACCGGGTTCGGTCAGTCCAACGTCAAAGCCTCCCCGCTGCAGATGGCCATGGTGTCTGCCGGCATCGCGAACAAGGGCGTCGTCATGAATCCGCGCATGGTGGACCGTGTCGTCGCCACCGATCTGACGGTGCAGAAGACCTTCGAAGACACCCAGTTCGGGCGTGCGCTGAGCGAGAAGGATGCCAGCACGATGACCACCATGATGATCGCCAATGTCCAAAACGGTGCGGCGAGCGGTGCAAGAATAGACGGGGTCGACGTGGCCGGGAAGACCGGCACGGCGGAGCACAACCCCGGCGATCCGTACACCCTCTGGTTCACCGGTTTCGCTCCGGCGGCAGACCCGAAGATCGCGGTCGCGGTGATGATCGAGAACGGCGGAGGGCTCGGACAGTCCGGAACGAGCAACGGGATCGCGGCCCCCATCGCGAAGAAAGTCATAGAGGCGGTGCTGAGCAGATGAGACCGACGCAGGGTGTGAGCTTCGGCGGGCGCTACGAGCTGGACTCGCGTATCGCGATCGGCGGTATGGGCGAGGTCTGGGAGGCGACCGACCACGTCATCGGACGCACGGTCGCCATCAAGATCCTCAAAGACGAGTACATGGGGGACCCGGGGTTCCTCGAGCGCTTCCGCGCGGAGGCGCGCCACGCCGCGCTCGTGAACCACGAGGGCATCGCGAGCGTCTTCGACTACGGCGAGGAGAACGGCTCCGCCTTCCTCGTCATGGAGCTCGTGCCGGGTGAGGCCCTCTCGACGATCCTCGAGCGCGAGGGCTCGCTCTCGACCGACAAGACTCTCGACATCGTCGCGCAGACCGCGGCCGCCCTGCAGGCCGCCCACGCCGCGGGCCTCGTGCACCGCGACATCAAGCCGGGGAACCTCCTCATCACCCCGGACGGTCGCGTCAAGATCACCGACTTCGGCATCGCCCGCATCGCCGACCAGGTGCCGCTGACGGCGACCGGACAGGTCATGGGGACGGTCCAGTACCTGTCACCCGAACAGGCATCCGGCCACCCGGCATCCCCGGCGACCGACATCTATTCGCTCGGCATCGTCGCGTACGAATGTCTCGCGGGCAAGCGTCCCTTCACGGGCGAGTCGCAGGTCGCGATCGCGATGGCGCAGATCAACGACGCCCCGCCGCCGCTGCCCGCCACGATCGCCGAGCCCGTCCGCAACTTCGTGATGAGCATGATCGCGAAAAAGCCCGAGGACCGGCCCGCGACCGCTTCGGCCGTCGCGCGCGCCGCCACGGCCCTGCGCCGCGGCGACATCGCCGGCGCCGTGGCGATCGTCCCGGCGATCGCGGGAGCCCGTCCCCTCGACGAGATGACGCAACTGCTCACCGCGTCGGGCGAGGACACGACACGCCTCCTGCCGGCCGCGGCCGCCGTGCCAGCCGTGGATGCGGCACCGGAGGCTGCGAAGAAGAAGCGCAGCCCGTGGACGTGGCCACTCGTCGCGCTGATCGTGCTCCTGCTGCTCGTGCTCGGTGGGACGCTGTTCGCCCTGCTCCAGGGCGGCAACTCGGGAGGCGAGAAGACCTCCGCCCCGCCGTCGTCCCCGAGCACGCAGAGCCGGACGCCGTCCGAGACACCCACCCCGACCGCCGTCCCCATCGCAGATCTGGGGTTCATCGGAAGGACGTGCGAACAGGCGCAGCAGATCGCCCGGGACAACAAGCTCACCGCTGTCACCTGCAAGCCGGGTGCCGCATCGGCGTCGGCTGACCAGGTCGTCGGCACGATCTACGAGACGGACCCCAAGGGCGGCAACGTGAAGCCCAACGACGCGATCACGCTGACGTTCTACACCGAGCCGTCGCCGATCGGCACTCCGACGGCACCGACGGTGACGAACAACCCGGCCGGGTCCTCGTCGTTCACCGTCTCGTGGGACGCGTTCACCTGCCCGGCGGGATCGTCGGTCACGGCGTACAACCTCACGGTGATCAACGGCACGTTCGACGCCAACAACGGCACGACCTACCAGTCGCCGGCGAGCCCGCGCAGCCTCACCGTGACCGCCACCGGCGCTCCCGGGACGATGGTGCTCGTCACGTACACCGCGCAGTGCGGTGACCGCGCGAGCGACGCCTCACCCGAGGGCAAGGCACCCATCCCGAACACCTCGCCCGCTCCCACCCCCTCCACCACACCCTGATCGCTCTCGGTTAGGCTGGCCGACGAGAGCACCCAGGGAGAGAAGTGTCTGCAGAACCGCGCGTGCTGTCCGGCCGCTACGAGGTCGATGAGCTCATCGGTCGCGGTGGCATGGCGAGCGTGTACCGTGGGCGGGACCTGACGCTCGGTCGTGACGTCGCGATCAAGATCCTCAAGCGCGAACTCGCCGCCGACAGCACGTTCCGCACGCGCTTCCGGCTCGAGGCCCAGGCCGCGTCCCGCATGTCGCACCCTGACATCGTCCGCGTGTTCGACGCGGGGGAGGACACCGAGACGGATGCCGACGGCACCGTTCACCCCGTGCCGTACATCGTCATGGAACTCGTCACAGGGCGCCTCCTCAAGGACATCATCGCCGACGGCCCCGTGCCGATCCCCGATGCGGTGCGCTACACCGATGGCATCCTCGAGGCGCTCGAGTACTCCCATCGCGCGGGCGTCGTACACCGCGACATCAAGCCGGGGAACGTCATGGTCACCCCGGCCGGCCAGGTGAAGGTCATGGACTTCGGCATCGCGCGCGCGGTGTCGGACTCGTCGTCGACCGTTGCCGAGACGACGGCCATCATCGGCACCGCCGCGTACTTCTCGCCCGAGCAGGCGAAGGGCGAGCCGGTCGACGCGCGTGCGGACCTCTACTCGGCGGGCATCGTGCTGTACGAGCTGCTGACGGGGCGGACGCCCTTCCGCGGCGACTCTCCCGTCGCGGTCGCCTACCAGCACGTCAGCGAGACGCCGCTCGCGCCCTCGGAGATCGTCGACACCGTGCCGCGGTCGCTCGACGCCGTGGCCCTGCGCGCGCTCGCGAAGGACCCTTTCCAGCGCTACCAGGACGCGGGATCCTTCCGCGCGGCGCTGGATGCCACGGCGGAGGGGAGCGTCCCGACCAAGCGTCAGGTCGGCGCGCTGACGAGCGAGCTCTACGGCGCGAACCCGCGCCAGGCGGCGGAGACGGCGCGTTCGCTCCGGCAGCTGTCCGCCGACACGACGATGCGGCGCACGCAGCCCGGTCCGCCGGCGGCGTGGATCTGGGCTGGCATCGCCGTGCTCGCCGTGGTGCTCGTGTCGGTGCTGTTCTGGGTGGTCACGAGCAGGCCGGGAACGACGATCCCCGACAACACCCGCATCGTCCCCGACGTCGTGACGATGTCCTGGGACCGCGCGAACGAACTCCTCTCCCAGAACGATCTGAAGGCCGAGCGACATGACGAGAGCAGCGACAAGATCGCTGCGGGCAACGTCATCCGCACCGATCCGACTGCGGACGACGCCGTGGCACCGGGGCAGATCGTCCGGGTCTACGTGTCGACCGGGCAGGAGATGAGCACGGTGCCGACACTCACGGGGCTGTCGACGGAGGCCGCGACGACGGCACTCACGGGCGCCGGGCTCTCACTGGGCGCCGTGCGGACGCAGAACGACCCCGACCTCGCGGCCGGGACGGTCATCTCCGCCGATCAGAAGGAAGGCTCGCAGGTCGCGGCCGGGACGAGCGTCAACCTCATCGTCGCGAGCGGAAACGTCACGCTCGTCGACGTCGTCGGGTACACGCAGGATGCCGCGCAGCGCACCCTCACCGCCGACGATGTCAGGCTCACCCCCGAGATCAAGGAGGACGCGACGTGCCCCGCGACCTCGGGCGGACCGACGATCGCCGCGCAGTCGCTGGCCCCCGGAGACGTGCCGATCCACTCGACCGTCGTGCTCACGGTCTGCACGGGATCCTGACGCGGCGTTCGACGCGTCGGTAAGAGGCGGCGTCAGTCGACGCGGCGGTGCGGGGAGAGCCTCGTACCGCGTTCGGCAGCGCCGCGGCATCCGATGCCTTCGAGCCAGTTTCCCAGCAGGCGGTAGCCGCCCTCGGTCAGCACCGCCTCGGGATGGAACTGCACTCCCTGCATTGGCAGGGTGCGGTGGCGGATCCCCATGATGACGCCGGATGCGGTCGTCGCCGTGACCACGAGATCGGCCGGCACGGAGGCGGGGACCACGGCGAGCGAGTGGTAGCGCGTCGCGACGAACGGCGAGGGCAGCCCGGCGAACAGGTCGTCGCCGTCATGGCGCACATCGCTCGTGAGCCCGTGCATGAGTTCCGGCGCCTCGCGCACCGTCGCCCCGAACGCGACGGCGAGCGCCTGGTGGCCGAGGCACACGCCCAGCAGCGGGATGGCGGACGCGGACGCCGCGCGGACGACCTCGATCGACGCACCGGCATCCTCCGGTGTCCCCGGACCGGGTGAGACGAGGATGCCCGAGAACCCGGCGATCTCCTGCGCGGGGTTCTCGAGGGCATCCGCTTCGACGATACGCGTGCGGGCTCCGAGCTCGTCGAGGTACCCGACGAGGGTGTGGACGAAGCTGTCGTGGTTGTCGACGACGAGGACGTCAGCCACCGACGGTGGACTCCTGCGGGTTGATGAACTGCTGAGCCCACGGGAAGACGTACCAGAACAGGCCATAGAGGATCGCGGCGACGAGGACGAGGAGGATGAGCACCCGGAGCCATGCGGGGCCGGGGAGGATCCGCCAGAGTGCGGCGTACATCAGGACGAGGCTCCTACGGTCGGGGCGGCGAGGGAGGCCGGCGGCCCGTCGGCGGTCGGGGTGAAGCCGTCGAAGATGGCGTAGGCGATGATCCGCTCGAGCATGTTGAGCTTCGGCGCGCAGCTCGTGAGGGTCAGGTACCGCCCGTCTGCGGCCATGCCGACCTCCTGGGGGACGGGCAGGAGCACCTCGATCTGGGTGTCCTTCACGTACTCGATCGTCCGGAAGCGGTAGGTGTACCAGCCGTCCGGAGTCTGGATGACGATCGCGTCGCCGATGACGAGTCTGTCGATCGGGTCGAACGGGGCCCCGGAGGTCCACCGGTGCGCGGCATACACGGTGTTCCCCATGCCGCCGGGCATGGCCGTGTCCTTGTAGTGGCCGATCTCACCCTTGTCGAGGATGTCCTTGCGGGAGGTTCCGGCGGCGATCGTGAACTGCCACTGCGGTCCGAAGCGGGGGATGAACATCACTCCGAACGGAGTGCCGTGATCCTGTTGCGCCTGCACGGGGATGACGGGGTCGGTGCCGGCGGTGTCGCTCGGCGTCGGCGCCGGGGCGGGATCGTCGATCCAGCTCTGCGAGAGGGCGCTCGCCTCCTGGTGCTTCTCGTTGCCGATGATCCAGTCACCGATCCACATCTGCCAGGCGACGTAGAGCAGCGCGACGACACCGACCGTGATCAGGATCTCGCCGAGAACGCCGACGAACGACGCGCGACGGCGGGGCCGTGCGGCCGTCGGCGCATCCGCGCGCGTGGCATCCCCCATGGTCGGATTCTCCCACAGCATGGCTGTGGCCCGGCTGGCAGGTAGGATTTCGGCATGGCACGTTCTGGCAAGGATGACGATCACCTCATCGAGCGCTCCGAGGGCGATGCCGCCCCGAACCCGGTGTGGTTCAAGCCCATCATGCTGGGACTCATGATCCTCGGCCTCGTGTGGGTCATCGTCTTCTACCTGAGCGGCTCGGTCTGGCCGATCCCGGGCATCGGCGGGTGGAACCTCGTCATCGGCTTCGGCATCGCGTTCGTCGGCTTCCTGATGACGACGCGCTGGCGCTGACCCCTCTCCACACGACTGTCCACCGGGTGTGAATTACACCCGTGTAACTCATCCCCAGATGTGGATGAGCCTGTGGACAACTAGCGGTAGATCGCGAGTGGGACGGCGAGCAGCGCGAGCAGCCCCACGCCGACAGCGATGAGCAGCAGCACTTGCCAGCGTTGCTGACGGACGGCGCGCGTGCGCGCGAAGACGAACCCGATCAGTGCCCCCACGAGTCCACCGCCGATGTGCGCCTGCCAGGCGATGTTCGACCCCGGTAGGAACGTGATCAGGAGGTTGAGGCCCAGCAGGATCGCGATCGAGGTGACGTTCGCCCCGATGTGACGACCGATGATGAGCATCGCACCGAGAAGGCCCCAGACCGCGCCGGATGCCCCGGCGACCACAGTGCCGGGGGCGAGGAGCGCCGTGAGAACGGATCCGCCGAGAGCGCTCAGAAGATAGAGAGCGAGGAACCGCCAGCGGCCGACGAGAGGCTCGAGGCTTCGCCCGAGTGCCCACAACGCGAGCATGTTGAGCGCGATGTGCCACGGGCTCATGTGCACCAGCGTCACGGTGAGCAGGCGCCACGGCTCCGTGTAGGCAAGGGGCGCAAAGAACACGAGCGAACTACGCACCTCGAGCCCGACGCCCGGGATGAGCCCGATCAGGTAGAACAGCGACGTGATGGCGATGAGGGAGTAGGTGACGACCGGTGTGCTGCTCGCGACGGATCGGCGGCGCCGTGGCATCCGTGTGACCGTCGCCTGCTGTCCGCGCTGCGCCTCGGCACGGCATTCCGGGCAGATGACTCCGACCGGCAGCTGCGTCTGGCACTCCGGGCAGATGGTCCGCAGGCACCGCTGACAGAGCACGAAGCTCTGCCGGTCGGGATGCCGATAGCAGAAGTTGTCCGGATTGGTCCGGAAGGAGGCGTCGGTCACGCGCCGCTCGTCAGGCGGCGACGACGTCGATCGAGCTGATCACGACGGGCTCGACCGGGCGGTCGCCGGCGCCCGTGCGCACGCCCGCGATCTCGTCGACCACGGCGCGCGACGCGTCGTCGGCGACCTCGCCGAAGATCGTGTGCTTGCCCTGCAGCCACGGCGTCGGGTCGGTCGTGATGAAGAACTGCGATCCGTTGGTGCCCTCGGCCTTGCCCGTGATGGCGTTCCGACGCAGGCCGGCGTTCGCCATCGCGAGGATGTAGGGCGCGTTGAAGTTCAGCTCGGGGTGGATCTCGTCATCGAAGTTGTAGCCGGGGCCGCCGATGCCCTGACCGAGCGGGTCGCCGCCCTGGATCATGAAGTTCGGGATGATGCGGTGGAAGATGACGTCGGTGTAGAGCGGGCCCTCGCCGGCCTTGCCCGTCGCGGGGTCGGTCCAGGCCTGCGAGCCGTCCGCGAGGCCCGTGAAGTTCTGCACGGTGCGGGGCGCGTGGTCGCCGAACAGGTTGACGACGATGTCGCCGTGGTTCGTGTGGAGGGTCGCTACGGCGGTGTGGATCGTCATGCTCACCATTCTCACACCTGTCAAGCCCTTCTCGGCTCCCGCACGTCTGGCAAGATGGGGAGAAACGACCCCGGATCAGGGAGGGCTTTGTGAACCTCAGCCGCAAGCGCAAGAAGGAACTCCGCAAGCTTCAGAGCCAGGCGACGACTCTGTGGGAGTCGCAGCAGGTGCTGCTCGGTCAGGCCGGAGAGGTCGCCCGCGAGGCCGGCCGTCAGCTCGGCAACTACAACCGCGAGCAGTTCGTCCCCGGCGTGCGGCAGACGTACGAGAAGTACGCCGCCCCGTACGTGAATCAGGGAGTCGCGACCTCGAAGCGGATCTACAACAAGAACATCGTTCCCGCTGCGGGTGCCGTCATCGGATCGGCGCTGTCGGTGTGGGACGCCGCGAACGAGAAGCGTGAAGACCTTGCGGCGGGCCGCGGGTTCACCGCGATCGACGTGTCCGCGCTGCAGAAGCGGGCCGCGAAGTACGGCAAGAAGGCATCCCGCCAGCTCGTCGTGAACACGGCTCCGCCGAAGAAGGGGATCGGCGCCGGTGGCGTCATCGCGATCGTCTTCGGCATCGCCGCGGCCGCCGGCGTGCTGTACGCCGCGTGGCAGACGCTGCGGGCCGACGACGAGCTGTGGGTCGCGGACGACCCGCTGCGCGCTCCGGATGCCTGATCCGCTCGATCGGGTTCACGACGCCGCCGCCGCACGCGGTCTCGACATCGAGATCCGCGAGCGACCGGCGGCGTCGAGCCTTGCGGAGGCTGCGCGGCTTCTCGGGCTCGAGCCCGAGGACATCGTGAAGACGCTCGTCGTCAAGCGCTCCGACGATACGTACCTGCTGGCGCTCATCCCCGGTGACCTCGCGATCTCATGGCCGAAGCTGCGTGCACTCGTCGGCGTGAACAAGCTGCGGCTGCCGGAGCCCGAGCTCGCCCTCGCCGCGACCGGCTACGAGCGCGGCACGATCACGCCGATCGGCGCGGCGGGCGACTGGCCGGTGTATGCGGATGCCTCGATCGTCGGTCGCCGCATCGCGATGGGCGCAGGCGCGCACGGGTACAGTCTGTTCGTCGACGCCGACGACCTCATCGCCGCGTACGGGGCGACGGTCGCGGACATCTCCCAGCCGGCATCCCCGCGCTGAGCCCGCGTCGCCGCGCTCGGCGCCTCAGACGCCCGCCATCTCGAGCGCGATGTCGACGAGCCCGACGTGTGCGAGCGCGTCGACCGCGTCTCGTGCGAACCAGCCGGCCTCGTCCGTCGATCCGCCGATCTCGTTGCGGAGGCTCCCACCCACGACGTGCGCGCGATAGATGATGCGGAGCGTGTGCAACGGCCCATCCGCATCGTCACGGATGCGCTGCCGTGCGGGGATGACACGCGAATGGATGCCGAGGAGTTCGTCGATCTCGACGTCGTACCCCGTCTCTTCGCGCACTTCGCGAAGGACGGCGTCGGCCGGGTCTTCACCCGGCTCGAGACCGCCGCCGGGAAGCGTCCACGCCGCACGTCGGCCCTCGTGCCAGTGGGCGAGCAGCACGCCGCGCTCGTCGACGACGACGGCGTAGGCCGCGACACGCAGGTCCATCCCCACACCCTAACGGAGCGTGAGATCCGCGGGCAGCGGGCCAGGTTCATTCGCCACATCATGTGGGAATGGATGCCGAGTTCTCGCGTGTCCTGGCAATCGAGACGCCGATCGGCGTGATGTGGAGCCTAGGAGATTCGAACTCCTGACATCCTGCTTGCAAAGCAGGCGCTCTACCAACTGAGCTAAGGCCCCGGAGGGGGTGGTGGGGCTACCAGGACTTGAACCTGGGACCTCTTCATTATCAGTGAAGCGCTCTAACCGCCTGAGCTATAGCCCCGTCTGGAGGGCGGGAGTGCCGCCGTCAACCTCCAAGACTTTACCCGATCTTCGGGCCGTGACGAAATCGGGCTGGTCTCGATACACCGCGCTGCGCGCGGCACTCGACCACCGGGGTCCAGATCGCTGCGCGCGGCACTCGACCACCGGAGTCCAGATCGCCGCGCACGGAGACTTGTCGCCCGGGTGGCCGGGGTCCGGGGTCAGTTCGAGGTGAAGCCGACGAGCAGGCCGCCGGTGACCTTCACCATGAGGTTGTAGATGCCGGCGATGACGGCACCGAGCACCGTGAACACGATGAGGTTCAGGATCGCGACGATCGCGGCGAACGACATCACCTGGGGGAGACCCACGTACGCGCTCAGGGTGAAGTTGTCGTCGAACGCCTTCAGCAGGTCATCGAGCTTCGTGAGCATGTTCGTCGTCTGGAGCACCATGTACACCAGGAACGTCGCGACGATCGTGACGATCGCGAGCGCGACGGATGCCAGGAACGACAGCTTCACCGCCGACCAGAAGTCCACATACACCAGACGCAGGCGTACCTGCTTCGCGCTGGTCTTGCTCGACGACTTCTTCGCCAGCTTGTCGGCTACCGTGCTCATACGTCAGTGTCACTCTCTTCGGGGGAGGCCGCGGGGTTCTCGTCTGCGGCAGCCGAGCCCAGGGTGCGCTCACCGTTGCGCGCGATCGCGAGGATGCGATCGTCGTCATCGGGGCGGGCGAACACGACACCCATCGTGTCGCGACCCTTGGCGGGGACCTCGGCCACGGCAGAGCGTACCACCTTGCCGCTGACAAGAACCACCAAGACCTCGTCGTCCTCACCGACGATCAGACCACCGGCGAGATCCCCCCGATCCTCGCTCAGTTTGGCCACCTTGATGCCGAGACCGCCGCGCCCCTGCAGACGGTACTCGCTCACACTCGTGCGCTTCGCGTACCCGCCCTCGGTCACCACGAAGACGAACCCGCCGTCATCCGCGACGGATGCCGAGAGGAGCGAATCGCCCTCACGGAAGCTCATCCCCTTGACGCCCTCCGTCGCCCGACCCATCGGTCGCAGCGAGTCGTCGGTCGCCGTGAAGCGCAGCGACATGCCGCGGCGCGAGATCAGCAAGACGTCGTCGGTGTCATCGACCAGGAGCGCCGAGACGAGCTCGTCGCCGTCCTCCTCGTCCTGACCGCGCAGGCGGATCGCGATGATCCCGCCCTGACGGTTCGTGTCGTACTCGCTGAGGAAGGTCTTCTTGACCTTGCCGTCGCGGGTCGCGAGCACGAGGTGCGTCGCGACCTTGTAGTCGCGGATGTCGAGGATCTGCGCGATCTCCTCGCCCGGCTGGAGGGCGAGCAGGTTCGCGACGTGCTGACCCTTGGCATCCCGTCCGGCCTCGGGCACCTCGTACGCCTTGCAGCGGTAGACGCGACCCTTCGTCGTGAAGAACAGCAGCCAGTGGTGCGTCGTCGTGACGAAGAAGTGCTCGACGACGTCGTCGGCGCGCAGCTGCGCACCCTTGACGCCCTTGCCGCCGCGGTGCTGCGAGCGATAGTTGTCGCTGCGCGTGCGCTTGATGTACCCCTCGCGGGTGACGGTGATGACCATCTCCTCTTCGGGGATGAGGTCTTCCATCGACATGTCGCCGTCGAACCCGTGCAGGATGTGCGTGCGGCGGTCGTCGCCGAACTTGTCGACGATGCCGGTGAGCTCCTCGGCGATGATCGAACGCTGACGCGCATCGTCGGCGAGGATCGCCTGGTATTCGGCGATCAGACGCTCGAGCTCGGCGAGACGATCGAGGATCTTCTGCCGTTCGAGGGCGGCGAGGCGGCGAAGCTGGAGGGCGAGGATCGCGTCGGCCTGGATCTCGTCGACGCCGAGCAGCTCGATGAGGCCCTGGCGGGCCGCGTCGACATCGGGGGACCGACGGATCAAGGCGATGACCTCGTCGAGCGCATCGAGGGCGAGGGCGTAGCCGCGCTGGATGTGCGCGTCCTCCTCCGCCTTGCGGAGGCGATACGACGTGCGCCGGACGATGACCTCGACCTGGTGCTCGATCCAGTACGAGACGAACCCGTCGAGGGCGAGCGTGCGCGGCACGCCGTCGACGATCGCGAGCATGTTCGCGCCGAAGTTCTCCTGCAGCTGCGTGTGCTTGTACAGGTTGTTCAGCACGACCTTCGCGACCGCGTCGCGCTTCAGCACGATCACGAGGCGCTGGCCGGTGCGGTCGCTCGTCTCGTCGCGGATGTCGGCGATGCCCGAGAGCTTCCCGTCGCGGGCGAGGTCGCGGATCTTCGCGGCCACGTTGTCGGGGTTCACCTGGTACGGCAGCTCGGTGACGACGAGGCACGTGCGACCGTGGATCTCCTCCACGTTCACGACGGCGCGCATCGTGATCGAGCCGCGGCCCGTGCGCTGCGCCTCGCGGATGCCCTTCGTGCCGAGGATCTGCGCACCGGTCGGGAAGTCCGGCCCGTGGATCTTCGACATGAGCGCCTCGAGGAGCTCGTCGCGCGTGGCATCCGGGTTCTCGAGCGCCCACAGCGCACCCTCGGCGACCTCGCGCAGGTTGTGTGGCGGGATGTTCGTCGCCATGCCGACGGCGATGCCGACCGATCCGTTGACCAGCAGGTTCGGGAAGCGAGCCGGCAGGACCGTCGGCTCCTGCGTCTTGCCGTCGTAGTTCGGCTCGAAATCGACGGTGTCCTCGTCGATGTCGCGGACCATCTCCATGGCCAGCTGCGCCATCTTGGTCTCGGTGTACCGCGAGGCGGCCGCACCCATGTTGCCAGGTGTGCCGAAGTTGCCCTGGCCCTCGGCGAGCGGGTAGCGCAGCGACCACGGCTGCACGAGACGCACGAGCGCGTCGTAGATCGCGCTGTCGCCGTGCGGGTGGAACTGGCCCATGACGTCGCCGACGATGCGGGCGCACTTGTTGAAGCCCTTGTCGGGACGGTAGCCGCCGTCGTACATGCCGTAGATGACACGGCGGTGCACGGGCTTGAGCCCATCACGGACGTCCGGGAGCGCACGGCCCACGATGACGCTCATCGCGTAGTCGAGGTAGCTGCGCTGCATCTCGACCTGGAGGTCGACCTGGTCGATGTTGCCGTGGTTGTAGTGCGCGTTCGGGTCGGGGCGCTCTTCGTCAGTCATGTGTCATCTCGTATCGGTCCGGACGTTTCGGCTCGTCGCTGCGCTCCTCGCTCGATGACCGGGGTCGAACCGGATCGGTCGTTGAGCGAGCGCAGTGAGTCGAAACGCATCAAATGTCCAGGAAGCGGACGTCCTTGGCGTTGCGCTGGATGAACCCGCGCCGCGACTCGACGTCTTCGCCCATGAGGATGGAGAAGATCTCGTCCGCCGCGGCGGCGTCGTCGATCGTCACCTGGCGCAGCGTCCGGGTGTCGGGGTCCATCGTGGTCTCCCACAGCTCCTTGGCGTTCATCTCGCCGAGACCCTTGTACCGCTGCACGCCCTCCTTCGGGAGGCGCTTGCCGGCCTCGGTCCCCGCGGCGAGGAGCGCATCGCGCTCCCGGTCGCTGTAGACGTACTCGTGCGGCGAGTTCGACCACTTGAGCCGGTACAGCGGCGGCATCGCGAGGTACACGTACCCCGCCTCGATGAGCCCGCGCATGTAGCGGAACAGCAGCGTCAGCAACAGCGTCGTGATGTGCTGGCCGTCGACATCGGCATCCGCCATCAGGACGATCTTGTGATAGCGGGCCTTCTCGACGGTGAAGTCTTCGCCGATGCCCGTGCCGAACGCGGCGATCATCGCCTGGATCTCCGCGTTGCCGAGCGCACGGTCGAGCCGTGCCTTCTCGACGTTGAGGATCTTGCCGCGCAGCGACAGGATCGCCTGGCGCTCGGGGTCGCGGCCCGAGACGGCCGATCCGCCGGCGGAGTCACCCTCGACGAGGAAGATCTCCGAGATCGACGGGTCCTTGCTCGTGCAGTCCTTGAGCTTCTCGGGCATCGAGGCCGACTCGAACACGCTCTTGCGGCGGGCGGTCTCGCGCGCCTTGCGGGCCGCCATCCGCGCCGTCGCTGCGTCGATCGCCTTCATGATGACGCGCTTGGCCTGCGCGGGGTTCCGGTCGAGCCAGTCGGTGAGCTGGTCGCCGACGACCTTCTGCACGAACGCCTTCGCCTCGGTGTTGCCGAGCTTCGTCTTCGTCTGGCCCTCGAACTGCGGCTCGGACAGCTTCACGGAGATGACCGCCGTGAGGCCCTCGCGGATGTCGTCACCCGTGAGGTTGTCGTCCTTCTCCTTGAGGAGGTTGTTCGTGCGCGCGTACTTGTTGATGAGCGTCGTCAGCGCCGCGCGGAAACCCTCTTCGTGCGTGCCGCCCTCGTGCGTGTTGATCGTGTTCGCGAAGGTGAAGACGTTCTCGGTGTAGCTCGTCGTCCACTGCATCGCGAGTTCGAGCGAGATGTGCCGTTCGGTGTCTTCGGATTCGACCTCGATGATCTCCTCGTTGACGACCTCCGCCTTGCGGATCTTGTTGAGGTACTCGACGTAGTCGACGAGTCCCCGCTCGTAGTGGAAATCGTCGCGCGGCTGCATCTCGATCGATTGGCCGTCCTCGCCGTCGATGACATAGGTGGATGCCGGGCGCAGGTCGCTCAGGATGATCCGCAGGCCCTTGTTGAGGAAGGCCGTCTGCTGGAAGCGGGTGCGCAGCGTGTCGTAGTCGAAGTCGACGGTCTCGAAGATCGTGGCATCCGGCCAGAACGTGATGATCGTGCCGGTCTCATCGGTCGGCTCGCCCTTCGCGAGCGGGCCCTGCGGCTTGCCGCCGTGGGCGAACGACTGACGCCAGACGAAGCCTTGCCGGCGGATCTCGACGTCGAACCGCGTAGACAGCGCGTTCACGACCGACGAGCCGACGCCGTGCAGACCGCCCGAGACGGCGTACCCGCCGCCGCCGAACTTGCCGCCGGCGTGCAGCACCGTGAGGACGACCTCGACCGTCGACTTCGACGGGTCGGAGGCGTGCGGGTCGACGGGGATGCCGCGGCCGTTGTCGATCACGCGGACGGCGCCATCGGGGAGGATCGTCACGTCGACGAGGTCGTTGTGCCCCGCGAGCGCCTCATCGACCGAGTTGTCGACGATCTCGTAGACGAGGTGATGGAGGCCCCGCTCACCGGTCGAGCCGATGTACATGCCGGGGCGCTTGCGCACGGCCTCGAGGCCCTCGAGCACCTGGATGGCATCGGCCCCGTACTCGTTCTCGATCTTCTTGGCGGGCTGGACGCTCGCGTGAGGGACTTCCTCGGGAACGCTGTCGGGAGTATCTGACGTCATAAGTTTCGAGCGCTCCTGGGTCACATCCGAGTCCGGTTTTCAGGACCTCCCCATCTTACCGGGTGAATGAGCCTTTACGAGCGCTGAATGGCCCTGTGGCGCGATGAAAGGTGTGGGATCACCGCTGGACGTGGTTCATCCGTAGGTATCGCGAGGACCGCGCCCTGGAACGGCTCTGGGGCCCCATTTCCAGGAGGGAACGTCCGGTCCCACGAATCGCACGTTCTGCACCCCGGCATCCGGGAAGCGTCGCATGAGCTGCGTGACGATCTCGGCGCGCATGAGCTGCAGGTTCTTCGCCCACGCCGTCGAGTCGCACTGCACGGTGAGGATGCCGTCGGCCAGAGCGACCGGCGAGGCGTGCCGCGCGGTCTCGACGCCGGTGACCTCTTCCCACTGCAGCACGAGGTCCTCGCGCGCGAGTTGGGGGTCCCACCCAGACTGCCGAGTGAGGTCAGCGAGCACGTCACCGAACCCCTTCGGGTCACGGCCCGGCATGAACGGCTGCTTGTCATCGTCGTCCGTGGCGCGGCGCCGGCGCCGGCGCGCGGCACGGGGGGAGGGTTCGAGTCCGCGCAGACGCAGGTACGTCCCCACCGTCTCGGGGACGGTCGTGCGATCGGCGTCACCCGGCGGGGTGGGCGGCGTGGAGGGGGTCGCGTCAGGCATCCCGACCCTCCGTCACGATCGCGCCGGCCACGACCCGGACGGTCCGCGCGCGCAGCGCGCTCGGCACGTCGTCTTCGACCGCGGCGGTGACGACGACCTGTTCGTACCCCTCGACGAGCGCCGCGAGGCGGGCGCGCCGGTCGGCGTCGAGCTCGGCGAACACGTCGTCGAGGATGAGCACCGGGTCGCCGAGCTGGGACTGCGCGCGGAGGAGTTCCGCGGACGCGAGGCGCAGCGCGAGGGCGACCGACCACGACTCACCGTGCGAGGCGTACCCCTTCACGGGAAGCCCGCGCACCCGCAGCACGAGGTCGTCGCGATGCGGCCCGACGAGGGTGATCCCGCGGTCGAGTTCCGATGCGCGCTTCGCGCCGAGCGCGGCCCGGAACTGCGCCTGCACCTCTTCGCGACCAGCACGCGCCGGTCGGATGCCGGCGTCCTGCGCACCGCCGGCGGGATTCTCACCCCGGGGCGCCGCGTCGGCATCGTCCTCCGGGTCGGAGCCGCCGATGGAGAGCATCCACTCGAGCTCCGGGCGGTGATCGGCGCCGGCGATCGCGGCATAGGCATCCGTCAGCGGTGCGGTGAGATCGTCCGCGAGAGCGAGGCGCGCGCGGATCACTTCCGTGCCGAGTTGCACGAGCTTGTCGTCCCACACCTCGAGCGTCGAGAGCGCATCGCCCCGGATGCCTCGCGCGCGCGCCGACTTCAGCAAGGCGTTCCGCTGTTTGAGCACGCGGTCGTAGTCCGCGAGGACGCCCGCCATGCGGGGTGCGCGCTGGATGAGCAACTGGTCTGCGAAGCGGCGGCGGGCGGACGGATCGGAGCGGACGATCTGGAGATCCTCCGGTGCGAACAGGACGACCTGCGCGTAACGCGGGAGCTCCGCCGTCTTCACGGGCGACCCGTTGACGCGCGCCTTGTTGCTGCCGGTGCGGTTGAGCTGCGCCTCGAGCTGGACGCGGCGTTCGCCGTAGGCGAGGCGCATTCGCACGATCGCGGCATCCGCCCCGTCGCGCACCATGGGGGCATCCTGCGACACCCGGTGCGAGCCGAGCATCGCGAAGAAGCCGATCGCCTCGGCGAGATTGGTCTTCCCCTGGCCGTTCCGGCCGACGAAGACGTTGGCGCCGGGGGCGAGTGCGACATCGGCGACCGCGTAGTTGCGGAAGTCGACGAGACTCAGCTGCTCCACGATCACGACGTCACCTCCCGCACCAGATCAGCCTAGGCGGCATGCACGACGTCGCCTCGGCCGGCAGGTCGAGGCCGCCGTGCGCTCAGCGCAGCAGCAGGTTCGGCTGCAGCAGGTACTTGAAGCTCTCGGGCGTGCCCGACGTCTGCGGCGTGATGAGCACGGGGCTCAGCTTGTTCGCGTTGTCGCTCGAGGTGAACGTGATGCGCGCGAACTCGCTCTTGACGGCGCCGAGCGCCTCGAGCAGGTACTGCGGGTTGAGCCCGAGCGTCACGTCCTCGCCGGTGAGGGTCGCATCGACCGACTCGGTCGCGCGGGCCTGCTCGGTGCCGGAGGCATCCATCGACACGCCGTCCTCCGTGAAGGTGAACCGCAGCGGCGCCGACCGGTCGAGCACGAGCGAGACGCGGCGGACGGCTTCGGCGAGCTCGGCCGTGTTCACGACCGCGTAGTGGTCGGTCTGCTCGGGGAACAGGCGCCGCACCGGCGGGAAGTTGCCCTTGATGAGGAGCGACGTCACGGTCTTGTTGCTCGCCGTGAACGCGATGATCTCGCGGTCGCCGGACCCCGAGAACGACACCTGGATGTCACCCGAGTGGGCGAACGTCTTGCCGACCTCCGTCAGCGTGCGCGCCGGGACGAGCGCGGTGGTCGACTCGTCGGTCGCGACGCCGCCGCCGTCCCACTTCACGTCGCGCAGCGCGACGCGGTAGCGGTCGGTCGCGACAAGACTGAGCGAGGAGCCGGCGACCTCGAGCTGGACACCCGTGAGCACCGGGGTGACATCGTCGCGCGAGGCGGCGAAAGCCACCTGCGCGATCGCGGTCGCGAAGTCCTCGGCGGGAACGAGGCCCGACTCTCCCGACACCTCGGGGATCGCGGGATATTCCTGCACCGGCATCGACGCGAGCGTGAAGCGCGCCGAACCGCAGCTGAGGACGATCCCGTCGTCCTCGCCGACCTCGATCTGGATCGGGGCGTTCGGCAGACGACTCGCGATCTCGGAGAGGAGCCGGCCGTGGACGAGGATCGTGCCGGGCTCGTCGACGGTCGCCTCGATCGTCGTGCGGGCGGATGCCTCGTAGTCGAACGCCGCGAGCGACAGTCCCTCTTCGGATGCCTCGATCAGCACACCGGCCAGGATCGGCTGCGGGTTGCGTTGCGGCAGGAGCTTGACGACGAACGACACGGCCTCGCTGAACACGTCGCGATTCACGTGGAACTTCACTGGGGCTCCCTTGACGTCGAGGTGGTCCCTCGGAGAAGACGAAACACACTCATGCTAGGGCCTCCCGCTCAAAACGTGGTGCCGGAGGGCTTCCGGCCTGAAGCTGTCGGTCGCATCGCTCTGGTGATCGAATGGGATTCCTAGAGATGGTTCTTTGTCATGGTATTAACTCCTGTGGAAACTGTGGACAACTGGCGGGATGCCGCTCCTCGAGCGGAAACCACACGCGTGTAAGTTGTGGGCGGGCTGCGGAAACCTTTCATACAGCGGGATCGGGGCCGGTAGGCACCATCTCGCGTCATCCACAGGTTCGCCGGATTCGTTCACATCCATCCGGCATCCGCGCACAGTTATCCACAGGCTCTCCACACTGTGAAGAACGCGAATGATGAGGCAGAGCGCCCCGGGATGTCAAGTCGAGGTCAGCGGCCGACGCGGCCGAGCTGCGTCGTGATCTCCGAGACCTGGTTGTAGATCGAGCGGCGCTCCTTCATGAGCTCCGCGATCTTCTTGCACGCGTACATGACCGTCGTGTGGTCGCGGTTGCCGAAGAGCTGGCCGATCTTGGGGAGCGAGAGGTTCGTGCGCTCGCGGCACAGGTACATCGCGATCTGACGGGCGGTGGCGACCGACTGCGATCGGCTCGAGCCGTAGAGGTCGTCGACAGACAGGCGGAAGTACTGCGCGGTCGCGGCGATGATGTCGGTCGGGAGGATCACGTTGGCGTCGTCGGTGTCGACGATGTCGCGCAGCACGGTCTGCGCGAGGGAGATGTCGAGCGTCGAGCGGTTGAGGCTCGCGAACGCGGATACGCGGATGAGTGCGCCTTCGAGCTCGCGGATGTTGCTCGAGACCTTCGTCGCGATGTACTCGAGGACGTCGTCCGGCACGAGAAGGCGCTCGGACTGCGCCTTCTTGCGGAGGATCGCGATGCGCGTTTCGAGGTCGGGTGCCTGCACGTCGGTGATGAGGCCCCATTCGAAGCGGCTCCGCATGCGGTCTTCGAAGCCCGTGAGGTGGCGGGGCGGCACGTCACTCGTGATCACGACCTGCTTGTCGTGGTCGTGCAGCGTGTTGAACGTGTGGAAGAAGGCCTCCTGCGTCTCGGCCTTCCCCTGCAGGAACTGGATGTCGTCGATCAGCAGGATGTCGACGTCGCGGTACCGCGCCTGGAACGCCGAGCCCTTGTTGTTCGCGATCGAGTTGATGAAGTCGTTCGTGAACTCCTCGCTCGACACATACCGCACGCGGATGCCCGGGAAGAGGTTCATCGCGTACCAGCCGATGGCGTGGAGCAGGTGCGTCTTGCCGAGGCCCGAGTCGCCGTAGATGAACAGCGGGTTGTAGGCCTTCGCCGGCGCTTCGGCGACCGCCACCGCCGCGGCGTGGGCGAAGCGGTTGGACTGGCCGATGACGAAGTTGTCGAACGAGTACTTCTGGTTGAGGCGGGTGTCGTTGCGCGAGGGTGCGCCCGGGGCATCCAGGTACTCGTCCGACGACGACCGTGCGATCGGGGCGACGGTGGCCTGTGCGGCGACGGACGGAACGACGATCGGCGCCGTGATGTGGACGTCGGCGAGTTCGGGATTGACGACGATGCGGAACGACGTGGCCGACGGTTCGGCGTCGACCTGGGCCAGCGCCTCCATGATCGGGGCGCGGAGGCGCTTGTTCAGCTGCGCTGCGGTGAGGTCGTTCGGGACGTCGAGGTAGAGCGTTCCGCCCATGACGCCCTGCGCGACGGCGAGACTCAGGAAGCCCTGCATCTGGGGAGTGACCCGATCGTCACCATCCAGATGCTCCAGCACGGCGGTCCAGACCGGGACATCCGGAACATCGTGCTGAGACATGGGACCCCCTGTGGATAACTGACGCGTGCCACGGTAGTCAGCGAGCCCGTGCCGAGCAAAATCCACGGTAGATCCGGGCCGCGTGTCCCTGCCACCCTTCATCCACAGGCAGTGGATAATGCACGAACGGGTGTGCCCGGTTTGAGGTCTGAGGGTTCTCGACGTATCCTTAGTCGGTTGACGTGTGCCCGCAGGCGCACGTCCCCCTGTACCTGTGTCCCCGGTCTTAGAGCGTTCGGGTGACCCCGCCGATCCGGAGTGATCCACATGAGCAAGCGCACGTTCCAGCCCAACAACCGCCGCCGCGCCAAGAAGCACGGGTTCCGCGCCCGCATGCGCACGCGTGCCGGTCGCTCGATCCTGTCGGCGCGCCGCGCCAAGGGTCGCACCGAGCTGTCGGCCTGACCTTTCCGCAGTGCTGGCGCGGGGGAATCGCATCACCCGCGGGGCGGAATACAAAGCCGTCGTCCGCGGGGGTTCCCGGTGTGCCGGTCCGCACACGGTGACGTACGTGGTCACCACCTCCGAAGACCGCGCTCCGCGGTTCGGATTCATCGTGAGCAAGCAAGTGGGGACCGCTGTGACCCGCAACACGGTGCGACGTCGCCTCAAGGCGGTGTGCGCCGAAGCGCTCGGCGGTGTGCGCCCCGGGGCAGACGTCGTCATCCGGGCGCTGCCCACCGCGGCATCCGCCGATTTCCAGGACCTCCGCGCGGAAGTCATCCGCTGCCTCACTCGGCGAGCCGCAGCGTGAGCGTCACGACTCTGCCGTCCTACTCTCTCGGGACCGGAACGCTGTCGGGATCCGCCCTGCTCGGCAGTGTGCCGCTTCTCCCCCGAAACGCCGGCCTCGCATTGCTGCACGGATACCGGGCGACGATCTCGCACCTGTACGGCGACGTCTGCAAGTACTACCCGTCGTGTTCCGCCTATGCCGTCGGCGCCGTCCAGCAGCACGGTCTGCTGAAGGGCAGCGCGCTGACGGCCGCCCGCCTCGCCCGCTGCCACCCGTGGGCGCAGGGCGGGGTCGACGACGTCCCGCTGCATCGGGACTTCCGCCATGAGCTCACCCGGCACGGGTTCGTCGTGCCATCCACAGACGACGCGCCCGCACGCGTGTCGCCGAGAAAGGACTGATCCGTGCTGGATCTTCTCTACCGTGCCGCCGCCGCGACACCGACCCCGGTGGTGCCGACTCCGACGACACCGGCGCCGAGCACGCAGCTCGACTTCTTCAGCGCCATCATGTGGCCGTTCAAGTGGATCGTCGAGGCGATCCTCGTGTTCTGGCACTGGATCTTCACATCGCTCGGCCTTTCGGCGGATGCCGGTATCACCTGGGTGCTGTCGATCATCGGGCTCGTCGTCGTCGTGCGCTCGGCCCTCATTCCTCTGTTCGTTCGGCAGATCAAGAGCCAGCGAAAGATGATGGAAATCGCTCCTGAACTGCGAAAAGTTCAGGAGAAGTACCGCGGCAAGAAGGATCAGCTCTCTCGCGAGGCGATGAGCCGCGAGACCATGGCGCTGTACAAGAAGCACGGCACGACACCCGTCTCGAGCTGTCTGCCCCTGCTCGTGCAGATGCCGATCCTCCTCGGCATGTTCTACACGCTGAGTGATGTGAAGAAGCACGCGGAGTGGGGCTTCGGCGGCGTGGGCCTTCTCAGCAAGGAGCTCACGTGGCAGTTCTACGAGGCGAAGCTCTTCGGCGTGGCTCCCCTGCACACGAGCCTCATCGAGGCCGTCAACCAGAAGCCGGATGGCTGGGAGGCGACGGTCGCGATCCTCGTGGTCCTGGTCATCCTCATGATCGCGTCGCAGTTCATCACGCAGCTGCAGATCATCTCGCGGAACCTCTCCCCCGAGGCCAAGACCGGGCAGGCCTACCAGATGCAGCGGATCATGCTGTACGTCTTGCCGCTCGCCTTCATCTTCTCGGGCGTCTTCTTCCCGCTCGGTGTCGTGCTCTACTGGTTCACCTCCAACATCTGGACGATGGTGCAGCAGTTCGTCGTGATCCGTAACCTCCCGACTCCGGGGTCCGACGCTGCCAAGGCACGCGAGGAGCGTCTCGCGCGGCGCGGCAAGGCGCTGGATGCCTCGGGCCGTGTCGTCCCGCTGGAGAAGTACGAGGCGGAGCAGCAGCGCCTGTACGACGAGGCGCAGAAGGCGAAGGCGGAGGCTCCGAAGCGACAGCAGCCGGTGAGCAAGCAGCGCTCGAAGAAGCAGGCGCAGAAGAACAAGCCCCAGAACGAGTCGTGACGGAGAGGATCATCATGAGCAACATCGCAGAAGAGACGGCGAACGAGCGGTCCGCCGCGACTCTCGAGCAGCTCGAGCAGGAAGGCGACGTGGCCGCCGACTACCTCGAGGG
Source organism: Microbacteriaceae bacterium PS02067 (assembly GCA_029960085.1). Classification (GTDB taxonomy): domain Bacteria; phylum Actinomycetota; class Actinomycetes; order Actinomycetales; family Microbacteriaceae; genus Microbacterium. The sequence continues at coordinate 31,222 of JASCPG010000002.1, read as the reverse complement.
GCTGCTGGACATCGCGGACATCGATGGCGACCTCGCGCTGGACGTCCGCGCGGGTCGGGCCTACGTGTCGGTGGAGAACGAGGACGAGGGCGCACTGCGACTGCTCGCCGACCCCGACACGGTTCAGGCCCTGCAGGAGCTGACCCGGATCGCCGTGCAGACCAAGACAGGCCGCTTCTCGCGGCTCATCCTCGATGTGGGTGGTTCGCGCGACGCGCGTCAGCGTCAGCTCGAGAAGCTCGTCGACCGTGCGATCGCCCGTCTCGACGAGGGCGCGTCGCAGGCATCCCTGCCGGCGATGTCGAGCTACGAGCGCAAGCTGATCCACGACATCGTCGCCGACCGTGGGCTCGTGTCGGAGTCGTACGGTGAGGGCGCTGACCGGCACACGGTGATCCGCCGCGCCTGAGGGCGGGTGTTTCACGTGAAACATGGTGATGATCGAGGCTGAGCCGCGCGAGGCATCCGACGTCTTCGGCAACCGGATCGCGCTGGCGCGGCAGTTCACGCAGGCGCTTGGTGAGCACGGCGAGGAGCGCGGGCTGATCGGCCCGCTCGAGCCGCCGCGGATCTGGTCGCGCCACATCCTCAACTCGGCGGTCGCGGCCCCGCTGTTCCCCGCCGGCGGCGTGGTCGGCGACATCGGATCGGGCGCCGGACTGCCGGGGCTCGTGCTGGCGATTTCGCGCCCCGATGTGCAGTGGGTGCTGATCGAGCCGATGGAGCGACGCGTCGCCTGGCTTACCGAGCAGGTGGAGGCCCTGGGTCTCGACAATGTGGAAGTGGTGCGCGGTCGTGGCGAGGAGTGGAAGCGCGGCGCTGTGCTGGATGCCGTGACGGCGCGGGCGGTCAGTGCACTGAAGACGCTGATCCCGCTGACGGCACCGCTGTTGCGCCCGGGTGGAGAGCTGATCCTCCTGAAGGGCGCGAACGCTGCGAACGAGATCGACGCCGCCGAGAAGGCCATTCGCAAGTACAAGCTGACCGACGTGCGCGTCGAGGTGGTCGGCGAGGGCGTCATCGCCGAGCCCACGCGCGTCATCCGCGCCACCCGCGCCTGACCCGGTGGTTGAGTAGGCGGCGAAGCCGCCGTATCGAAACCATTCACTTCGCACCCCCGGTGGTTGAGTAGGCCGCGCAGCGGCCGTATCGAAACCACTCAGGCCGCACGATGTTTCACGTGAAACGGTGTGATCTCGATACACCGCGCTGCGCGCGGCACTCGATCACCGGCCTGCGGGACCACCCCCGGTGGTTGAGTAGGGGGCGAAGCCGCCGTATCGAAACCACTCACGTCGCACCCCCGGTGGTTGAGTAGGCGGCGAAGCGGCCGTATCGAAACCACTCACGTCGCACGATGTTTCACGTGAAACGGGGTGATCTCGATACACCGCGCTGCGCGCGGCACTCGATCACCGGCCTGCGGGACCACTTCCGGTGGTTGAGTAGGCGGCGAAGCCGCCGTATCGAAACCACGCGGCCACACGGTGTTTCACGTGAAACGGTGTGATCTCGATACACCGCGCTTCCGCGCGGCACTCGATCACCGGCCGGACCGGGACCACCCCTCGGTGGTTGAGTAGGCCGCGTAGCGGCCGTATCGAAACCACTCAGGCCGCACGATGTTTCACGTGAAACGGTGTGATCTCGATACACCGCGCTTCGCGCGGCACTCGATCACCGGGTGGCTAGCCGCCCCGGCGGTTGAGTAGGCGGCGAAGCCGCCGTATCGAAACCACGCGGCCACACGGTGTTTCACGTGAAACGCTGTGATCTCGACACACCGCGCTTCGCGCGGCACTCGATCACCGGCCGGACCGGAACCCCCCCTCGGTGGTTGAGTAGGCGGCGAAGCCGCCGTATCGAAACCACTCACGTCGCACCCCCGGTGGTTGAGTAGGCGGCGAAGCCGCCGTATCGAAACCACTCAGGCCGCACGATGTTTCACGTGAAACGCTGTGATCTCGATACACCGCGCTGCGCGCGGCACTCGATCACCGGCCTGACGGGACCACCCCCGGTGGTTGAGTAGGCGGCAAAGCCGCCGTATCGAAACCACGCCGCCCCCTCCACAGTGGGCCAATGTCGCTGTTCATCCCCATTTCGCACCCGTGTGTGAACGTCACTATCCCCATCTGTCGATACTCGAGTGATGGCGTATATGTACATCCTCGAGTGCGCGGATGGTTCCTTCTACGTCGGCAGCACGGTCAACATAGAACGACGTCTCTGGCAGCACGACGTCGGCGAGGGTGCCGAGTACACTCGTCGCCGTAGACCCCTGGAACTCGTCTACGTCGAGGAGTTCGCGCGCATCGACGAGGCCTTCGCGCGAGAGAAGCAGGTGCAGGGGTGGAGTCGCGCGAAGCGGAAAGCCCTCATCGAGTTCCGCGGAGAGGATCTCCCCGCCCTCAGCAAGAAGGACTTCGCGGACGGCGAGTGATCTCGATGCGCCGCGCTGCTCGCGGCACTCGATCACCGGGTGGTGAGCCGCCTCGGTGGTTGAGTTGGGGGCGAAGCCGCCGTATCGAAACCACTCACGTCGCACGATGTTTCACGTGAAACGGGGTGATCTCGATACGCCGCGCTTCGCGCGGCACTCGATCACCGGGTGGTGAGCCGCGCCTCGGTGGTTGAGTAGGCCGCGCAGCGGCCGTATCGAAACCACACACTCACAGCTCATGTTTCACGTGAAACCGGGTGATCTCGATACACCGCGCTGCGCGCGGCACTCGATCACCGGCGGGGGATACCGGTGGGTGGCCGGGGGAGCCGGGGGGTGGGTGGTCGACTACAGTGGGATGGTCCCGCAACGAACAGGAGTCAGTGGTGCAGGAATCGGAGAACGCGACGGCTCCCGCACCCTTCTCCCTCGATGACAGTCCCATTGCGCGCGAACTGGCCGACCTGACGTCCCGCCGCAAAGCGTTGGATGCCGTGTCGCTGCAGTTCTCCGGGCCCACGCGGGTCATCACGATCTCGAACCAGAAGGGCGGGGTCGGCAAGACCACGACCACCGTCAACACGGCGGCAGCACTGGCATCCCTCGGTGCGCGCGTGCTCGTGATCGACCTCGATCCGCAGGGGAACGCCTCCACGGCGCTGGGTGTGCCGCACAGCGCCGACATTCCCAGCGTCTACGACGTGCTGATCGACGAGTTCCCCCTCGCTGACATCATCCAGACGAGCCCCGAGTCCCCGAACCTCCTCTGCGCGCCGAGCACGATCCACCTCGCCGGCGCCGAGATCGAACTCGTCTCGCAAGTGGCGCGCGAACACCGCCTGCGGACGGCCCTCGAGGACTACCTCGCACTTCCCGGCGAAGGGGTCGACTTCGTCTTCATCGACTGCCCGCCCTCGCTCGGACTGCTCACGATCAACGCCTTCACGGCCGCCGATGAGCTGATGATCCCCATCCAGTGCGAGTATTACGCGCTCGAAGGCCTCAGCCAGCTGCTCGGAAGCATCCGGATGATCCAGAAGCACCTGAACCCGCGGCTGCACCTCTCGACGATCCTCCTCACCATGTACGACGGCCGCACGCGGCTCGCTCAGCAGGTGGCGGAGGAGGTCCGGTCGCACTTCCCGGCTGAGGTGCTGCGCGCTGTGATCCCGCGCACCGTGCGTGTGTCCGAGGCGCCGAGCTTCGGCCAGACGGTGATCGCGTACGACCCGCAGTCCGTCGGCGCGATCTCGTACCGCGAAGCGGCCGTGGAACTGGTCCTGCGACAGCAGCAGAAGACGAACGAGGAGAACAGCTGATGGCCAAGCGCACAGGACTCGGACGGGGCATCGGCGCCCTCATCCCCACCACGGACAGTGCCGAGACGCGCCCCGTCGACGTCTTCTTCCCCGGGGCATCCACCGCGCCGGCCGCTACCGAGATCGTCGAGCGGGCAGCGGATGCCGCCGTGGCTGACACCGAGGAGACCGTCGAGGTCACGGCCGAGCTCGTCGAGATCCCGGGGGCGCGTCTCGTCCACATCGACCCGAACGACATCGTCCCGAACCCGCGCCAGCCGCGCACCAACTTCGACCCCGACGACCTCGCGGAGCTCGTCCACAGCGTCCGCGAGTTCGGTGTGCTGCAACCGGTCGTCGTGCGGAAGAACGACGACGGGGCATACGAGCTCATCATGGGCGAGCGCCGCACGCGCGCTTCACGCGCCGCGGGACTCACGTCCATCCCCGCCATCGTCCGCGAGACGGCGGACGACGACCTGCTTCGTGACGCGCTGCTCGAGAACCTCCACCGCTCGCAGCTGAACCCCCTGGAAGAGGCGTCCGCCTACCAGCAGCTCCTCGACGACTTCGGGATCACGCAGGAGCAGCTCGCGACCCGTATCGGCCGCTCCCGCCCGCAGATCAGCAACACGATCCGGCTCCTGAAGCTCCCCATGCCGGTGCAGCAGCGGGTCGCGGCCGGCGTGCTCAGCGCCGGTCACGCACGAGCCATCCTCTCGCTCGACGACGTGGATGCCATGCAGCGCCTGGCCGACAAGATCGTCAACGAGGACCTCTCCGTCCGCGCGGCGGAAGCCGCGGCGAAGGGTGCCCCGGCGGGCCGCGTGAAGACACCGGCCCCCAAGGCAGGGGCTCGTCGGGCGCACCTCGACGATGTCGCTGAGAAGCTCGGCGACCGTCTCAACACGAAGGTGAAGATCGCGCTGACGGCACGAAAAGGCCAGATCATCATTGATTTCGCCACCGTGCAGGATCTCAACCGGATCCTCGGTGAACTCGGCGAGACCGAGTTCGGCGCCGCCTGACCATCGCCGGGCTGCCGCCCTCTCGACTTCCGCCGGACACCCTCGCACAGGAGCCCACGACGTAGGCTGGAGGGGTGACCGATCGATCGTCCCTCCCGCGCCGCGCCAGCCTCGAGCTGCTGCGCGCCGAGGCATCGGATGAACTGTCGGTGCTCGTGGAAGAGCGCCTCCGCGACGGGGAAGACCCGTGGGATTTCATGGAGGACCTGCCGACGGTCGACGAACTCGTCGTCTTGACGCTCCGCGCCGAGAACATCGCGGCCGACGGCGGCGCACAGCCGTCCGTGTCGCGGAACTACCGGGTGCTCCGGCAGATCTCCCTCGACCACCCCGAGCTCACGCGCGCCGTCTGGCGGCTGCTCGGCAACGAGCCGCACCGCCGGTGGTCGACGGCAGCGGATGCCTCGGCACGCGCCGAGGCATCCTGAGGTTCAGCCGTCTGGGCATCCCCCGCGGTGTCGAGGCAAAGACAGCGGGGGACGCTGGTCAGCCGAGGTACGCGGCGAGGTCCTGCTCGAGGGCGAACTTCGGCTTGGCACCGATGATCGTCTTCTCGACCTGACCCTTGTTGAACACCTTCATCGCCGGGATCGACGTGATCTGGTACTCCATCGCGAGGTTGGGGTTCTCGTCGACGTTCAGCTTGAGGACGGTGATCTTCTCGCCGTTCTCCGACTGGATCTCGTCGAGGATCGGCCCGACCATGCGACACGGACCGCACCACGCGGCCCAGAAGTCCACCAGCACGGGCCCCTCAGCGTCCAAGACGTCCTGCTTCCAGGTGGTCTCGCTCGTGGCCTTCGCGGTCATGTCCTGCTCCTTCATTCGTCCAGGGTGTGACACTCTCATGTCAGCGGGTCAAACGTCGCGTGTGCGTGGATTGTTCCCCGGTCGGGCGACGCGGTCGACCGGTACGGTCACGCGGCGTCGGTGAGGCCGTCGATCTCCGAGGCATCCGGGGCCGGGGCACCCGCATCGGCGCGCGCGGCGAGGTAGTGCTCGACGTCGAGGGCGGCGGTCGTGCCGGATGCCGCGGCGGTGACCGCCTGGCGGTACGTCGGGTCGACCACGTCGCCGGCGGCGAACACGCCCGGCTGCGACGTGCGCGAGGTGCGACCGTCGACCCAGATGGTGCCGTGCTCGGTGAGGTCGAGCTGATCGTGCACGAGGTGCGTGCGCGGGTCGTTGCCGATCGCAACGAAAACCCCGGTCAGCGGCAGTTCTCGCGTCGATCCGTCGACCGTGTCGCGCAGCAGCACCCCAGTGACCGAGTCGCCGCCCAGGATGTCGATGATCTCGCTGTTCCAGACGAACTCGATCTTCTCGTTCGCGAACGCACGCTCCTGCATGATCTTCGAGGCGCGCAGCTCCTCGCGACGGTGGATGACGTACACCTTCGAGGCGAACTTCGTGAGGAACGTCGCCTCCTCCATCGCGGAGTCGCCGCCGCCGACGACGGCGATCTGCTGCTCGCGGAAGAAGAAGCCGTCGCACGTCGCGCAGTACGAGACGCCGTGGCCGGAGAGACGCTGCTCGCCCTCGATGCCGATCTTGCGGGGAGCGGACCCGGTCGCGAACACGATCGACTCCGCCTCATGGACGGCGCCGCTGCCGAGCGTGACCGTCTTGACGTCGCCCGCGAGGTCGAGCGCGGTGACGTCGTCGTAGACGACCTCGGTGCCGAACTTCTCGGCCTGCTCCTGCATCTTCGCCATGAGGTCGGGCCCCATGATTCCTTCGGGGAATCCGGGGAAGTTCTCGACCTCGGTCGTGTTCATGAGTTCGCCACCGGCTTCGACCGAGCTGGCGATCAGGAGCGGTGTGAGGTTCGCGCGGGCCGCGTAGATGGCGGCAGTGAATCCTGCCGGACCCGAACCGATGATGATGACCTGACGCACGTCTCTCTCCTTCGTCCGCGAGCCCGTCGAGGGGCCTCAGCGCATTCAACCCATGGTAGCCGCGCGACATTCCCCGCCTCGGCGGCCCCGCTGTGTGTCAGCCGAGGATGCTCAGCGGCCCCGCAGTCGGCGCAGCGCGCGCGTCGCGATCGCCATCTCGGGGGCCCGCACGAGCGCCAGCATGCCGATGTAGACGAGGAGGGATGCCGCGCCGACGACGGCGGCACCGAGGAGCCCCGAGAGCGGGGACCCCGTCGTCCACCCGGTCGCGCCGCCGACGAGGACGAAAGTCAGCCATCCCGCACCGAAGGCGGGGATCGCGGCGACCGTGAAGCGGCGGAGCGCCCGCCATGTGGGGGCGAGGTCGAGGTCACCCACGTGGCGGCGGCGGAGGAGGTGCACGGCGATGGGGAGTTGCACGAAGGAGGAGATCGACTGCGTGAACGCGACCGCTGCGGCCAGCCAGGCGACCGGGAGCAGGCCGTTGACGGCGGCGACCCAGGCGAGTCCCGCTCCCGCAGCCGCGAGGATCGCCTGCACGAGCGAGAACCGGAAGGGGGTCTTCGTGTCGTGGAACGCGAAGAACGCGCGGCGGATCACGACGAGAACCCCGAACGGCACGAGCGCGACGAGGTAGGCGCACAGCACCCAGGCGATCGCGACGGCACCGTCGGCGGAGTCGACGAAGACGCGCGACAGGGGCACGGATGCCGCCGCGATGGCGGCCATGAAGCCGAATCCGAACACGGCGATCGCCCGGATGGACTCGTCGAGGTTCGGGCCGACCTCCTCGCGACGGTCCTGCGCCACGAGTTCGGAGAGCCGCGTGAAGTACGTCGTGGAGATCGACATCGCCACGATCGAGTGGGGGAGCATGAAGATGAGCCACGCGATCGTCACGACCGTGATGCCCGAGGATCCCGAGGCATCCGACACGACGTTGGCCTGCAGCGCCCCGGCGACCTGACCGACGACGACGGTGAGGAAGGTCCAGTAGGCGAGCGCGCCGATGTGGCGGAGACCCATGCCGCGCCACCGGAAGTCCGGTCGCACGCGCAGACCCGTGCGCTTCCAGAAGAACAGCAGGACGAGCGCCTGCAGCGCGATGCCGAGGGTCGCGGTACCGCCGAGCACGGCGATCTCGGTCGGTCCCCAGTCGGAGACCTGCTTGAGGGGGCCGCCGAACAGGGCCAGGAACACGCCGAACCCGGCGATCGACACGAGATTGTTGACGGTCGGCGCCCAGCTGTACGGGCCGAACACCCGCCGGGCGTTCGAGACCTCGCCGAGGAGGGCGTACAGGCCGTAGAACATCAGTTGCGGGAGGCACCAGTACGCGAACGCGACTGCCAGCGCGTGCTGATCGGGTGGGTACCGCGACGAGTACAGCCAGATGAGGGCGGGCGCGATGGCCATGACGATGGCCGTGGCCCCGACGAGCAGCACGGTGCCGAGGGTGAGGAGCTTCGAGACGAAGCGGGAGCCGCCGTCGCTGTGCGTCGCCGCCTTGACGATCTGCGGCACGATGATGCCGGTGATCACGCCGGCGGCGAGTAGTTCGTAGATGTTCGTCGGCAGCAGGTTCGCGGTGGTGAACGCGTCGGCTGCGCGGCTGCCGTACGAGCCGATCACCGTGACGAGCATGACGGTACGCAGCAGCCCCGTCAGGCGTGAGAAGAGCGTCCCGGCGCCGATGATGGCGCTCGCGCGGGCGTGACTAGGCATCCCCACCTCGTTCACTGTCGGAGGGATCAGCGCGGTCGACAGGGGCGCCCGCGGGGCCGGTGACGTCGTCGGAGCGGTCGGCGGCGGAGGCATCCTCCGCTGGGTCCACCTCCGGGTCCTCCTCCGACCGCTGCGCGAGGGCACGCCGCCGCCGCCGTCGCGTGACGGTGCGGACGACGCCGAGCACGAGCATCAGTCCGACGATCGCGGCCATCACGATGAGGCCGACCGACTCCCACTCCGCGCGGACCGAGACCGCGAACGACACCTGGTCGCCGATCGCGACCATCGTGGGGCTCCGCAGCTTCAGGTGCAGGGTCGACTCGCCACTGCCGACGCGGGCCTGGACCGGCACCTTGGCGCGCGTCGTCTGCTCCGGCCCCGCTTCGACGGGGGTCGTGTTCTGCACGACGAGGCGCGCGTCACCCGGTGTCGCGATGAGCACGAGCGAGACCGGCCAGGGCAGGTCGTTGCGCACCGCGAAGCCGAGCGGCGCGCTCGTCGCGGCGAGCGTGATCGAGCTCGACGGCGTGATCGAGACGGATGCCAGCGTCTTCTTCGTCTGTGCGCGATGGTCCGCCAAGGCACTCGCCCCCCGGTCGGGGGTGAGGCGCCAGGCGTTTCCGAGGACCTGCAGCATGCTCGCACGCTCGGGCGAGGTCAGCACCTCGGGGGTGGTGAGGATCGACGAGAAGTCGGCGAGCGCGGTCTCATCGGAGATCAGGTGCCCGAGGGCGTCGGCGCGCGAGTCGTCTCCCGCCACGGCACGAAGGCCGACCGACGCGGGCGGGGTCGCGGCGATCTGCGCGAGCCCGGTCGCGGTGCGCCCGCCCAGCTGTTGCGCGGCGACCACCGCACCCCGGAGGTCGGTGCGCTCGAAGCTGCGATCCACGGCGACGAGCAGGGGAGCGCCCGGAGCCTTCGCGACCGCGAGGGCGGCGTAGGCGGATGCCGCGGCGAGGGCGCCCTGGCGGTCGATCGACGAAGTGGCGGATGCCGCGGAGCCGAGGGCCGTCGAGGCATCCGCGTCGTACACGAGCAGTTGCGCGTCGCCTGCCTGCGCACGCGCGACGGTGTCGTCGGTCGTGAGCGCTCCCGAATCGATCAGGGTGATCGCGGGGCTCGTCGGCGTGGACTGCGCCGCGTCGGCCGCGACGACCTCCGCCCCCGCCGTGCCGGTTGCGGGCCAGAAGACGACGCCCGGGCCCGCGCCCACATCCATCAGGTCGGCGAGAGTGGGGATGCCGCCGGTCGAGCCGTTGGAGCCCGGGGAGCCGTCCGGGCTGCCGGAGGGCTGCGGGGTCGGCGAGGACGCGGCGGGGAACGAGGACGCGGTCATGTACGAGTCGAGCGTCGTCGGGGCGAGCGGGGCCTTGAGGCCGGCGGCGACCTGGGTCGCGAGGTCGGCGTCGGCGAACTGCAGCGCGAACCGTGGGTTCGGCAGACCCATCAGGTCGTCGAGCCACTGCGTGGCCGTGGCCGGGGCCTTCGTTCCGAGCACGCGGATCGCTGCGACGATGGCGGGATCGACGGCGAGGATCGCGCTCGTTCCCGTCACGGCGTCGAGCTCCACCCGCAGGGCTCCGCGCGCAGCGGTGAGTTCGGTGAGTTCTTCGGAGTCGAGCAGTCCCGTCCCGATGGCGGGCGCGGTGATCGGGACGACGACCCCGAGGGCGCCGGTGCCCGGGTCGCCCGGGATCACGACGACGCTCGTCGCGATGCCGCCGCCACCGTCGGAGTCGTACGACGCGCGCAGGGGATACACCCCCGGGGCGTACCCGGCGAACAGCGCCCCGTCGACCGTCGCGGTGAGGACCGAGGTGCTGCCGGCGGCCATCCCCGGCATGGCGGTGTCGGCGAGCGCGACGTCGGTGCGGTCGGCGGGGCCCTCGCCCTCGAGCCACGCGCGCAGGTCGGAGCGGGTCGCGAGTGGGCGCGCCGACGTGGACAGATGCACGGTGCCTGTCGCGACCGACAGCGACGTGGAGTTCCGCGCCGAGAGGGACACCGTGAGCGGTTGACCCGCCGCGAGGACGCCTCCATCCGCGGGCGCAGCGGTGAACGAGATCGACGGTTCATCGGGAGGGCTGGTGGCCGACTCGCGGTCCGCCGCGACGGCGGCGCCCGCCCCGAACACGGCCGCGGCGAGCGCGACCGTGGCGGTGAGCGCGGCGAGGAACCGGCGGGTTCGGGGCGCGCGGGAAGGGCGAGTGGAGGTCATGGCGGGTCCGGGGAGAGTCTAGGGTCCCTGTCCTGAACGCCACCCGCGACCCCCCGCGCACAGGGGGAATGGCAGTGCGGCACTCCGAGGGATGCGCTGGAATAGAGGGATGCCAGAGATCACCCCCACGCCCGACATCGTCGCGGGTCTCCGCGCCGATCTCCTGGAGGCGGGCTACACGTCCTCGGCCGTGCGCGACACGTGGGGTGCGCTCGCGGATGAAGCCGTCGGACACGGCCTTCGCGGCCCGGCACTCGCCGCCCTCGCGGTCGCCACCGAGCCCGTGGCGACGCTCGCGCGGGCGCTGTTCCTCGGGTCGCCGGCGGCCGTGGCATCCGTCGATGCCGCCCTGCCGCGCACGGGCTCCGCCGGTCTCGTGGCGCTGGGCCTCGCGGAGGTGACGGCCGGGGAGGTCGTCCCGCTCGCCCTCGTCCGCCCGCAGGAGTACACCGGTGGGGAGTGGTGGATCGCGAGTGACCTCGACGAGGCCGCGGTCGGCGGGGCACTGCCGACCGGGCATGTGCTGGGCGTCGGCGGGGCGTCTCTGACCCTCGCCGGGCTGCAGCTGCCGACCCCGGTGGGGCGCGTCCTCGACCTCGGGTCGGGATGTGGCATCCAGGCGCTGCGGTCGGCGTCGGACACCGTCGTCGTGACGGACATCTCCGAGCGCGCGCTCGCCTTCACGCGGTTGAACGCCCTGCTCAACGACCGCCGGGGCATCGAGACCCGGCTCGGGAGCCTGTTCGACCCGGTCGCGGGCGAGGAGTTCGACCGTGTCGTGTCGAACCCGCCGTTCGTCATCACGCCGCGCGTCGCGGGCGTGCCGGCCTACGAGTACCGCGACGCGGGGCTCGCGGGAGACGAGCTCGTGCGGGCGTTCGTCACGGGGGTCGGCGCGGTGCTCGCGCCCGGTGGTGTCGCGCAGCTCCTCGGCAATTGGGAGTACCGCGGCGGCGAGGATGGCCTCGACCGCGTGCGGGCGTGGGTGGATGCCTCGCCGGTGCCGCTGGATGCCTGGATCGTCGAACGCGAACAGCTCGACCCCCTCGCCTACGCCGAACTGTGGGTGCGCGACGGCGGCACCGCGCCGGGGACTCCCGGGTACGCCACCCTCGTCGAAGCCTGGCTCGCCGACTTCGCCGCGCGCGGCGTCACGGCGATCGGGTTCGGGTACCTGCTGCTGCGCCGCGCGGCATCCGGCACGCCCACGCTGCGACGGTTCGAGCGGATCGTCCAGCCGCTCGGCGACGGTTCGCTGGGCACGCATCTCGCCGAGGCGCTCGCCGCCCACGACCGCCTCACGGTTCTCGACGACGACGCGCTCGCCGCCGCGACGTTCGTCGTCGCCGGCGACGTCACCGAGGCGCGTCATCATCTGCCCGGCGCCGAGGCGCCGTCGGTCATCGAACTGCGCCAGGGCGGTGGGCTCTCGCGCACGATCGAGGTCGACCCGGCCCTCGCCGCGCTCGTCGGCGCGAGCGACGGAGACCTCAGCGTGGGAGCCCTCGTCGGCGCGATCGCGCAGCTGCTCGACGTGGATGCCACGGCGCTCGCCGCGGACGTGCTGCCGCGCGTGCAGGAGCTCGTCTTCACGGGTTTCCTGCGGTTCACGTGAGTCCTGGGTGCGACAGGTCCCCTCCCCACTCCCCGGCCCCGACGGGGAGGCGCCGGTAGGCTGAAACCCATGCTCAACATGGCCGAGGGCCTCGACCGTCTGGGTGCACTCGCGACCTCCCCGATCATGGCGCGCCTCGGCGCGGCGTTCGCGGAGGCGGGCTTCGAGCTGGCGGTCGTCGGCGGGCCGGTGCGCGACGCGCTGCTCGGACGCGACACCCACGACCTCGACCTCACGACGAACGCGCGCCCCGACGACATCCTGCGGATCGTGAAGCCCCTGGCATCCGCCACGTGGGACATCGGGCGCGCATTCGGCACGATCGGCGCGAAGATCTCCGGGCCCTCGGGCGTCGCCGAGCAGGTCGAGATCACGACATACCGCGCCGACAGCTACGACGGTGTGACGCGCAAGCCCACCGTCGCCTTCGGCGACACGCTCGAAGCCGACCTGCACCGTCGTGACTTCACGATCGGGGCGATGGCGCTGCGGCTGCCCGTGCCGGCGCTCGTCGACCCGACCGGCGGCGTGGAGGACCTCGTCGCAGGCATCCTCCGCACGCCGAGCGACCCCGATGTGAGCTTCGGCGACGATCCGCTCCGGATGCTCCGGGCCGCCCGCTTCGCGGGGCAGCTGGGCTTCGACGTCGCCCCCGAGACCCTCGACGCGATGTCGCGGCTGCGCGAATCGATCGCGATCGTCAGCCCCGAGCGGGTACAGGGAGAGCTCGTGAAGCTGCTCGCGAGCGACGACCCGGTCCGGGGCATCCGGATCCTCGTCGACACCGGACTCATGGCGGAGATCGTGCCCGAGATCCCCGCGCTGCGGCTCGAGATCGATGAGCACCACCACCACAAGGACGTCTACGAGCACTCCCTGACGGTGCTCGCGCAGACGATCGACCTCGAGCACGAGCGTCACCCCGGTGCCGCACCCGATGTCACCCTTCGCCTCGCTGCGCTCCTGCACGACATCGGCAAGCCGTCGACGCGCAGGCTCGAACCGGGTGGCGGCGTGAGCTTCCACCACCACGACCTCAAGGGCGCGCGGATGTCCCGCAAGCGCCTTTCCGCGCTGCGGTTCGACTCCGACACGATCGGTTCGGTCAGCCAGCTGATCGAACAGCATCTGCGGTTCTTCGGCTACTCGGAAGGGGCCTGGACCGACTCCGCTGTCCGTCGGTACGTGCGCGACGCGGGCGCGGAGCTCGAACGCCTGCACATCCTCACCCGCGCCGACGTCACGACCCGCAACGCCAAGAAGGCGGCTCGCTTGCGCCGCGCGTACGACGACATCGAACGGCGCATCGGCGAGCTCGCCGCACAGGAGGAGCTCGACGCCATCCGGCCCGAACTCGACGGCAACCGCATCCAGGAGGTCCTCGGCATCGGCCCTGGTCGCGAGGTCGGCGAGGCGTACCGGTTCCTCCTCGACCTGCGTCTCGACGAGGGCGTCATCGGGGCGGATGCCGCCGAGCAGCGCCTGCGCGAATGGTGGGCCGCGCGGGGCTGACGCGGTGAGGCCGCGCACGGGAGTTCGCGGCCGCCGGCCGGGGCGCGGGCGGTCGTCTTCCGGACCCGGGATTATTCACGGCATCCCGTCTACACTGGGCGGCACACTCCTCACCGTCGAACGGAGCCGCCGTGCCCTCGTCGTGGTCGTCGCGGCGTGATGTCTCGCCCGAGACGTCTCGCCTGCTGATCGAGCGCGCGCACGAGGAGTTCGTCGGCGGCAACCAGAGCGATGCGCGGCTGACGCAGGTGCGCAGCCTCGTGCAGGACTCCTGGCGCCGGTCGCTCGCGAACCTCGTCGGAGCGGAGGGCCTGCCTCCCCTCGACGTGACTCCGGGCGAGCTCGAGGAGTACCGCACGAGGCATCCTCTCGCGAGCGTCATGGACATGATCCGCGGGCTCCTGCTGCCCGAGCAGGACTCCGGCGTCGTCGTCGCGGTCGGCGACGCGGCCGGGCGCCTGCTATGGGTCGAGGGCGACCGGCGGGTGCGGGATCTCACGGGAAGCATGGGCTTCGTTGCGGGTGCGAACTGGTCGGAAGAGGTCGTCGGCACCTCCGCGCCGGGCACCGCCCTCGCCCTCGGGCGGTCGGTGCAGATCCACGGCGCCGAGCACTTCAACCGGCTCGTGCAGCCGTGGTCCTGCACGGCCGCGCCCGTCCACGACCCTGAGACGCGGCGACTCCTCGGCGTCATCGACGTGACGGGCGGCCTCGAGGCGGCGACACCGCAGGCGCAGCTGCTCGTGGATGCCACCGCGCGGGCGGTGGAGGGCGAGCTCCTCGTGTCGCGGCTGCGCGCCCGCGCCGCCGCGACGGCGCCGATCCCCGTACGGCGCGGCGGGCGTGGGTCGGCGCGTGCGCCGCGTGCGCCAGAGACGGCGACGCTCCGCGTGCTCGGGCGCGACCGGGGGCTCATCGAGGTGACGGGCCAGAGCGGCGAGACGATCGCTGAGCTGTCGGCTCGTCACGCCGAGATCCTGCTGATGCTCGCGGTGCACCGGCAAGGGTTGTCGGCCGACCGGCTGACGGAGCTCGTCTACGGCGCCGATGCCGGAGAGAGCACGCTGCGCCCCGAGATGGTGCGGCTGCGCAAGGTGCTGCAGCGCCTCGCGCCGCACCTCGTGCCCTCCTCGCGCCCCTACCGCCTGTCCGCCGAGCTCGACACCGATGCGCACCAGCTTGTGTCCCTGCTCGACCGCGGTGCGCACCGTGTCGCGCTCGCCGCCTACCGGGGTGCGGTTCTGCCGGATTCGACCGCGCCGGGCGTCGAGGAGTTCCGCGAAAACGTGCGGATGGCCCTGCGTGACGCGCTGCTCGGCGAGGCATCCGTCGACGTGCTCCTCGCGTACGCGGACACCCCCGACGGCCAGGCCGACGCCGAGGTGCTGCGCCTCGCGCTCGGGATGCTGCCGGCCCGCTCCCCGCGCCGTGCCGGTCTCGTCGCCCGCCTCGAGAAGCTCGAGGCCTGAGCCGCCGCCGCCCGTCGCTCCGGCACCGGCACCCGCTCCCGAAGCGGTGGCGTCTCATCCACGCTGTGAACCGTATTCAGGATCCGCGTGCGCCCCGTCGGGGTACTTCCGCGTGTTTCCGCGGTCGAGGCGCGAACCTGTCGGCGCAGAGCCTGAGTACGGACCGGGATTCGGCGGAGGCGGACCTGCGCGCTCGCGTAGCGCGGGGCGACGCCGGGTGGCAGGATGGCAGCGGAGGCAACCATGACCCCTGACAGCCCGGCCCCCGAGGCCCCCGAGGCCCCCGACCCCCCCGAGGCGCCGACGCCTGACCTCGTGCGGCTCGCGGAGGCGCACGGCATCGCGACCGAGTACTGGTCGTTCTTCGGTGACCGCGTGCAGGTGCCCGCCGCCACCCTGCGCGCCGTGCTGCGCGCGATGCACGTGGATGCCACGACGGATGCCGCCATCGTGGCCGCCCTCGTCGACGCCGACGAACGTCCGTGGCGCTCCGCCCTCCCCCCGACCGTCGTCACACGGCAGGGCGGCCGCGTGATCGTCGTCCGTGTGCTCGACGGGCACGATGTGCGCCTGTGGGTGCGCTTCGAGGACGGATCGACGCGCGACCTGGCGATCCCGGACCAGACGCCGGCCTCGCGGGAGGTCGACGGTGTGCGCCGCTGGGAGGTCACCGTGCCGCTCCCCGCGGACCTCCCGCTCGGGTGGCACACGCTGCACGCCGACCAGACGCCCTTCGGCGGCGGCCTCGTCCACCGCTCGGGCGCAACCCTCATCGTCGCCCCCGAGCGCATGCCCGACCCGCCGACCCGCCCCGGCCGTGGCCGCGGGTGGGGCCTCATGGCGCAGTTGTACTCGGTGCGCTCGCGCGCGTCGTGGGGCATGGGCGACTTCGCCGATCTCGGCGATCTCGCCGCGGTCGCCGGCCACGAGGGCGCCGACTTCCTGCTCATCAATCCGATCCACGCCGCCGAGGTGACGAGCCCGATCGAGGCGTCGCCGTACCGTCCCGCGACGCGACGCTTCCTCGCGCCGCTGTACCTGCGCCCCGAGGATATCCGCGAGGCCGCCTACCTCGACACCGCCGGCCGGGCGGCGCTCGAGGCGGCGCGCGCACCCGTCGCCGCGACCGACGACGACCCCTCGCGCATCGACCGCGACGCCGTGTGGGCGGCCAAGCGCGCGGCGCTCGAGGAGGTGTTCGGCGTGCCCCTGTCGCCGGGCCGCGCCGCCGAACTCGCCCGCTTCGTCGAGCGGGAGGGTCAGCCCCTCCGCGACTTCGCCCTGTGGTGCGCGCTCGAAGAGCACTACGCCGGCACCGAGCGCCCCGCCGAGGCGTGGGACATCCGCTCCCCGCTCGTCGCCGAGCTCGCCGAACACCTCGCGCCGCGGGTGCGCTTCCACACCTGGCTGCAGTGGGTGTGCGACGAGCAGCTCGAACGCGCGCAGGCGGCGGCGAAGGCATCCGGCATGGCGCTCGGCATCATGCACGACCTCGCCGTCGGCGTGCATCCGGAGGGGTCGGATGCCTGGTCGCTGCGCCCCATGTACGCCCAGGGCATTGCCGTCGGCGCCCCGCCGGACATGTACAACCAGCAGGGGCAGACGTGGAACCAGCCGCCGTGGCTGCCCGAGGCGCTCGCCGAGGCGGGGTACGCCCCCCTGCGCGACATGATCCGGACGCTCCTGCGGCATGCCGGGGCGCTGCGCATCGACCACGTGATCGGGCTCTTCCGGCTGTGGTGGATCCCGGCCGGCGCGAGCCCCGCGGCGGGCACCTACGTCCGCTACGACCACGACGCGATGATCGGAGTGCTGATGCTCGAGGCGGTGCGCGCGGGTGCCGTCCTCATCGGCGAAGACCTCGGCAACGTCGAGCCGTGGGTGCGCGATTACCTCTCCGACCGGGGAATTCTCGGCACCAGCGTGCTGTGGTTCGAGCGCGAGGGCGACGGGTTCCGACCGCCCGAGCACTACCGCCGCTCGCTGCTTGCGACCGTCAACACGCACGACCTCCCGCCGACCGCGGGGTATCTCGCCGACGAGCATGTCGCGCTGCGTGCGCGGCTGGGCTTGCTCACCCGTCCGGTCGAGGAGGAGCTCGCCGACGCGGATGCCGAGCGGGCGGCCGTGCTCGCGGTGCTGCGCGACCGGGGCCTCCTCGCCGACGCGGCATCCGAGGCCCAGGTGATCGAGGCGCTCAACGTCTTCATCACCGCTGCGCCGTCGCAACTGCTCGGCGTCGCGCTCGTCGACGCCGTCGGCGAGCGGCGGGCGCAGAACGTCCCGGGCACCGACACGGAGTATCCGAACTGGCAGATCCCGCTCGCCGACGGGGAGGGCCGGGCCGTTCTGCTCGACGACCTCGCGACGAACCCGCGGTTCCTCTCGCTCACGCGCGCCGTCGACGCCCGCTTCTGAGCGCCGCGCGCTCGATCCGTCAGCGGCGGTGTGTCGCGGGCGCGGAGCGCGTCAGCACGCCCGCGAGCACTCCGACGACGACGAGGGCGAGGCCGAGCAGTTGCGCCGGGCCGAACGGTTCGTGGCCGAGCCACACGCCCAGAAGCACGCCGGTGACGGGGTTCAGCAGGCCGATCACTCCCACGACGGCACCGGGAAGCCGCGCGAGGCCCGTGAACCATGCGGCGTAGGCGACCGCCGTGGCGATCACGATGACGTAGGCGAAGCCGAGCAGCGCGGGTCCGTCGAGCGCAGGCGGGGCGCCCTCGACGGCGATCGCGAAGGGCAGCACGACGAGCGATCCGGCGATCAGTTGCCATGCCGTCATCGTCAGCGGCGGGATGTCCGCTCCCCACCGCCGCGTGAGGACGAAGCCCAGCGAGGACGACAGCATCGCGACGATGGATGCCACGACGCCCCACACATCCGCGGCTCCGCCCCCGGGCTGCAGCATGACGACGACGCCGAGGATGCCGAGCAGTGCGCCGGCGACGGCGCGCAGCGCCGGCCGCTGCCCGAGGATGATCCAGCTCAGCACGAGGAGCGCCCCTGCCGAGGCCGACATGATCGTCGCGGCGAGGCTCGTGGCCAACCGCTGCGCGGCGATGTAGACCAGCACGTTGAGACCGCCGACGGTGAGTGCGCCCAGGACGAGCGACCGCCACCACCACACACCGGTGGGCAGCCGCCGCGCGACGAGCAGCACGATGAGCCCGGCGGGCAGGCATCGGATGACGGCGCCCCAGAGTGCGGCGTCGGGGGGCAGCAGGTGGCGGGTCACGAAGTAGGTGCTGCCCCACGCGATTGGCGCGATCGCGGTGATGAGCATCCACCGCATCCTTTTCGCTTCCATGGAAGACACTTTACCTTCCCCGGAAGGTAAAGTGTCGGGATATGCAGGATCACGTCGACCTCATCCAGGAGCAGTGGCGCCGCGAGCGCCCCGATCTCGACGCGTCCCCGTCGGGCGTCATCGGGCGGATCCACCGGCTCGCTCTCGCCCTCACCGACGAGCTGACCGCGGTGTATGCGCAGTTCGGGCTGACCGAGGCGGAGTTCGACCTGCTGGCCGCCCTTCGGCGCTCGGGTGCGCCGTACGAACTCGCGGCGGGCGCCCTGGCGGAGCACACGATGGTCACGACCGGTGGGCTGACGAAGCGGGTCGATCGTCTCGTCGAGCGGGGGCTCGTCGCTCGCGTGGACGACGGCGACGATCGTCGCCGCCGCCTCGTTCGTCTCACCGACGACGGCGTGGACCTCATCGATCGCGCGTTCACGGCGCACCTGACCAACGAGCGTCGCCTGTTGGCGCTCATCTCCCCGGATGATGCGGACGCCTTGCGCGAGGGTGCTCGCCACTGGCTGGCCGCGCTCACCGCGAACTGACGTCCCGCGAACCGACCTCCGCAGACGCGCGCCGCGAACCGAACCGCAGGGGCATCCCGACCCCGCAACGGGATGCAACGTTGCGGGGCGTAGTTTCCTCGGCATCCGAAACGCGGCAAGGGATGCCGCGGCTCATGCAGTCGAAGGAGACATCATGACCATCGTCGAAGAAGGCGTCTCGAGCGTCTACGCAGCTCCCGGCCAGCGCGGCTCCGTGGCCGAGTACCGCCCCCGCTACGGCCACTACATCGGCGGCGAGTTCGTCGAGCCGATCAAGGGCCAGTACTTCGAGAACATCACCCCCGTCACAGGCAAGCCGTTCACCGAGGTCGGTCGCGGCACCGTCGAAGACGTCGACCGCGCCGTCGACGTCGCCTGGAAGGCGTTCGACTCGTGGAAGCGCACGACCCCGGCCGACCGCGCCAACATCCTCAACAAGATCGCCGACCGCATGGAGGCGAACCTCGAGAAGATCGCCGTCGCCGAGACGTGGGAGAACGGCAAGCCCGTCCGTGAGACGCTCGCCGCCGACATCCCGCTCGCGATCGACCACTTCCGCTACTTCGCCGGCGTGCTGCGCGCCCAGGAGGGGTCGCTCAGCCAGATCGACGAAGACACCGTCGCGTACCACTTCCACGAGCCGCTCGGCGTCGTCGGCCAGATCATCCCGTGGAACTTCCCGATCCTCATGGCGACGTGGAAGCTCGCGCCGGCGCTCGCGGCCGGCAACTGCGTCGTGCTGAAGCCGGCCGAGCAGACTCCGGCGTCGATCCTCTTCCTCTTCGACATCATCGGCGACCTGCTGCCCGCCGGTGTCGTCAACATCGTCAACGGCTTCGGCATCGAGGCGGGTGCGCCGCTCGCGCAGCACAAGCGCATCCGCAAGGTCGCCTTCACGGGTGAGACCACGACGGGCCGGCTCATCATGCAGTACGCGTCGCAGAACCTCATCCCGGTGACGCTCGAGCTCGGAGGCAAGAGCGCGAACATCTTCTTCGAGGATGTCGCCCGCCAGAAGGACTCCTACTACGACAAGGCGCTCGAGGGCTTCTCGTTCTTCGCCCTCAACCAGGGCGAGGTCTGCACCTGCCCGAGCCGCGCACTCATCCAGCGCTCGATCTACGACGGCTTCCTCGCCGACGGCCTCGACCGCGTCGGCAAGATCGTGCAGGGGAACCCGCTCGACCCGGCGACGATGATCGGCGCCCAGGCATCCAACGACCAGCTGGAGAAGATCCTCAGCTACATCGAGATCGGCAAGGCGGAGGGTGCGAAGCTCCTCGCCGGCGGTGAGCGCGTCGACCTCGGCGGCGAGCTGTCGGGCGGCTACTACGTCGCGCCGACGGTCTTCGAGGGGCAGAACTCGATGCGTATCTTCCAGGAGGAGATCTTCGGGCCGGTCGTCTCGGTGACGAGCTTCGACGACTTCGACGACGCCATCCACACCGCCAACGACACCCTGTACGGGCTCGGCGCGGGTGTGTGGAGCCGTTCGGCCGACACGATGTACCGCGCCGGGCGTGGCATCGAGGCCGGTCGCGTCTGGACGAACACGTACCACCAGTACCCCGCGCACGCGGCGTTCGGCGGTTACAAGCAGTCCGGCATCGGGCGGGAGAACCACCTGAAGATGCTCGACCACTACCAGCAGACGAAGAACCTGCTCGTGTCGTACGCCGAAGGGGCGATGGGCTTCTTCTGAGCCGCGCCCTCCTCGAGCCATGACCACGCCAGCCAGCCGGGTCGCCGTGTCGCAGGACGCGGCGGCCCTGCTGCGCCAACTGACGGCGCAGCACGGCACGCTCATGTTCCACCAGTCGGGGGGATGCTGCGACGGCAGCGCCCCCATGTGCTACCCCATCGGGATGTTCCAGACCGGCCCGTCGGACGTGCTGCTCGGCACGATCGACGCCGGGCTCGACGATCCCATCGAGGTGTACATGTCCGAGTCGCAGTTCGAGTACTGGAAGTACACGCACCTGACGATCGACGCCGTCCCCGGGCGCGGGGCCGGGTTCAGCGTGGAGGGCCCGACGGGGCTGCGGTTCCTGATCCGCTCGCGCATGCTGGATGCCGCGGAGCTCGAGGCCTTCGGGCTCGCCGAGCGGGGGTGACGCCCCAGCGGCATCCGCCCGTGGCATCCCCACCGCGCGGTATCCCCACCGCGCGGCATCCGCCCGTGGTATCCCTCCTCGAGCGGGTCACCAGGGCAGGAGAAATCACCGAGACAGGCCGAAACCGGGTCAAACGGTCCTGTCTCGGTGAGATCTCCTGTCTCCGTGATGGGACCTCGCCCCGCGCGGCTGCACGGGCCCGCGACTGTGCCGGTCGCGGCGTCGGCGCCATGACCCACGGATGCCTACAGCCACCCGTTCTCGTCGGCGACGCGCACGGCGTCGGCCCGGTTGCGGGCGCCCGTCTTGCCGATCGCGCTCGACAGGTGGTTTCGCACCGTGCCCTCGCTCAGGTGCAGGGCATGCGCGATGTCGGCGATCGACCCGCCCGAGCGCGCGACCGCGAGCACATCCGTCTCCCGCTCGGTGAGAGGCGACTCACCCTGGGCGAGGGAGTCGGCGGCGAGGGCCGGGTCGACGACACGCAGTCCCTGCGCGACGCGGCGGACGGCGTCGGCGAGCTGTGCGGCGGGAGTGTCCTTGACGACGAATCCCGAGGCGCCGGCGCGCATCGCGCGCGTGAGGTAGCCCGGCCTCCCGAACGTCGTGACGATGAGCGAACGGCAGCCAGGGAGCGCGGTGTGAAGAGAGGATGCCGCGGCGATCCCGGCGATGCCGGCGCGCGTGAGCACCTCCTCGATCGGGCGGGTGTCGGCGAACAGGCTCGCCGTGAGCTGCAGCGTCTCGCGGACGGTGATGTCCTTCAGGAGTCCCCCGGTCTGCAGCACCGCCGAGACGAGACCGTGCGCGATCGCGGCGCGCGGGCTCTCGCCGAACACGCGGACGCTCCCCTCGTCGGGGTCGGACAGTCCGAGCAGCATGTCGATCGTGGAGGTCTTGCCGGCGCCGTTCGGGCCGAGGAAGGCGACGATCTCGCCCGGGCGCACCCGAAGGTCGACGCCGTCGACCGCGCGGACGGTCCCGAAGTTCTTGCGCAGCCCCGCGGCATCCACCGCGAGCAGGTTCGTGTCGTTCATGCTTCGACCCTCCCGCGGAGGGACGTCGGATGCCTCACACGCCCGTCACGATGTGCCCGTGACATCCGTCATGGGCAGACGCGGAACCGGTCCGCACCTCATGGCGGAGCGTTTCAGTCTCGTTACGGTTTGCGGCTTCTGCACACGGCGGGCGCCGCGGCGGGTGAAAGATGTTCCGCATGGGTTCCGCGCGCGTGCGGAGCCGTCCCACAACAGCAGAGGTAAAAGCATGTCACTGCACCACACCAGCGGGTTCTCCCGCGGCCGTGTCGTCGGCGTCGCCGCGGCGCTCGGCGTCGCCTCCATCGTCCTGGCCGGTTGCGCCACGGGCGGCGGCGGCACCGGCGGCCAGTCCGGCGACGCCGGCTCGGGCTCGTCCATCATCGTCGGCACGACCGACAAGGTCACGACGCTCGACCCGGCCGGCTCGTACGACAACGGGTCGCTCGCCGTCCAGACCCAGGTCTTCCCGTACCTCGTCAACACCGACTACAACTCCACCGAGGTCGTCCCCGACCTCGCCGAGTCGGCCGAGTTCACGGCGCCGAACGAGTACACCGTGAAGCTCCCCGCGGGCCTCAAGTGGGCCAACGGCCACGACCTGACGAGCTCGGATGTGAAGTTCTCGTTCGACCGGAACCTCAAGATCGCCGACCCCAACGGGGCATCGAGCCTCCTCTACAACCTCGACAGCGTCGAGACCCCCGACGCCACGACCGTCGTCTTCAAGCTCAAGACGGACAACGACCAGGTGTTCCCGTTCATCCTCACGAGCTTCCCCGGCGCGATCGTCGACGAGGAGGTCTTCTCGGCCGACGCGGTGACCCCCGACAAGGACATCGTGGATGCCGACGCGTTCGGCGGACCGTACAAGGTCACCTCGTGGGACTTCAACAAGGCCGTCGAGTTCAGCCCCAACGAGAACTACAAGGGCCTGCTCGCCGCTCCGGTCAACAGCGGTGTCGTGCTGCAGTACTTCGCCGAGTCGTCGAACCTGAAGCTCGCCGTCCAGCAGGGTGACGTGGATGTCGCGTACCGGAGCCTGTCCGCCACCGACGTCGACGACCTCGGCAAGAACAAGGACGTGAAGGTCGTCGACGGCCCCGGCGGCGAGATCCGCTACATCGTCTTCAACTTCAACACGCAGCCGTACGGCGCGACGACCGCCGACGCCGACCCGGCCAAGGCGCTCGCCGTCCGCCAGGCGGTCGCCGACCTCGTCGACCGCGAGGCGATCTCGACGCAGGTCTACAAGGGCACCTACACCCCGCTGTACTCCTACGTCCCCGAGGGCTTCGCGGGCGCGACCGACGCGCTGAAGGGCCTCTACGGCGACGGCAACGGCGGCCCGGATGCCGCGAAGGCGAAGGCCACCCTCGAGGCGGCCGGCGTCACCACCCCGGTGAAGCTCAGCCTCCAGTACAGCCCGGACCACTACGGCCCGTCGTCGGGTGACGAGTACGCGCTCGTGAAGTCGCAGCTCGAGAAGGACGGCCTGTTCTCGGTCGACCTGCAGTCGACCGAGTGGGTGCAGTACTCGAAGGACCGCACGGCCGACGTGTACCCCGCGTACCAGCTCGGCTGGTTCCCGGACTACTCCGACGCCGACAACTACCTGACGCCGTTCTTCCTCACGAAGAACTTCCTCGGCAACCACTACGACAACCAGACGGTGAACGACCTGATCCTGAAGCAGGCCGTCGAGCCGGATGCCGCGACGCGTCAGGCCGACATCGAGCAGATCCAGAAGCTCGTCGCGGGCGACCTCTCCACCGTGCCGCTGCTGCAGGGCGCCCAGGTCGCCGTGACCGGCAAGGACGTGTCGGGCATCACGCTCGACGCTTCGTTCAAGCTGCGCTTCGCACCGATCACCAAGTAATCGACGCCGCTCCGGCTCGACGCGCTCGCCGGGCGGTGGGGAATCCCTCCCCGCCGCTCGGCGAGCCGCGAAGCGGCAGGTCGGAACGGCGCCCGTAAGGTAGACACCCATGACCACCGACGCCGCTGCCGCTGTCGCGGAGCCGCCCCCCGCACTCGAGGTGCCGCGCACCCGTGGCGGCGGGTCGACGCTCGGACGCTACATCCTGATCCGCTTCCTGCTGATCTTCCCGACGATCCTCATCCTCGTCACCCTCGTCTTCTTCCTCATCCGGCTCACGGGCGACCCGATCACGGCGGCCCTCGGCGGCCGGCTTCCCGCAGATCAGCTCGCGGAGCGCATCCACGAGGCCGGCTACGACCGCAACATCTTCGTCCAGTACTTCGAGTACCTGGGCCAGGTCTTCACGCTGAACTTCGGCACCACGATCACCGACAACCAGCCGGTCATCGACATCCTCGTGACCTACGGCCTCGCGACCTTCGAACTCGTCGTCTACGCGCTCGTCGTGGCCTTCATCGTCGGCATCCCGCTCGGCATGCTCGCCGCAGCGCTCCGCGACCGCTGGCCCGACGCGATCCTGCGCGTGAGCGCGATCCTCTTCTATGCGACGCCCGTGTTCTTCGCGGGCCTCGTCGCGAAGCTCGTCTTCTCGGTGTGGCTCGGGTGGCTGCCGGTCTCGGGACGCGCGAACGTCCGCACCGAGATCGCCCTGAAGCGCGACGGCAGCACGGGTATCTACCTGATCGATGCACTCGCGAGTGGCAACCCGGCGTACGTGTGGGACGTCGTCTCGCACGCGATCCTGCCCGCGCTCACGCTCGGACTCCTCACGGCCGGCATCTTCCTGCGGCTCGTCCGCACGAATGTGATCGGTACGTTCAACATGCCCTATATCGACGCGGCCCGCTCGCGCGGTGTGCGCGAGAGCCGGCTCGTCCGCACGCACGCCTACCGCCCCGCGCTCATCCCCATCATCACGGTCATCGGACTGCAGATCGCCCTCATGCTCGGCGGCGCGGTGCTCACCGAGACGACCTTCGAGTGGAAGGGGCTCGGCTTCCAGTTGGCCGCCTACCTCTCCTCGCGCGACTTCGTGGCGGTGCAGGGCATCGTCGCGATGATCGCGATCATCGTCGCGGTCACGAACTTCATCGTCGACATCATCGCCGCGTTCATCGACCCGAGAGTGAGGTACTGACATGGCGAAGCGTCCACTGATCGGCCGCCTCCCGGTCATCCGTCAGCTCCGGCAGAGCGTGGGGCTCCAGCGCGGGATGCTCGTGGCGGGTCTCGTGCTCACGGCGCTCTTCGTCCTGTGCGCGCTGCTCGCGCCGTGGATCGCGCCGTACAGCTACAGCCAGCTGACGGATGCCTCCGGCAACAACTTCGGGGCGCAGCAGCCGCCGAGCGCGGCCCACCTCCTCGGCACCACGGTCGGCGGGTTCGACGTTCTCTCCCGCGTCATCTGGGGTGCGCAGACGGCCCTCATGGTCGTCGTCGTCGCGGTCGCGATGTCGGTCTTCATCGGCATCCTCCTCGGGCTCGTCTCGGGCTACCTCGGCGGCTGGGTCGACAAGACCCTCGTCGTCATCGCGGACGCCGTCTATGCGTTCCCGACGCTGCTGCTCGCGATCGTCGTCGCGATCGCGATCTCGGGTGGTCAGTCGGATCTGCGCTCGGGGATCATCGCCGCCGCGGCATCCATCACGGTCGTCTTCATCCCGCAGTACTTCCGGGTCGTCCGCGCGGAGGTCGTGCGCGTGAAGTCGGAGGCGTTCGTCGAGTCGGCGAAGGTCATCGGCGCCTCGACGCCGCGCATCATGTTCCGGCACGTGCTGCGCAACTCGACCCGCACACTGCCGCTCATCGTCACCCTCAACGCGTCCGAGGCGATCTCGACGCTCGCCGCTCTGGGCTTCCTCGGCTTCGGCATCCAGCCGACGGCGGCGGCCGAATGGGGCTTCGACCTCAACAAGTCGATCTCCGACGTCGCGTCCGGCATCTGGTGGACGGCGATCCCGCCCGGGATCGCGATCGTGCTGACCATCCTCGGCATCACCCTCATCGGCGAGAGCCTCAACGACCTCGCCGACCCGCGCCTGCGCGCGCGGCGCCGCGCGAACGCGAAGCAGACCCCGCAGGATGCCGTCGCCACGACGCAGCCGACCGCGCAGGAGATCCTCGGGGAGGTTCCGTGATGACCGCGAACACCGATCTGGCGGTCGAGATCCGTCACCTCGACGTCACGTTTGCGACCGACGGGGGCGATGTCCACGCCGTGCGCGACGTGTCGCTCGACGTCCGGCCCGGCGAAGTGCTCGCGATCGTCGGCGAGTCCGGCAGTGGCAAGACCGTCACGGCGCGGTCGATCCTCGGCCTCCTGCCCGAGACCGCCGCCCAGCGCGGCGCGGTCGTGCTCGACGGGGTCGACGTCGTGGGCCTGTCGTCCGAGAAGCTCCGCGAGGTGCGCGGCACCAAGGCCGCGATGATCTTCCAGGAGCCGTCGACGGCCCTGAACCCCGTGTTCACGGTGGGGTGGCAGCTCGCCGAGGGCCTGCGCGCGCACGGGTCGTACTCGCGCGCCGAGGCGAAGGCGAAGGCCGTCGAGATGCTCGGCCGCGTCGGCATCCCCGATCCCGCCAAGCGCGTGAACGACTACCCGCACCAGTTCTCGGGCGGGCAGAAGCAGCGCATCGTCATCGCGATGGCGCTCGCGCTCGACCCGGCCGTGATCCTCGCCGACGAGCCGACGACCGCGCTCGACGTGACCGTGCAGGCCGAGATCCTCGATCTGCTGCGGCGCCTGCGCGACGAGACCGGCACGGCGATCGTGCTCATCACCCACAACATGGGGGTCGTCGCCGATCTCGCAGACCGGGTCGCGGTCATGCTGAACGGCGAGGTTGTCGAGACGGGCCCCGTCGGCCAGATCTTCGCGTCGCCGCAGCACGAGTACACGAAGCGACTGCTCGCCGCGGTCCCGCGCGTCGAGCTCGTCGATCGGGCGCTGCCGGCGTCGGCGGATGCCTCGGCCGCGCCCGTCGTCGAGGCGAAGGGTCTCGTGATCGAGTACCCGGGGCGCCTCGGGTCGCCGACGTTCCGTGCCGTGCACGCGATCGACTTCGCGATCCGGCCCGGTGAGGTGTTGGGGCTCGTCGGCGAGTCCGGGTCGGGCAAGACCACGATCGGGCGCGCGATCGCAGGTCTCACCCCGGTTGCCGGCGGGTCGCTGCGGGTGCTCGGCACCGAGATGCGCGGCGTCAAGGAGCGGCACTTCCGCGCGCGGCGCAAGGAGCTCGGTTTCGTCTTCCAGGACCCGGCGACGAGCTTCAACCCCCTGCTCACGATCGCGCAGTGCGTCGCCGAACCCCTCATCGTGCACGGCGGAGCGAAGGATGCCGCCGACGCCCGCGACCGCGTCGACGACCTGCTCGAGGCGGTGCAGCTGCCGAAGGAGTTCGGCGACCGGTTCCCGCACGAGCTGTCCGGCGGGCAGCGCCAGCGGGCATCCCTCGCACGTGCGCTCGCGCTCGACCCGAAGCTGCTGATCGCCGACGAGCCGACGAGCGCACTGGACGTGTCGGTGCAGGCGCGCGTGCTCGACCTGTTCGGCGAGCTGCAGGACCGGTTCGGCTTCGCGACGCTGTTCATCACGCACGACCTCGCGGTCGTCGACCTGCTCGCGCACCGCGTCGTCGTGCTGCACAAGGGCCGCATCGCCGAAGAGGGCACGACGGCCCGCGTGCTCGGCGACCCGCAGGACGCGTACACGCGCAAGCTCATCGCCTCCCTTCCCGTCCCCGATCCCGTCGCCCAGGCCGAGCGCCGCGCCGCGCGCTGACGGGCTGGGGGCTGCCCGGGCTGCGCCCGTGTGGGGGCATCCGGATGCCTGGCATCCCGCGCTCCTCGGCGGCCGCGGCCGGCATCACCGACGCAGGAGATCTCACCGAGGCAGGACTGTTTGACGCTAAAGCGGCATGTGTTGGTGAGATCTCCTGTCTCCGTGACGGGGCGCGCGCGTGGTGGCGAGTCAGTGCGCGGGTTGCCCGCCCGCCGGGTCCATTCGCGGCGTCGCCGCTGTGTGGCAGCCCCTTGTACACCGGGCGCATGGCATCCCCTGGAGTCGCGGGTGCCTGGCATCCCGCGCTCCTCGGCGGCCGCGGCCGGCATCACCGACGCAGGAGATCTCACCGAGGCAGGACTGTTTGACGTTACAACGTCCTGTGTTGGTGAGTTCTCCTGTCTCCGTGACGGGGCGCGCGCGCTCAAGTCGCGAGACCGGGAACGTCCACCGAAAGGGGGACGCGCGCGCCGACGGAGACGGCATAAGGTCGGACTGTGGCCGACGTCGTGATCAACCGGAGCGCGGTGAGCGCGGTGGCGGCACAAGTGCGCACCGCCGCGACCTCGGTGACCTGGGAGCTGCCGGAGCTCGGCAACGGCGTCCTCGGTGACACGGGCGTCGCCGACGCGCTCGCACAGGTGAGCGAGCAGCGGGTGGCGCGCACCGACATCCTGCAGGAGGCAGCGGATGCCGCGGCCGTCTTCCCCACGCGGGCCGTGGCCGCCTTCGCGCGCCTCGACGGCGGACTCGCGCGGAGTCTGCAGTGAGCGTCGACGCGGCCGACCCCGGGCGCGGAGACGTCGGCGGCATCAGCGCCGCCGCGTCGCTGCGCGCGTCGCGTGCGACGACCCTGCGCACGGCGCACGACCAGGTGACCGCGGCGATCGCCGAGGCGTCGCCGGAGGTGTGGACCGGGCAGTCGCGCGAGGCGTTCATCGTCGGCGCGACGGCCCTCGCCGCCGAGTTGTCGACGCTGGCGGGGCAGGCGGATGCCGAGGCATCCGCGCTCTCGACGTACGCGCAGGGCGTCCAGTCGATCAAGGACGAGCAGGCCCGGCTCGAGCTGCGCCGCGCCGACGCCACGGCCGACCTCGCCCTGTACAAGAGGCAGAAGCGCACGGCCGACATCGAGGCCACCACAGACATGGCGATCGGGGCGTCGACGGATGCCCAGGAGCGATCCGCGACCTACGCCGACTGGATCGCGCAGAGCGAGGCCGATCTCGCCGCCGTCGACGCCGCCTGGCAGGACCTCGTCTCTGATCGCGAGGCGGTGAACCGCGCCTGCGTCGCCGCGCTCACGGCGGGGGATGTGCAGGGTGCGCTCGCGCCGTCGCGGCTGCGCGGCGCGAACACCGGGGATGCCCTGCTCGACCGCCTGTCGGTGACCGACCTCGCCGTCCTCGCCCGCACGGATCCCGACCTCGCGGCGAAGCTCATGTCCGCCGACCCCGTCAAGGTGCGCGATTGGTGGGCCGGGCTCGGCGAAGGCGAGCGCACCCTCCTGATCCAGGCGATGCCGTCGATCATCGGCAACCTCGAGGGTGTCGCGTACAGCGATCGCGACACGGCGAACCGCATGTGGCTCACTCAGCAGATCACCCAGATCGAGGACGATATCGATGCAGGCCGCTTCGGCACCACCGCGTCATCGTACGGTGGCGCCGGGGGATATCAGAACGAGGCAGCCGTCGCCGAGATGCTCGAGCGGCTGCGCGGCCTCAAGGGCATCCAGGACGCACTCGCGCCCGGTCGCCAGCTCATCTCGCTGACCGGTGGCTCGCCGCCTCTTGCCGCCATCGCGATCGGGAACATGGACACGGCTCAGAACGTGACCTACGCCGTCCCCGGCATGGGCTCGTCCGCCGAGGGGATGGGCGACTGGGTGGAATCGGCGCGGAACGTCTCCGCCGCGCAGGGACTGATGGCCCCCGGGCAGACCCACGCGGTGGTCGCCTGGATCGGATACGAGGCGCCGCCGGTGGGACCGTTCGGTGTGCTCGGCACGGATTTCGCGCGGGAGGGGGCGCCGCACCTCGGCACGGCGCTGCGCGGGTTCGAGGCCACACGTCCTGACGCGCAGCTGAACGTCCTCGCACACAGCTACGGCACGACGACGGCCTCGATCGCGTTGACCGAACCCGGAGTGCACGTCGACTCCTTCGTCAGCATCGGCTCTGCGGGTCTCACCCCGAGCATCGACGAGGCATCCGATCTGCACGCAGACCAGGTCTTCGCCGGGCAGGCGAACGACGTCTGGGCGATCGACCCCGCGCCGGGCGACAAGTGGGCGTGGTTCGGGCGCGCCTTCAGCGACCACCCCGTGAATCCTGTCGGTGACGACTTCGGGGCGAAGACGTTCGGCGTCGACACCGGCAAGGGCGGTACGTCCGTCACCGATCACGGCGTCAGCACCCCCGACGGCACGGGGTATCTCGACCCCGGTACGGAATCGCTGCGCAATGTCGCTCTCGCCACGACCGGTCGCGGCGATGAGGTCACGCCTAGGCTCGATCATGAGCCCACGCTCTTCCAGCAGGCGATCATCAACGCATCTCAGTCGGTTTACTAGGAGGACTCAGTGCGTAGGACGCGAACCGCGCTCGGCGCGCTCGGCGCGCTGTGCGCCCTGGCGCTGATCGTCACCGGCTGCAGCCCCAAGGAGGCACGGATGTCACCCGAAGAGACCCGCGACGCCCTGGTCGCCCTTGTGCACGACTCGGCCGCGAAGCTCGACGCCACGGGCTGGGACGAGAGCGACGTGCCGAGCGCGATGCGCTGCGGCGACGGTGTGAAGTGGGGCTACACGTACGGCGCCCCGATCCCGG
Source organism: Microbacteriaceae bacterium PS02067 (assembly GCA_029960085.1). GTDB lineage: Bacteria > Actinomycetota > Actinomycetes > Actinomycetales > Microbacteriaceae > Microbacterium. The sequence continues at coordinate 465 of JASCPG010000002.1, read as the reverse complement.
ATGCCGACTATGAAGCCGACGCGCAGACGGTGCTCGACTACTGGACCTCTCTCGGGATCACTGCCCGCATGGACACGTCGCACGCTCCCGTCGTCTTCGGCGAGGGCGGCCCCGTGCAGAGCATCAGCTTCCAGACCGGGCCGGGGTCGTACGCCTTCGCGGCGACCTCGACGTGCGCGCCGGGCAACCCCGACGACTATCGCTGAGCCGCGCCCCGGGCCCTGCCCGGCGCTTCCGGCACCCGGCCGGCGGCCTCAGCGGTTGAGGAACCCGCTGAGACCTCCCGCGAGCAGGCCTGACTGGACGAGCAGCCAGAAGCCTATGAACAGGATGCCGATGATGATGAACCCCCAGGGGCGGCCGCGGCGCAACCGCTGACCCTGCGGCGCGACGCCCGGCGGAGGCCGGAGTGCGGCCGTCGGTGCCGCGAACGGCAGGGCACCCGGAGCGCCCGGGGCGCCGGTC
>JASCPG010000029.1 GCA_029960085.1 Microbacteriaceae bacterium PS02067 | reverse complement strand
CGCGCCGTGTACGCGTCCGCGCGGGATGCCCCGGCGCTCGCGGTCGCGCACGCGACGGCCGACTGGCCGTGGCTCGCCGCCGCCGCGGGCCCGGGTCGGCACGTGCTGCGCGTGAGCCTCGCCGCGGGAGGGCGCGTCGACACCGACGATGCGGCGATCGCCGCCGCACACGCTGCCGCCGCGACGATGTTGGGCGTGCCGCCGGGGACAGTGCGCGCCGCCGCGGTGCGGCGGGTGACGCCGGCGGACCCGGCATCCCGCCTCGGTCACGCCGACCGCGTCGCCGCGATACGCGCCGCAGCGGGCGGCGTCGCGATCGTCGGCGCGGGAGTCTCCGGCAGCGGCATCGCCCAGGTCGTCGCCGACACGGTCGCCGAGATCGACCGTCAGCGCAGCGCTGTGCTCTGGCCGGCCCGGGGCTGAGGCCGTCCGTACCCGCGCAACGGCGCGCCTCGAACCTGCGACGGCAACGGTCGGACCGATCCGCGTACCAAAGGTCACCCCGGCACACAAGTGTGGATGCCGGAAACGGAATACAGCGTTACCCTGGATGGAGATCGCACCGTTTCGACGTGAGGAGCACCACCGTGAGAGGCAAGATCGGGATCGTCGTGGGGCTCGCGGCGGGGTACGTGCTCGGGTCGCGCGCCGGCCGGGAACGGTACGAGCAGATCAAGGCGGCGTACCTGAAGGTCTGGAACACGGCTCCCGTGCAGAAGCAGGTCACCAAGGTGAAGGACGCGACCAAGTCCGCGGCGTTCGCCCTTCCGAGCGCCCTCTGGGACGGCGCACTCAAGGTCACGAAGGCCGTCTCGAAGAACGGCACCCCCGGGCAGAAGCTCGACGCGGCGATCAAGGCCGGGCAGGACTCGGCAGATGACATCACCCGTGGTGCCGAGACGACCGCGTCGGAAGTGAAGAAGGCCGCCGACAAGGCCATCGCCGATGCTGAGCAGGCTGCGGGCGCCTGAGATGACCACGCCTCGCGGGTTCCGCGACCGCGCCGACGACAGCCTGTTCACGCTGCTCGGCGAGGTGCCTGAGCTCGTCCGCAATCTCGTCGTCGCCGAAGTCGACTCGGCGAAGACCTGGGTCAAGAGCGCCGGCAAGCAGGCGGGCCTCGGCGGTGTCTGGTTCATCGTCGCCCTGTTCTTCCTCTTCTGGGCGATCCCCGCGCTCGGCGCGTTCGCGATCATCGGGCTCGCGTCGTGGATGCCCGCGTGGCTGTCCGCACTCATCGTGCTCGTCGTGCTGATCGCGGTCGCCGTGGTCGCCGCCATCCTCGGCATCCTCCGCTTCAAGAAGATCGGGAAGAGCGAAAACCCCGTGCAGTCGATCGCCGTCGACGCGCGCATCGTGAAGGACGTGGCAGATGAGTATTGAGTCGCGCGGAGCCGCCCAGGCCCCCGTCCCCCGCACCGCGGTCTCGCTCGGGATCACGGATCCGGTCGAGAAGGCGCGCGCGGAACTCAAGGCCGCCCTCGCCGCGATCGAGGAGAAGACGAACGTTCCGAAGCGCATGACCCGCGCCGCGGACGACGCCGTCACGACCGCGCGCGGGTTCGTGCGGAAGAACCCCGTCGGCGGAGTCGTCGCCGTCGTCGGAACGGCCGTCGCCGTCGGCGTGGCGGTCTGGGGGATCGTGCGTCTGTACACGCGCTGACGACCGAGTGGACGCCGGGGGTATGCTCGATCCCAGGCAGTGGCGATGATGCGGAGGCTGCCGGCCCTGCCGACCCGAAAACGCAGCAGCGCATCCCGGGCCCGACAAGGTCGGAGACGCGAACTCGCGTGTCCGACGAGCACCACGAGAGTCGAGCATGAACACAGACCTGCAGCCCGCCGCGGGCGTGAAGCCCCTGAAGGGGTGGCGTGTGCTCGTGCCACGCGGCGGACCGTGGGGAGACTCCGTCGCCGCGACGCTGCGGTCGCAGGGGGCCGTGCCCGTCATCGCGCCGCTCATCAACTTCGCCCCGTCGACCGACCAGGCCACCCTCGAACAGGCGCTCGACGATCTCGCCGCGGGGGCCTTCGACTGGGTGACCCTCACGAGCGCGACGACCGTCGACGTGCTGTACGCGTACCGCGCCCAGATCCCCGCGACCACGCGCGTCGCCGCCGTCGGTGAGACGACGGCGGCCGCGCTCAGCGCCGTGGGCTATCGCGTCGACCTCGTTCCCGACGAGGACAACTCCGCCGCGGGCATGGCCGAACAGCTCCTCGAGCTGGAACCCCAGCCGCGCCGCGTGCTGACGCTCCGGAGCGAGATCGCCAAGCCCGTGCTCACCAAGCGGCTCACCGAGGCCGGTCACGATGTCCGCAGCGTCATCGCCTACCGCACGGTCGGCGTCCCGGTGACCGAACGCATCGCGCACGACGTGCAGACGGGCCGCATCAACGCGATCCTCGTCACGAGCGGGTCGGTCGCCGAGCAGGTGCGCGAGCAGTTCCCCGACATCCCGGCATCCACGATCGTCGCCGCCATCGGGCCGCGGACGGCGAAGGATGCCCGCAAGGTCGGCCTCGGCGTCAACGCGGTCGCCCGCGAGCAGACCGTCGACGGGCTCATCGCGGCCGTGCAGAAGTTCCCGCTGCCGCACGCCACCGACGAGTTCGCGGTCTGACGAGACCGGATCGTTGTCGTGCATGAGTCCGCGCGCATGAGCGCGCTGGCAGACTGAAGGCATGGTCACTCTGCTGCTCGATTCGACGCAGCTCGAGGTCGCCCTCTCGCCGATCGAGCGGACGCTCTCGCGCCGATCCCGCCCCGTGCGGATCGAGCGGGAGCACATCCTGAAGGTCCAGCTGACCGACGACGCATGGACGTGGCTGCGCGGTGTGCCGAGCCCCGGCACGCTCGTGCGCGGCACGATCGCGATGGGCACGTGGACGTCCGCGAGCGGTGACGATTTCGTCGTGGTGCGGCGTCGGCATCCGGCCGCCGTCCTCGACCTCGGCCCCGGTGCGGAGTTCTCCCGTCTTGTGCTGACGACAGCTCACGGGGTGGCGCTGACCCAGGCGCTGCGCCTCGACGTCGATGCGGAGCCCACGGTGGTCACCGATCTCGTCGCGGGCGTTCCCGCCCCGCGGACGCCGCGCCGGGCACGCGCTCCGAAGCCTGCGACGGCGTGAGGTGCGTTCGAGGGGTCCGGCGGTGTGAGCCGGTCGTGCGCTTCGCAGCGGGGTTCGTGAAGGGCGTCAGCTGACGTCGCGACGCCAGCTGAACAGCCAACCGAGCAGCAGGAACACCGCGGCGTAGCCGAGGAGGAGCAGGCCGCCCACCCACCACTCGAGCGTCGACCCACCCGCACCGGCCGCGCCGAGGCTCGAGTAGATCGATGCGCCGACGAGAGCGTCGGATGCCGCTCCGGGGAGGTATTTGGTGATCGGCGCGATCCCCTCGGCGACGGCGCCGATCGTCCGGAGGATCGGTTCGACGAACTGCGTGAAGGCGAGGAGGCCCACGACCGCCGCGACCTGATTGCGGATCAGGGTGCCGACGCCGATGCCGATCAGCACCCACAGGACGAGCGCGATGACCATGCGTCCCATGAGCGCCCATGTCGCACTGTCGCCGAGGCGGGTGTCGATGCCGAAGACGGCGAGCAGAGCAGCCCCCGCACCGACCGCCGCGACGATCGCGATCGCGGCATAGAGGAGCCCCATGACGACTCCGGCGACGACCTTGCCCGACAGGGCGACACCGCGCCGCGGCGTCGCGAGGAAGGTGGGCGTCAGCGTCTTGTGACGGAACTCGCCCGTCACGACGAGGGAGCCGATGAGGAGCGGGAAGACGTAGCCCACGGCCGTCGCGATGCTGTACACGATCGGCGGAAGTGTCTCGGCGGGGATGACCGGACCGTTCGTGGCATCCGCGGGCAACGAGCCGCTGGCGAGGGCGGCGAACGTGCCTGCGATGCCCGCGGCGCTCGTGCCGACGTAGAGGAACAGCACGATAGCGAGGACCCACCAGATCGAGGTGGTGAACTGCTTGGTCAGTTCGGAGCGGGTCGCACGGACGAGGCTCATCGCTGCTCCTCCTCGGCGTCGGTGGGTGCGGGTTCTCGCGTGGAGGTGGGGTCGGGTGCCGGGGCGCTGTCGGGTGCGCTGGCGCTGGCGGGTGCGGGTTCGGCTGCGGGGGTGCCGTCCGGTGCCGCGGTGCTGTCGGGCGCGTGATCCGCTGGCGTCGCACCGTCAGGCGCGGGCGCGGCCGCGGCGGTGCCTGCGGGATCTGCTGCGGCTTCAGTGACCTCGGACGGGCCCCCGACCGTGGCATCCGTCGGCGCGGGCGCCGCCCCCGCCACCGAGGTGTGCACGCGCGTAGCGTTGACGAGGTCGAGGAACACCTCTTCGAGGGCCGGGCCTCGGCGTTGGAGGTTCGACAGGGCGATTCCCGCGCTCGCGGCGATCGCGCCGAGGCGGGCCGGGTCGGCCTCGCGCACCGTGAAGCCCGTGCGCAGCTGCTCGTACGGGATCCCCTGCGCATCGAGCGCGGCGGCGAGGGCCGCGCGATCGGGGGCGTCGACGATCGTGGCGTAGTCGTCGGGTTGCGTGAGCCCGGCCATGTCGCCCTCGTAGACGAGGCGTCCGTTCGAGATGATCAGCAGCGACGAGACGGTCTGCTGGACTTCGGCGAGCATGTGCGAGGAGACGAGGACCGTGCGGCCCTCCTGGGCGAGCTGACGCAGGAACCCGCGCAGCCACTTGATGCCCTCGGGGTCGAGGCCGTTCGCCGGCTCGTCGAGCACGAGCACGCCGGGGTCGCCGAGCAGGGTGTAGGCGAGGCCGAGGCGCTGGCGCATGCCGAGCGAGAATCCGCCGACCTTGCGGCCCGCGACACCGGCGAGGCCGACGAGGCCGAGGACCTCGTCGACGCGGGCATCCGAGATCCCCGCCGCGCGGGCGTAGACGCGCAGGTGGTTCGCCGCCGTGCGGCCGGGGTGGAAGCTCGAGGCCTCGAGCGCGGCGCCGACCGTCTGCAGCGGATGCGGGAGGTCGGCATAGGTCTTGCCGCCGATCGTGGCCCGACCGCTCGTCGCGCGGACGAGGCCGAGCAGGATCCGCAGGCTCGTGGTCTTTCCGGCCCCGTTCGGGCCGAGGAAACCGGTCACGACGCCGGGCTCGACCCGGGCGGTCAGGCCGTCCACGGCGGCGACGGGTCCGAAGCGCTTCGTCACGGCGGTGAACTCGAGGACATGTCCTTCGGGCACGGGGGACCTCTCCTCGTCGCGGGCGTACTCTCCATCCTGCCGAAAATCGCCCCCGATCGGGGGACGCCGCGCCCAGCACGCCCCCCGCCGCGCCGTCGGGCCGGCCTCGCCCCGCCCGCCACCGCGCGGTGGCGTGACCAATGCAGGAGATTCGGTGTCGGCGCCCGCGTCACCCGCGGGATTCCGGGCCACTGCGACGCCGCGCGCACAGATCTCCTGCGTTGGTCACGCAACGCTCTCGCTCCGTGCCCGCTCGCAGCTCGCTCCCGTGCCCGCTCGCCGCACTCTTCCGGGCCCCGACCGCACCCCTCCGGCTCACCCCGTCCGGGCCAACGCTTGCGGCCCGCCCACCCCCCGCACCGGCTCGCCCCGCCCGCCACCGCGCGGCGGCGTGACCAACGCAGGAGAATCGCTGCCCGAGCCCCGTGTCACCCGCGGGATTCCGGGCGGCCGCGACGCCGCGCGCACAGATCTCCTGCATTGGTCACCGCGAGTAACGTTGCCCGGGTGAGTGACCCCGTCGCAGCAGCCTCCGAGCCCACCGTCCTTGCGCGTGCCGACAGCGGCGTCGGCCATCTGACGCTCAACCGCCCGCGCGCCATCAACGCGCTCGACCTCGGCATGATCGAGAGCCTCGCGGCGGCGCTCGACGACTGGGAGGGCGACGCCGACGTGCAAATCGTCCTGCTGGACGGCGCCGGGGAGCGGGGCCTGTGCGCGGGCGGCGATGTCGTGAGCCTGCACGGACAGGTGGTCGGCGGGCGGTCGGCGGAGACCGCCGGCTTCTTCCAGCACGAGTACGGCCTGAACGCCCGGATCGCCGAGTACCCCAAGCCCATCGTCGCGATCGCCGACGGCGTCACCATGGGCGGGGGCATCGGGCTGGCGGGCCACGCCGCGGTCCGCGTCGTGACTGAGCGCTCGCGTCTCGCCATGCCCGAGACGCGCATCGGCTTCACGCCCGACGTCGGCGGCTCGTGGCTGCTCGCACACGCGCCGGGCCGGATCGGCGAGTACCTCGCTCTGACGGGAGGCACGATGGATGCCTCGGATGCGATCTACGCCGGGTTCGCCGACGCGATGGTTCCGAGCGAGCGGCTCGCTGATCTGCGCGATGCGCTCCTGACCCGGGCCGACCCGGGGACGCCGGCCGAGATCGTGCTGCTCTTCGATGAGACCCCGGCGCCCTCGCGGCTCGCCGCGGCCCGGCCATGGATCGACGACGCGTTCGCCGCCGAGACCGTCCCCGAGATCCTGGCGCGTCTCCGCGCCCGGCCCGAGCCGGAGGCGATCGCCACGGCGGACGCTCTCGCCGAACTCTCCCCGACGGCTCTCACTGTGACGCTCGCCGCCGTGCGTTCCGCCCGCACGCTGCCCGACCTGCGTGCCGCCCTCGCGCAGGAGTACGGACTCGTGCTGTGGTTCGCGACGACCCAGCCCGATCTCGCCGAGGGGATCCGCGCCCAGCTCATCGACAAGGACCGCAGCCCGCGGTGGCAGCCCGCCGCGCTCGCCGACGTCGACCCGGGGATCGGCGCGCAGGCTCTCGCGTGGACGCCGCCGGTGCCGCTCTGGGGCTGAGGCGTGTTCGATTCGCCCCTGTCGGCGTCGGCGTACGAAGTGCTGCGCTGCGCGCCGGATGCCACCGACGACGACCTCCGCCGCGCGTACCGGCTCCGCCTGCGCGAGACGCACCCCGACACCGGGGGAGACGCGGCACAGTTCGTCCAGGTGCAGCGGGCGTGGGAGCTCGTCGGCACCGCGCCCGCGCGCGCAGCGTACGACCGCGGCCACGGGTTCGGCGCCGACGCTCCGCACTACGGACCGGATGCCGGTGGCGGGCCCGGATCCGGGGCGCCCGGCAACCCCGGCACGTGGCATCCGCCGCGTCGCGCCGCCGACACCCGCCCGCGGGCGCGCTCGTTCGGACAGCCCGGCGGGTGGCGGCGCGAGCGCTATCTGACCCTCATGCGCGAGTGGGTGGGGCGCGGTGCGGACCTCCCCGATCCGTACGACCCCGCGCTCGTGCGCGGCGCCCCGCGCGATCTGAAGCGTCTCCTCGCCGACGCGCTCGCCGAGGAGGCGACGGCGCGGATCGTCGGCGATCTCGGCATGGGTTACACGGTGTGGCATGACGTGGCCGCCGATCCGCGCGACCCGGGGCTCAAGCTCGACCACATCGTCCTCGGGCCGAGCGGGCTGTACGCGGTGCTGAGCGAGGACTTCGGGGGACCGGCGCGGATCCGTCGCGGCGAGTTGATCGGCGAGGGCGTCGACGGTGCGCCGATCGCCGATACCGTCGCCGCCGCTAGGGCCGTAGCACGCGCCGCGCGCGTGAAGTTCAGCGGCGTCATCGCGGTGCTGCCCGACGACGACGTACCGGCCGCGATCGAGGAGATCGGGAAGGTGCGGGGCCTCCCCGTGACGGTCGTGGCGCGCTCCGCGCTGTCGACGGTGCTGCGGCGCGGCATCTCCGGCGCGCGCGACATCGGTGGCAACGAGCTGTTCGACATCCGCACGCGGCTGCAGGGCGTCGTCCGCTTCGTGTGAGCGGCTTGCCCGGAACGGGTCGGCGTGTACGAGCGGGTGAGCCGACCGTGCGGGCCGGCGAGCGGGTGAGGTCGCGCTTCGGGTAGCCGGGTGAGCGGCTGGAGTGCATGAGTGCGTTCGTTCGGGTCGCCGGCGGGCGCGGGGCGCGTCAGCGGGCGGCTGCGCGCGGTCGGCGCGCCTCGGCGTCCGCCGTAGGCTCGGAGCATGGCGATCGGCGTGGTGATGCACACTTTCGACGTGCAGGTGGCGGATGTCGACCGCGGCGTGTACGAGGAACTCTCGCTGCGGCTCGCGCGGCATCCCTCCGAGACGACGGCGTTCATGGTGACTCGGCTGCTCGCGTACTGTCTCGAGTACACCGAGGGCATCGCATTCAGCGAGGGCATCTCGGCGACGAACGAACCCGCGGTGTTCGTGCGCGACGCGACCGGCGCGCAGACGGCGTGGATCGAGGTGGGCTCGCCGGATGCCGAGCGGCTGCACTACGGCAGCAAGCTCACGGGCCACGTCGCGGTCTACACGCACCGGGACCCCGCCCGGGTCCTGCCGCAGTACGCCGGCAAGCGGATCCACGACGCCGAGAAGGTCGTCCTGACGTCGTTCGACCCCGGATTCGTGGATGCCGCAGCCGCGGCCGTCGAGCGGCGCAACTCGGTCACCCTGTCGGTGACCGAGGGACAGCTCTACCTCGACATCAACGGGGTGAGCCTCAGCTCGGCCCTGCACCGGCACCCGCTCGGCTGAGGGGCACCTGCCCCGGCTGGAGCGGGCCGTTCTCGATCGTGACGGTCTCGAAGTCATCGTGCGTCGGCCAGCCGTTCGGGCGGGCGGCGAGGTGGATCTGGGTGGAGGGGAACGAGGTCATGAGGTCTTTCGCGTGTCTTCCGGGTCGTGAAGGGGAGAAGGAGAGGGGCGGGTCAGATCAGGATGCCGATGGCGAGCGCGATCACGGCGAGCAGCGGCAGGACGCCCTGTTTGAGCGCGGCGCCGGCCTTGTCGGGGCTCGAGACGAGCAGGACGAGCGCGGCGGCGGCCATCGATCCGGCGCCCGCGAAGATGAGCGTCGCGCCGACGACGGTCGCGCCGACGACGGTGAGGATCACGCCGAGGCCGGCGACGATCGCGAGGAACAGGTTGTAGAAGCCCTGGTTGAAGGCCATCTCGCGGGTCGCGAGGGCATCCGCCTCGGTCGTGCCGAACACGGCGCGGGCGCGGGTGGTCCAGGCGAACGACTCGAGCCAGAAGATGAAGACGTGCAGGAGCGCGGCGAGCGCGGTGAGCACGAGTGCGGCGATGATCATGGTGTCCTCTTCCGTAAGCGCTTCTCGACTGATTATGAACTGACTGTTTCAATATATACTGAAACGGTCGGTTCTGAAAAGTCGGAGGATGTCGGGAGGGGAACGGATGGCGCGGACACGCGAGTTCGACCGTGCTCTGGCGGTGCGCGCGGCGCGCGCGTACTTCTGGGAGCACGGGTACGAGGCGGCCTCGATCTCCGGGCTCGAAGAGGCCACCGGGCTCAACCGTTCGAGCATCTACAACGAGTTCGGCTCCAAGCGGGGGCTGTTCGACGCGGCCGTCGAGAGCTATCTCGCCGAGATCGTGCGCCCGCGTCTGCGACCCCTCGTCGCCGACGCGGTCTCCGCCGACGCGCTCGCCGCGTATCTCGACGGCCTCGCCGCCGCCATCGCCGTCCCTGCGTCGCCTGCGGCCGCGAACGGATGCCTCCTGATCAACGCGGCCGGGGCTCCCATCTCCCGCGACGCCGAGGTCGCCCGCGTGATCGAGGGCTATCGGCGCGAGCTCCGCGACGCGATCGGCCGCGGCGTCGATGCGGCGAGTCCCACGGATGCCGAGCCCGACCGTCGACAGACCGCCGACGCCGTCACGGGGCTCGTCGTCGCAGCCCTCGCCCTCGCCCGTCCGGCGCCGGATGCCGCGGGGGACGCCCTCGCGACGGCGCGCGCCCTCGCCGGTCGGGGATGAACGCCGCCCCGGCGGCGCTTCCCGGAGCGCCTCTTGGCCCCCACGGCCAATCCGCCCGGGAGATTCGCCCGCACGTCTAGCGTGACGTGCGGCGCGGTGCCGCTACTGTCGCGTCAACCCGACGACGACGACCCGGAGGTTCCCGCCGTGAGCGATTTCGGATCCACCACCCCCATCCGCCTGGAGCGCCCCGAGGGGAAGGGCCTCGCCAGCGGAACGCTCGGGCTGTGGGGGTCGACCGTCATCGGCCTGGCATCCACGGCTCCGGTCTATTCACTGGTCGCGACTCTCGGCTTCGTCGTGCTGGCCGTCGGGGCGCAGGCGCCGATCGCCTTCGTGATCGCCTTCGTGCCGATGCTGTTCATCGCCTTCGCGTATCGCGAACTCAACAACGAGATCCCCGACTGCGGCACGACGTTCACCTGGGCGGCGAAGGCCTTCGGCCCGCGGGTCGGATGGATGGGCGGCTGGGGAGTCGCGGTGGCCGGGATGGTGGTGCTCGCCAACCTCGCGCAGATCGCATCGGTCTACTTCTGGAACCTCTTCGGGCTCGAACTCGCGAACAACGACTGGCGCATCATCCTCGTCGCGGTCCTGTTCATCGCCGCGATGACGTGGGTGAGCTGGCGGGGCGTCGAGATCGGCGAGCGCATCCAGAACATCCTGCTCGCCATCCAGTACCTCGCGCTCGGCATCTTCGTCATCGCGGCCCTCACGCAGTACTTCACCGGCACCGCGCCGGGCGCCACGCCGTTCTCCTGGGAGTGGCTCAACCCGTTCGCGTTCACCGACTATCACGGGTTCATCGAGGCCGTGCTCTACGCCCTCTTCATCTACTGGGGCTGGGACACCTGCCTCGCCCTCAACGAGGAGACGAAGGATCCGAAGCGCATCCCCGGGCGCGCGGCGCTGCTGACGACGATCATCCTGCTGTTCACCTACGTCGCCGTCACGATCGCCGCCATGATGTACGCCGGCCTCGGCGACAGCGGCACGGGCCTCGGCAACGAGGCGAACGCCGACGACTTCTTCCTCGCCATCAAGGACGGGCTGCTCGGCCCCTGGGGCTGGCTGCTCGTTGTGGCCGTCCTCATCTCGGCGGTCTCCTCGACCCAGACGACGATCCTCCCGACGGCGCGCGGCACGCTCGCGATGGGCGTGTACCGCGCTCTCCCCGCACGCTTCAAGCAGGTGCACCCGGTCTACAAGACGCCGTCGTTCTCGACGATCGTGGGCGGTGTCGTCGCATCCGCGTACTACGTCGGCATGACGCTCATCAGCGACAACATCCTGCAGGACTCGATCGCCTCGCTCGGCCTCGCGATCGCGTTCTACTACGCGATCACCGGTTTCGCCTGCGTCTGGTACTACCGGCGCGAGCTCAGGAACTCGGCGCGCGACCTGTGGTTCCGGGGGATCTTCCCGCTCCTCGGCGGGCTCCTCCTCACCTACGCGTTCGTGCAGTCCGCGGTCGACATGTGGGACGTCGACTACGGGAACACGGTCCTCCTCGGGATCGGGGGCACGTTCGTCGTCGGGATCGGCGCGCTCCTCCTCGGCGTCGTGCTGATGTTCATCTGGTATCTGTTCCCCCGCTCGAAGCCGTTCTTCCGCGGCCAGAGCCTCAACCGCGACACCCCGGTCATGGTGCCCGAGGAGCCCGGCGAGTACACCCGCTCCATCGACGGAGGCATCTGAGCGGCGCCTGAACCGCGGAGCGGTCGGCCGCGCGGTGGGAGGATGGATGCCATGACAACCGACGTCCCGCCCCGCACCGTCGTCGTCACGGGCGCCGGCTCCGGCATCGGGCGGCTCGTCGCGGCGGCCCTCCACGCCCGGGGCGACCGACTCGTGCTCGTCGCGCGGGACCTGACCCGCGCGGATGACCTCGCCCGCGAGTTCCCCGGCAGCGTGCCGATCGTCGCCGACCTCGCGCGACCCGAGGCGATCGCAGACGCCGTGGCCGAGGCCGCGCTGCCGGACAGGATCGACGGCGTGATCCACGCGGCAGGTGTCGTCAGCCTCGGCACCGTCGCCGACCTGCCCCTCGTCGCCTGGAGGAGCCAGCTCGCCGTCAACCTCGTCGCGCCCGCCGAACTCACCCGCGTGCTCCTGCCGCGCCTGCGCGCCGCGCACGGGCAGGTGCTCTTCGTGAACTCGGGGGCGGGTCTTTCCGCGCACCCCGAGTGGGCGGCGTACGCGGCATCCAAACATGGCCTGAAGGCGCTCGCCGACGCCCTGCGCGGTGAAGAGGCGGCCCATGGCGTGCGGGTGACGAGCATCTACCCGGGGCGCACCGCGACGCCGATGCAGGAGGAGGTCCACCGGCAGGAGGGCGCGCCCTACGACGCCGAGCGGTGGATCGACCCGGCCTCCGTCGCGACGGCGATCCTCACGGCGTTCGACCTGCCGCCCGACGCGGTGATCAGCGACCTGACCGTGCGGCCCGGGCCGCGATGAGCGCGGCACGCGTCCCGCGGGAACGGAAGGGACACCACGGTGACTGACCTGGTCGGCACGATCGTGCTGATTCCGCTGCTGGCGGTGCTCGCCCCGCTCGCCGCCCGCGCGATCCGCCCGTGGCTGCCCGTCCCCGTCGTCGTGTTCGAGCTCGTCCTCGGCATCCTCGTCGGGCCGAGCGTCCTCGGCTGGACCGGGCCGAATCAGTACATCGGGCTTCTCAGCCAGTTCGGTCTCGCGATGCTCTTCTTCGTCGCCGGCACCGAGATCGACTTCGCGGGTCTCCGGGGACGCACGGGCCGGCGCGCGAACCTCGGCTGGATCATCTCGCTGGCGCTCGCCGTCGCCGTCGGGTTCCTCATCACGCCGGGACTCGGCGCGATCGTCGTGGGGATCGCGCTGTCGTCGACCGCTCTCGGCACGCTCCTGCCGATCCTCCGCGATGCGGGCGAGCTGAAGACCCCGTTCGGCAAGGCCGCGAGCGCCCTCGGCGCCGTGGGCGAGTTCGGTCCGCTGATCGCCATCTCGATCCTGCTCAGCGGGCATCGTCCCGGGCCCGCGGCCCTCGTTCTCGTCGGGTTCCTGCTCATCACGGCCGGCGCCGTCTGGTACGCCCTCAAGGGGCCGCGCGGCGCGCTCCACCGCTTCGTGAACGCGACGCTGCACACATCGGGGCAGTTCGCCGTGCGCGTCGTCATCCTGATCCTCCTGGGCCTCGTCGCCCTCAGCATCGTGCTCGACCTCGACATGCTGCTCGGAGCCTTCGCAGCCGGGATCGTGTGGCGCCTTCTCATGCGCGACGCCGACCCGCTCGACCACGAGGCCGTCGAGAGCAAGATCGAGGGGCTCGCCTTCGGCTTCCTGGTGCCGCTCTTCTTCATCTACACGGGCGTCACGTTCGACCTCGGCGCGCTCCTCGCCGATCCGCGCCTGCTCGCGCTCGTGCCGGTCGCACTCGTCGTGATGCTCTTCGTGCGGGGCCTGCCCTCGACCCTCGCCGCGCCCGCGGGCTCGGACGGCCGGACGAAGACCGCCCTCATGCTGCTCGGCGCGACGGGGCTGCCGATCATCGTCGCCGTGACCGGCATCGGCGTGAAGCAGCAGCTCATCTCGAGCGGGCTCGCCTCCGTGCTCGTGGGCGCGGGCATGCTCTCGGTCCTGCTGTTCCCGCTCATCGCGATGGCTCTGCGCGGTTCCGCGGCGGCCGACGAGGTGGCCGGGGGCGAGGGCGACGCGGGCGACCCGCACGATGTGATCCCGGGCGAGGCCATCCCGGACGAGGCGTGACGGTGGATGCCTCGGCGCTGTTCGAAGCCGCCCGCGCCCGCCTCGCGGGCTCACCCCAGGAGCGCCTGGGCGACTGGGCGGCCGCGCGGAAGCTCCTCGGCTTCGGGCGCGCCCCGCGCATCGTGCCGGTCGGCTCCGCCTGGCACGTCGGCGTCCTCCTGATCGGGGATGCCCGGGTGTACGCGACGGGCGAGGTGCTCCGGGCGCGCGCCGAGGCGATCCGCGGTTACACCGCGCAGGCTCAGCGCGAGCGATCCGAGCGGGCCGCGGCCGCCGCGCGCGGCGGCTTCTCCGAAGGCGAGGTCGTCCACGTGGGGGCAGCACTCATCGACCTCGACGCCCTCGCCCGCGGCGAGGCATCCGGACCGCTGTCGCTCGTGTCGGGCATCCCGCACGTGCAGTGGTCGACGACGGGGGCGCCGCGCCGCCTCGCCGACTATCTCGACGAGCAGTTGGCGCTGCGCTGAGGCGCCCGATACCCGCCCGAAACCTGCTGCGCCTAGGCTGAAAGCCTCGGACAGGGGAGATGTGCATGCAGGTATGGCCCGGGTCGGCGTATCCGTTGGGGGCGACGTTCGACGGCAGTGGAACGAACTTCGCCCTGTTCAGTGAGGGCGCGGAGCGGGTGGAGCTGTGCCTGTTCGGCGACCGCGGCAAGGAGACGCGCGTCGAACTGCGCGACGTGGATGCCCACGTCTGGCACGCCTACCTGCCGACGATCCAGCCCGGTCAGCGCTACGGGTACCGCGTGTACGGGCCGAACGATCCGGCATCCGGTCAGCGCTTCAATCCGAGCAAGTTGCTGCTGGACCCGTACGCGAAGGCCGTCGACGGCCAGGTCGAGTGGAACCAGTCGGTGTTCGGGTACACGTTCGGCGACCCCGACGCGCGCAACGACGACGACTCCGCGGCCGCGATGATGAAGGGCGTCGTCATCAACCCGTTCTTCGACTGGGCCGGCGACCGGCTGCCGAAGACCCCGTACGCCGAGTCGGTGATCTACGAAGCGCACGTGAAGGGCCTCACTCAGCGGCATCCGGACATCCCCGAAGAGATCCGCGGGACGTACAGCGCGATCGCGCACCCCGTCATCATCGAGCACCTGAAGCGCATCGGCGTCACGGCGATCGAGCTCATGCCCGTGCACCAGTTCGTGAACGATTCGACGCTGCAGGAGAAGGGGCTGTCGAACTATTGGGGCTACAACACGATCGCCTTCCTCGCGCCGCAGAACACGTATGCCTCCTCCGGCCAGCGCGGCCAGCAGGTGCAGGAGTTCAAGGGCATGGTGCGGGCACTGCACGCCGCGGGCATCGAGGTGATCCTCGACGTCGTGTACAACCACACCGCCGAGGGCAACCACATGGGCCCGACCCTGTCGATGCGCGGGATCGACAACGAGGCGTACTACCGGCTCGAAGAGACCGACAAGCGGTACTACACGGACTACACGGGCACCGGCAACAGCATGAACGTCGGGAACCCGCACACGCTGCAGCTCATCATGGACTCGCTGAGGTACTGGGTGCTCGAGATGCACGTCGACGGGTTCCGGTTCGACCTCGCGGCGACGCTCGCGCGCGAGTTCTACGAAGTGGACCGCCTCGCGTCCTTCTTCGAAATCGTGCAGCAGGACCCGGTGATCAGCCAGGTGAAGCTCATCGCCGAGCCGTGGGACCTCGGGCCGGGCGGCTACCAGGTCGGGAACTTCCCGCCGCAGTGGACGGAGTGGAACGGCAAGTACCGCGACACCGTCCGCGACTTCTGGCGCGGCGAGCCGTCGACCCTCGGCGAGTTCGCGTCGCGGCTGACGGGTTCGGCCGACCTGTACGAGCACGACGGGCGGCGGCCCGTGGCATCCATCAACTTCGTCACCGCGCACGACGGCTTCACCCTCCGCGACCTCGTCTCGTACAACGAGAAGCACAACGACGCGAACGGCGAAGACGGCAACGACGGCGAGTCGCACAACCGCTCGTGGAACTGCGGCGTCGAGGGCCCGACGGACGACCCCGCGATCCTGACCCTGCGCGCCCGGCAGCAGCGGAACTTCCTCGCCACGCTCCTGCTCAGCCAGGGCGTCCCCATGATCGCGCACGGCGATGAGCTCGGCCGCACGCAGCAGGGCAACAACAACGGCTACGCGCAGGACAACGAGATCACGTGGGTCGACTGGGAGCACGTCGACCAGCCGCTCGTGGAGTTCACCAGCGCGCTCACGCGCCTGCGCCGCGAGCACCCCACGTTCCGCCGCAGCCGGTTCTTCAACGGCCGTCCGGTCAAGCGCGAGGAGGGCGCCCCCATCCCCGACATCGCGTGGCTGCGCCCCGACGGCACGGAGATGCAGCCCGAGGACTGGGAGTCCGGCTTCGGTCGCGCGGTCGGCGTGTTCCTCAACGGCGGAGGCATCCGCGAGCGCGACCGGCGCGGCGAGGAGATCAGCGACCGGCACTTCTTCATCCTGTTCAACGCGGGCGATGACACCGTGTCGTTCACGATCCCGCGCGCAGAGTTCAGCCCGAAGTGGGAGGTCGTCGTCGACACGACCGGCGAGTACACCGACGGCAACCCGCGCGACGGAGGCGACCAGCTCGCCGTGGAGGGCCGTTCGCTCATGGTCCTCCGCGACTACGAGGAGGAGGTCGCGGGAAGCACCGACCACTCCGTGGCCGCGTCGCTCGCCGCGTTCACATCGCCGATCGACATCGTCCGCTCGCCCGCGCCGCACGCCGAGCTGCCGCACTGACCATGACGCGCGTGCCCCGTTCGACGTACCGGCTGCAGGTGCGCGAAGCGTTCGACCTGGATGCCGCGGCGGACGTCACCGGGTACCTCCGCGACCTCGGCGTCTCGTGGGCGTACCTGTCGCCGATCCTGCAGGCCGCGGCGGGCTCCGAGCACGGGTACGACGTCGTCGATCCGACGCGGGTGGACGAGTCGCGCGGCGGCGCGGAGGGCCTCGCGCGCTTCTCGGCGGCGGCGCGGGCGCGGGACCTCGGCATCCTCGTGGACATCGTCCCCAATCATCAGGGCGTCGCCGCGCCGGCGGAGAACCCGTGGTGGGCCGATGTCCTGACCCACGGCGAGGGTTCCGCGCACGCGGCATCCTTCGACATCGACTGGGCGCACGGCGGCGGTCGGGTGCAGCTGCCGGTGCTCGGCGACGAGCTCGACGCGGTGCTCGCAGCGGGGCAGCTCGAGGTCTCGCCGCCCCTGGCAGATGACGCGGTCGACTCCGGCGGATTCGGGGGCTTCGGGACGGCGCGGTACTTCGACCTCGTGCTGCCGCTCGCGCCCGGAACGGCGCCGCTGCGCGCGACGACGGATGCCGCGGCCGTGCGCGACGTGCTCGCACGGCAGCACTGGGAGCTGTGCTTCTGGCGTCGCACCGAGGAGGTCCTGAACTACCGGCGCTTCTTCACCGTCACCTCGCTCGCGGGCGTGCGCGTCGAGGACGATGCCGTGTTCGACGCGTCGCACGTCGAGATCCTGCGCTGGCTGCGTGAGGGCCTCGTCGACGGGCTGCGGATCGACCACCCCGACGGTCTCGCCGACCCCGGCGGCTACCTCGACCGGCTCGCGGGGGCGGCCGGCGGCGTGTACACCGTCGTCGAGAAGATCCTCGAGCCCGGCGAAGAGCTCCCCGGCTGGTGGGCGACGGCGGGGACCACGGGGTACGACGCGCTCGGGGAGATCGACCGTGTGTTCGTCGATCCCGCCGGCGAGGCCGCGCTCACCGACATCGACACGGCACTGCGCGGGCAACCTGCCGACTGGGCCGACATGATCGCCGGGACGAAGCGCGACATCGCCGACACGTCGCAGGCGGCGGAAGTGGCGCGGCTCGTCCGGTGTCTGCCTGCCGAGGTGCGCGACAGTCTCGGAGCGGACGTCGCCCGCGATGCGCTCGCCGAACTCCTCGCCGCATTCGCCGTCTACCGGGCCTACCTCCCCGCCGGGCAGGACCACGTGACGGATGCCGCGGCCCGGGCATCCGCTCGCCGCCCCGACCTCGCCCCGGCGATCGCCGCCCTCGCACCGCTCGTCGCCGAGCCGGGGGCGGAGTTCTCGCGGCGGTTCATGCAGACGACGGGGCCCGTCATGGCGAAGGGCGTCGAAGACCGGGCGTTCTACCGGTTCAGCCGGCTCACCTCGCTAACGGAGGTCGGCGGCGACCCGTCGCACTTCGCCGCCTCGGTCACCGACCTGCACGCGGCGTTCGCGCGGCGACAGGCATCCTGGCCGGACGCACTCGTGGCCCTGACGACGCACGACACGAAGCGCTCCGAGGACACCCGCGCGCGCCTCGCCGTGCTCGCCGAGGTGCCGGAGCGGTGGGCCGCGACGCTCTCAGGCCTTCGCGCGATCGCCTCGACGGGCGACGGGCCGCTCGACAACCTGCTGTGGCAGGCCGTCGTCGGGGCGTGGCCCGCGACCGCCGAACGCCTGCACGGCTACGTCGAGAAGGCCGCCCGCGAGAGTGCCGTCGGCACGACCTGGGAGAGCCCGGACGCGGCGTTCGAGGCCCGTGCGCACGCGCTCGTGGATGCCGCCTTCGGTGCGGCGCGGCCCGTGATCGAGGCGTTCGTCGCCGAGATCACGGATGCCGGTCGGTCGAACTCCCTCTCGGCGAAGCTCCTGCAGCTCGCCGGCCCGGGCATCCCCGACGTGTACCAGGGGACGGAGCTGTGGGACCACTCCCTCGTCGACCCGGACAACCGTCGCCTCGTCGACTACGCCGTCCGCCGCGAGCTACTCGCACGGATCGACGGCGGGTGGCAGCCGCCGCTCGACGAGTCCGGCGCCGCGAAGCTCCTCCTCGTCTCGCGGGCGCTGCGGCTGCGCCGCGACCGGCCCGACCTGTTCACGCGGTACACCCCGCTGGAGGCGGTGGGCGAGGCATCCGACCACGTCATCGCGTTCGACCGGGGCGGCGCCGTCGCCCTCGCGACGCGCCTGCCGTTCGGGCTCGCCCGGCGCGGAGGCTGGGGCGACACCGCGGCGATGCTCCCCGCGGGTGTCTGGCGCGACGAACTGACCGGTCGCGAGGTCGCCGGCGGGCACGCGCCCCTCGCGCAGGTGCTTGCGGACTACCCCGTCGCGCTCCTCACGCGCTCCTCCTGACCCGCGCCCCGCGCCCGGTGCTCCGCGGACCTCACGAACTCCGCAGATCTGCACGTACCCCGCACTGCATCTGGCATCCGGGTGCGGAGTTCGTGACATTCTGCGGAGTTGGTCGCGCTGGAGTCGAACCGCAGGGTACCCCGCGCGATGCGCGCGCGGCCCGCTCGGGTGGTTTTGTGGCGCCGTGTGACGAACGGTGACGGCTTCTTACCGTCTGTAACCACCCGGTTTCCGGGCGTGCGGCGGCCCGTGGTGAGGTGATCGTCGCACCTCTTCCACCGCCGCACGCGCGGCGATACCCGCCAGGAGACCCGATGCCCCGCTTCGCCCGCACCCTCGCGACGACCGCCGTCGCTGCCGCGATCGCCCTGCTCGCCGCAGGGTGCTCGGCCGTCGGCGCCGCCTCTCCGTCAGGCGACGCCTCGGCGCAGCCGCAGTCCGGCGGCACGCTGACCTATCTCGAGCCGCAGACCTGGACGACGCTGTACCCGCCGTCCGCGGGCTTCTACCCCAACGGCGGCATCGTGAACAACATCACCGACCGCCTGCTGTACCAGAACCCCGAGACCCTCGAGCTCGAGCCGTGGATCGCGACCGACTACACCGTCAACGCGGATGCCACGCAGTACACCTTCAACCTGCGCACCGACGTCACGTACTCGGACGGCACGCCGCTGACGGCCGCGAACGTCGTCAAGAACATCGACCTGTACGGAAAGGGCGACAAGGACCGCGCTCTTCCCGTGTCCGAGGCGATCAACAACTACGACCACGGCGAGGTCACGGGCGATCACACGGTCGTCTTCTCCTTCACGGCGCCCTCGCCCGGCTTCGCGCAGGCGGTCTCGACGATCAACTCGGGGCTCCTCTCCGACGCGACGCTCGACCGCAGCAGCGAGAAGTTCGGCCCCGGCAACGCGAAGGAGATCATCGGCAGCGGCCCGTTCGTCATCTCCGACGAGCAGATCGGCACGAAGACGAGCGTCACCGCCCGCAAGGACTACAACTGGGCGCCCAAGTCGGCCGCGCACCAGGGCGCCGCGTACCTCGCCGGCGTCGACTACGTCGTCGCCGCGGAGAACAGCGTGCGCGTCGGCACTGTCGTCGCGGGCCAGGCGGACATCGCCCGGAACATACCCGCCCCCGACGAGGCCCAGTTCGCCGCCGGCGGGCTGTCGCTGCACGCCGCGGCCACCAACGGCGTGAACAACGGGCTGAGCTTCAGGTTCCGCGAGCCGCGCCTGGAAGACGTGCGCGTCCGCCAGGCGATCATCGCGGGCATCGACCGGCAGCAGATCGTCGACACCCTCTTCACGAAGAACTACCCGCTCGCCACCGGCGCGCTCGCCAAGACGGCGCTCGGCTACCTCGACACGTCGTCGTACTACGCGTACGACGCGAAGAAGGCGGCGTCGCTGCTCGACGAGGCCGGCTGGAAGCTCGGCTCGGACGGCGTGCGCGAGAAGGACGGCGAGAAGCTCACACTCACCTTCAACGAGGCGCTCCCGCAGCCGCGCTCGAAGGAGGTCGTGACCCTCATCCAGGAGCAGCTCGGCAAGCTCGGCATCACCGTCAACCTCTTCGCGGGCGACATGGCCGCGCAGACGAAGGCATCCACCGATCAGAGCACGATCCAGGTGTACCACTCGATGGTCGGCCGCGCGGACTTCGATGTGCTGAAGTCGCAGTACTTCTCCAAGAACCGCAACACGCTGCTGAACCTCAACCCGGCCGACGGTTCGGTGGGCGACCCGGAGCTCGACACGCTGCTCTCGGCGATCGCATCGGAGCCCACCACCCCCGAGCGTCAGGCGGCTTCCGAGGCGGCGCAGAACTACCTCGCCGAGAACGCGTACATCCTTCCGATCTTCGAGGAGCCGCAGGTCTTCGGCCTCACCGCCAAGGTGCACGGCTTCGAGACCGAGTCGGTCGGACGCCCGTCGTTCTACTCGACCTGGCTCGCGGGCTGACAGTCCCGCAGAAAGACTCGTCCACGGAGAATCCATGTCGTACGTCCTTCGTCGTGTGGGCCAGGCGGTGCTCGTCCTCGCTCTGGCCTACACGGCGGCCTACCTGCTGCTCGCCGCGCTCCCGGGCGATGCCGTCGTCGCCCGGTACGGGAGCCCCGAGCTCGGTCTCACGCCCGAGCAGATCGAGGCGATCCGGGAGTCGCTCGGCGCCGACCAGCCGCTCTTCGTGCAGTACGTCCGCTCGATCGCGGGCTTCCTCACGGGTGACTTCGGCTACTCGGTCGCGAGCGGCGCCGCCGTCTCGGACCTCATCGCGACGGCCCTGCCCCCGACGCTGACACTCGCCGCGCTGGGGCTCGCGCTCGCCGTCTTCCTCGCCGTGACGATCGCCTTCACGGCGACCTACGGCGCCGGTGGCGTGCTGCGGCGCGTCTTCCGCGGCATCCCGCCGCTGTTCGTCTCGCTGCCGGTGTTCTGGATCGGGATCATCCTCATCCAGATCTTCTCGTTCCGGCTCGGGCTCGTGCCCGTCATCGGCGCAGACCCGGTGCAGGCGCTCATCCTGCCGGTCGTCACCCTGGCGATCCCGATCGCCGCGCCGCTGTCGCAAGTGCTCATGCGCTCGATCGACGAGGTGCGCGAGCAGCCGTTCGTCGCGGTCGTCCGCGCCCGCGGGGCGAGCACCTCGTGGCTGCTGTGGCGCAACGTCGCCCGGAACGCCCTCCTGCCGACCCTCACGATGGCGGGCCTGCTGTTCGGCGAGCTCGTCGGCGGCGCCGTCGTGACCGAGACCGTGTTCGCCCGCGCGGGCATCGGCCAGCTCACAGCGCAGGCGGTCGCGAACCGCGACACCCCCGTGCTCCTCGCCGTCGTCGTCATCTCGACCGTCGCGTTCGTCGGCATCAACCTGATCGTCGACCTGCTGTTCCCCATGCTCGATGCACGTCTTCGCGCCGGATCCCGTCGACGTGGTGCCGGAGGCGCCGGGGATGCCGGGCCGGCGACAGACGCCGCGGCCGCCGAGCGCGCCGTCGACGAGCTCGTGGATGCCACGGTCGGTCCATCCGCGGGAGCGACACCCGCCCCCGCCGCGACCCCTGCCCCCGCCGTCGTAGCCCGAGGAGGGAACCGATGACCGCCCTCGCCACGACCGCCGGTCTCGCCGGAGACACCGGCACCGAGCCGGGCCCTGCCGCGGACCGCCGCCTCCGGTGGAGGAACCTCCTCTCGCGCGTCGGCTTCGTCCTCCCCGCGATCGTGATCCTCGTCGCTCTGCTGTGGGCGCTGTTCCCGGGCCTGTTCACGGGGCAGGACCCCACCGAGACCGTCGCGCCCGCACTCCAGGCACCGAGCGCCGAACACTGGTTCGGCACCGACGCGACAGGCCGCGACCTCTACGCCCGCGTCGTCTACGGCGCATCGCAGTCGATCATCGGCGCCCTGGTCGCCGTCCTCGTCGGCCTCGTCGTCGGCACGGCGATCGGGCTCGCGGCCGGGGCCGTGGGCGGTGCGGTCGACGAGGTGCTCATGCGCGTCGTCGACGTCCTGCTCGCGATCCCCGCCCTGCTCCTCTCGCTCAGCGTCGTGATCCTCCTGGGCTTCGGCACGACCAGTGCGGCCGTCGCGGTCGGCGTCACCTCGATCGCGGTGTTCGCCCGACTCGCGCGCTCGCGCGTCGTGAGCGTGCGGGTGACCGATTTCGTCGAGGCCGCGTACGGCTCGGGTGGCACGTTCTTCGGCGTCCTGTGGCGGCACATCCTGCCCAACTCGCTCACACCGGTGATCGCTCTCGCGGCGCTGCAGTTCGGTTCGGCCATCCTGCAGATCTCGACCCTCGGCTTCCTCGGGTACGGCGCCCCGCTGCCGACACCCGAATGGGGCCTCCTCATCGCGGAGGGGCGCAACTACGTCGCGACCGCGTGGTGGCTCACGGTGCTCCCCGGCATCGTCGTCGTGCTCGTCGTACTGGCGACCAACCGTCTCAGTCAGGCGCTTCGAGGAGGGGATACCGCATGAGTGCGCAGCCACTGCTGTCCATCCGTGACCTCGCCGTCCAGTACCGCACGCGTCGGGGTACGGTCGACGCCGTCCGTGGCGTCTCGTTCGACGTCGAAGCGGGGTCGGTCACCGCCCTCGTCGGTGAATCCGGTTCGGGCAAGACCACCGTCGCCCAGACGGTCATCGGTCTGCTGGCATCCAACGGCCACGTCTCCGCCGGGAGCATCCGCCTCACCGAGCGCACCGACGGGCTGACGGACCTCGTCGGCCTGTCGGAGCGGAGGTGGCGTCATCTCCGCGGCCGCTGCATCGCGTTGATCCCGCAGGACCCGGGCAACTCGCTCAACCCGGTCGCGACGATCGGCTGGAGCGTCGGCGAAGCCCTGCGCATCCACGGGTGGAAGGACCGCGCCAAGATCCGCGCGCGGGTCATCGACCTGCTCGAGCGCGTCGGCATCGACGACCCCGAGACCCGGGCGCGGCAGTACCCGCACGAACTGTCCGGTGGGATGCGTCAGCGCGTGCTGATCGCCGCTGCTCTCGCCCTCCGGCCGGAGCTGATCATCGCCGATGAGCCGACGAGCGCGCTCGACGTCACCGTGCAGCGGACGGTGCTCGACCTGCTCGACGAACTGCGCACCGAAACCGGCATGGGCATCCTGTTCATCACGCACGATCTCGCCGTCGCTGCCGACCGCTCCGATGCGCTCGTCGTGATGCGCGGCGGTCAGGTGCAGGAGGCGGGCCCGACGGCAGGCGTCCTCGCCGCGCCCCGTTCGCCCTACACGCGCACCCTCCTCGCCGACGCGCCGTCGCTCGCGCGCGTCGTCGAACGGGCGGCGCCGGATGCCTCCGTCTCCGCCACGGGGGAGCCGCTCGTCGAGGTGTCCGGTCTCACGCAGGAGTTCGTCCGCGCGGGGCGGTCTCCGCTCCTCGCCGTCGACGACGTGTCGTTCACCGTCGCGCGCGGCACGACCCACGCCCTCGTGGGGGAGTCCGGGTCGGGCAAGACGACCACGGGTCGCTCCATCGCGGGCTTCAACCGGCCGACCCGCGGCGGCATCCGGGTCGGCGGCACGGAGGTCACGGCACTCGCCGGCGGTCGCGCCCGGCGGGCGTTCCACCGCAGCACGCAGCTCGTGTACCAGAATCCGTACGCGTCGCTCGATCCGCGCCAGAGCATCGCCGATATCCTCGCCGAGCCGCTGCGCAACTTCGGGATCGGGTCGCGTGCCGAGCGCGCGGACCGGGTCGCGCATCATCTCGAACTCGTCGCACTCGCGCCCGAGCTCGGGTCGAGGCATCCGCGGGAACTCTCCGGCGGGCAGCGTCAGCGGGTCGCGATCGCGCGCGCCCTCATCGTCGAACCCGAACTGGTCGTGCTCGACGAGGCGGTCTCCGCCCTCGACGTGACGGTGCAGGCCCAGATCCTGCGCCTGCTCGCGCGGCTGCAGGCCGAGCTGGGGCTCACGTACGTGTTCATCTCGCACGACCTCGCCGTCGTGCGCCAGATCGCCGACACCGTCTCGGTGCTCCGCCGCGGCACGCAGGTCGAGCACGGCGCCGCCGCCGCGGTGTTCGATCACCCGCAGCACGCCTATACACGTGAACTGCTCGCCGCGATCCCCGGAGCGTCGCTTCGGGGACAGTCGGCATCGCGTCCATCCGCCCCCCGCAAGGAAGAGGTCCCCGCATGAGCGGCCCCCGTCTCGGCTACTTCAGTCGCCTCCTCGAAGAGGCGTCCGCCGCCGACCGCTACCGCTTCGCGATCGAGCAGATCGTGCAGGCCGAACAGAGCGGCTTCGCCTCGGCGTGGCTCGCGCAGCACCACTTCGGTGAGCACGAAGGCGGGCTGCCCTCGCCGTTCGTGCTGCTCGCCGCCGTCGCAGAGCGCACGAGCCGCATCGCCCTCGCGACGGGCGTCATCACGCTCCCGCTCGACGATCCGCTCCGGGTCGCGGAGGATGCGACGGTGCTCGACCAGCTGAGCGGCGGGCGCGTGCAGCTGGGGCTCGCGACCGGCGGCACGCCGTCGTCGTTCGCCGCGTTCGGGCGCGAGTCCGACCGTCGCCGCGAGATCTTCGAAGAGCACTTCGAGGTGCTCCTGGATGCCCTGGAGGACCGGGGCATCCGCGGCACCGAGTCCCGCATCTACCCCTCCGCCGGCGACCTGTCCTCGCGCATCTGGCAGGCGACGTTCTCCGCCGACGGCGGACGCCGGGCGGGCGAACGCGGCGACGGACTGCTGCTCTCGCGCACGCAGCCGCGCCCTGCCGAGACCCCGGACGCCCCGCTGCACGAGGTGCAGCTGCCGATCATCGACGCGTACCGTGCGGCGCTTCCGGACGGCGCGCCCGTGCGTGTGCTCGCCTCGCGCACGGCACTCGTCGTCGACCCCGAGAACCGCACCCGCGCCCTCGAACTGGCCGGCGACGGCCTGCGTCACCTCGCGCGCACCTTCTTCCGCCTCGACGCCGACGACCTCTCGCTCGACGACCTCGTCCGCATCACCGACACCCACGTCGGCACGGTCGACGAGGTCGTCGCCTCGCTCGCCGCCGACGAGACCCTCCCCGCCGCGAGCGACGTGTCGTTCCAGGTGCACTCGATCGCCGCGACCCACGAGCTGACCCTGCGGTCGCTGCAGCTCCTCGCCGAAGAGGTCGCGCCCCGACTCGGCTTCGACGTCGGACCGGATGCCGCCGCCGACCTCCATCGTGCGCACCGGCCGCTCACCCTCGCCGGCATCCCTACGGAAGGACACGCATGAGCGCCCCCGCCGCCGACATCATCGACCTGCTCGCCGGGATCGGCCCCGCCGATCCCCTCGCGGCCGTGCGCGATCAGCGCGCGCAGGCCCGCGCGAACGCCCAGCGCAGCTTCGAGGCGCTGCTCGAACCCACCGCACCCGGGACGTTCCCGCTCGCCGAGCGGTACGCCGTCGCGCTCTTCGTCGCGCGGTTGCACGGGTTCGACGCCGCCGAGGCGTTCTACGGCGACCTCCTCGGCGACGAGGCTCCCGAGCTCGAAGCCGTCGTGGCGGATGCCGCGACGGTCGCCGCCGCGACCGGACCCTTCGGCGGCTACCGCGAACCGAACCTGCGGAGCGAATCGGCGGAGGGCCTCCGGTGGAGCCCCGACACGGCGACCGCGCAGGCGCTCGGCGAGCGCCTCTCGGCGGCGTTCGCGCACACGCACCTGCTCGTCTTCCGTCCGCGCGAGGCGCGTGCGGAGGCGCTGCAGGCGCTCGTGGATGCCGGGTGGAGCGCCGACGACATCGTGTCGCTCTCGCAGCTCGTGGCCTTCCTGACGTTCCAGTTGCGTGTCGCGTGGGGGCTCCGCGTGCTCGCGGCGGCCTCCGCGACCGCCGCCGCCGCGGCATCCACCGCAGCCGCCGTCTCCGCCGCCGTCACCGAGGGAGCCTGACATGACCGAGATCGTCACTTCGTACCCCGAGCTCGCCCGCCCCGAGGAGTTCACCCAGCAGGGGCTCGGCTGGGTGCCGTGGCTGCTACCGGTCGCCGAGGAGGACCTCACCGACCTCCAGCGCGACGCGCTCATCGAGCCGGCGCGTACGAAGATGCCCTACTTCCGGCTCCTCGCCCGCGACCCCGAGGCGCTGCGTGCCCGTACGCTCACGGACCTCGACATCTTCTACAACGTGTCGGGCGGCATCGGTCGCGCCGAGCGCGAACTCGCCGCTGCGGCCACGTCCCGCCACAACGGGTGCGTCTTCTGCGCCTCTGTGCACGCCGCGTCGGCCACCCGCGAGTCGGGTCGCGAGGCGGACATCCAACGCCTGCTCGACGAAGGAACGGACGCCGACCTGGGCGACGAGACCTGGAACGCCGTCGTCGCGGCATCCGTCGCCCTCGCCGACACGCCCCTCGCGTTCGGCGCCGCGGACATCGCGCGCCTGCGCGCGGCGGGCCTCGACGACGCCGAGATCGTCGACGTCATCGGCGGCGCCGCCTTCTTCAACTGGGCGAACCGGCTCATGCTGTCGCTCGGCGAGCCCGAGGTCCCCGGCCGACGCGTCACCCGCTAGTCGTTCCCCTTGCCGACAGCTGCCCTGCAGGCATCCCGCAACAGGCATTCCCCCGACAGACATTCCCCCGAAAGCAAGGACTCGCATGAGCATCCCCACCCTTCTCGACCACGTCGTGATCGCCGGCTCCGACCTCCAGGGGCTCGTCGACTGGTTCGCCGACCGGACCGGCGTCGTCGCCGCGCCCGGCGGAGCGCACCCCACCGGCACCGCCAACGCCCTCGTCGCACTGACCGTCGACGGCGCGCGCGGCCCGCAGTACATCGAGCTGATCGGACCCAACCCCGACCGCGCCGAGCCGGAGCTACCCGAGACTTTCGGCATCTCGACGCTGACCGCCCCGCGCGTGCAGGCATACGCCGTGCACCCGGCCGACATCGAGGCGACTGTCGCGACGGCGCGCGCCGGCGGCTACGACCCGGGCGACGTGAGCGACCTGTCGCGCCGCACGCCCGACGGCACGCTGCTCGAGTGGCGGCTCACGCGCGGCGAGCACCGCCGCATCGACGTGCCGTTCCTCATCGACTGGGGGACGACCCCGCAGCCGGGGCTGAGCGACATCCCGACGATCGAACTCGTGTCCCTCGTGCGCACCGAACCCGACCCGGCACCGCTCCGGCAGATCCTCGGCGCGTACGGGCTCGGCGACGGGGTGGCGGAGGTCGTCGCGGGCGACGAAGCGGGCTTCCGCCTGACGCTGCGCACAGCCACCGGCGACCTCGTCGAGCTGTGAGCGTCGACGCGCCCTCGGAGCGGCCCGCCGCGGCGCCTGCAGTGCCGGCGCCCGCTGTGCCGACGGATGCCGAGATCGCGGCCGCCGTCGAGCGTCTGCGGCCCGAACTCGCCCGGCTCGCCCGCGACCTGCACGACGAGCCCGAGATCGGATTCGAGGAACGCGTCTCGGTCGCGCGGATCGCGGCGCTCCTCGCTGCGCACGGGGTGGATGCCGAGGTCGGTGCCTTCGGGCTCGATACCGCGCTGCGGGCGGTCGCGGGTTCTGCTCCCGCAGGGGCCGCGGATGCCGGTGATGCCGGAGCGGAGGCCCCGGCATCCGTCCCGCACTTCGCGATCATCGCCGAGTACGACGCGCTGCCGGGCATCGGCCACGCGTGCGGGCACAACATCATCGCCGCCGTCGCGGTCGGGGCGTTCCTCGCCGCGGCCCCGATCGCCCGGAGCCGCGGCGGTCGCCTGTCCCTCGTCGGCACCCCCGCGGAGGAGAACGGCGGCGGCAAGGAGCTGATCATCCGCGCCGGGGGCTTCGACGACGTGGATGCCGCGGGCATGGTCCATCCGTCCAGCGGATCAGGTACGAGTTCGATTCTCGGTCAGCGCACGACCGGGGTGCGACGGATCGCGGTGACGTTCCACGGCCGCGCGGCACACGCCGCGGGCGCGCCCTGGCTCGGTCGCAACGCGCTCGACGGCGTCGTGACGGCGTACCAGGGCGTCGCGCAGCTGCGTCAGCACATCCTGCCGACCGACCGCATCCACGGGATCATCACGGACGGCGGTGCCGCGCCCAACATCGTCCCGGAGCGGGCGTCGGCGCTGTTCTACGTCCGCTCGGCCGACGTCCCGGCGCTCCGGGAACTGACCGACCGTGTCGTGGCGGCGCTCGAAGGGGCCGCCCTCGCGACGGGGACCCGCGCCGAGATCGACCTCGACCCCGTCCCGCCGTACCTGCCGCTGCAGACCAACACGGCCCTGACCTCGCGCTGGACGGAGGCGTTCGCCGCGCGCGGCCACGAGATCCCGCCGCCGGCCGCACCGCCGCAGGGTGGCCCGTCGACCGACATGGGCAACGTCAGTCGGCTCGTCCCGTCGATCCACCCGTCGCTCGGGCTCGGCGGCCCCGACGACGTCTTCCCGCACAACGCGGCCTTCGCCGACCTCACGGTGTTCCCCGCCGCGATCGACGCGCTCGTGGATGCCGCGGCCGCCCTCGCCGCCACGGCCGTCGCCTACCTCGCCGACCCCGGTCTGCGCGCCGCCGCGGCGGCCGAGTTCGAGGCATCCGGCGGTCCCTCGCGCTGGGAGGACTGACTCGCGCGTCGGGATGCCACGAACTCCGCAGTTCTGCGCGAACTCCGCACCCGTTCCGGCATCCGGGTGCGGAGTTCGTCACATTCTGCGGAATTCATCACCCGCCCCCGCGCCAGCGCCGCCTCGCGCCGGGCAGGATGGATCCATGACGATCGAGGTATGGGCGCCGCGCGCGGCGCGGGTGCGACTGCGACGGCCGGGTCACGCTGACGCAGAGCTCGTGGCACAGGATGCCGGGTGGTGGCGCTCCGACGTCACCCTGGCATCCGGTGACGAGTACGGCTTCGTCCTCGGTGACAGCGACACGGCCCGCCCCGATCCGCGCTCGCGCCGCCAGCCGCGGGGCGTGCACGATCTGTCTGCATGGGACGACCCCGCCGCGTTCACCTGGACCGACGGGGCCTGGACGGGCCGCCCCCTCGCCGGGGGCCTCCTCTACGAACTCCACGTCGGCACGTT
This sequence comes from Microbacteriaceae bacterium PS02067, assembly GCA_029960085.1. GTDB lineage: Bacteria > Actinomycetota > Actinomycetes > Actinomycetales > Microbacteriaceae > Microbacterium. The sequence goes on along the minus strand of JASCPG010000029.1, from coordinate 7,966 downwards.
CACGCCCGAAGGAACCCTCGACGCGGCGATCGGCAAGCTCCCGCACCTCGTCGATCTCGGCGTGACGCACGTCGAACTCCTCCCCGTCAACGCGTTCAACGGCACCCACAACTGGGGCTACGACGGCGTCCTCTGGTACGCCGTGCAGGAGGAGTACGGCGGCCCCGAGGCGTACCGGCGGTTCGTGGATGCCGCGCATGCCGCCGGCCTCGCCGTGATCCAGGACGTCGTCTACAACCACCTCGGACCCTCATGCAACTACCTGCCCGAGTTCGGCCCCTACCTCCGCGACGGACGCAGCACGACGTGGGGCGCGTCGATCGACCTCGACGAGCGCGCCGTCCGCGACCACATCATCCAGAACGCGCTCATGTGGCTGCGCGACCACCACGTCGACGGGCTGCGGCTGGATGCCGTGCACGCGCTGCACGAGTCCGAGGGCAGCCCCGAGCACATCCTCCGCGAGCTGTCCGAGCGGGTGGATGCCCTGTCGACGCAGCAGGGACGCCCGCTCAGCCTCATCGCGGAGAGCGACCTCAACGATCCCGTCATGATCCTGCCGCGCGAAGCGGGCGGCCACGGGCTCGCGGCCCAGTGGGTCGACGACTGGCACCACGCGGTGCACGTCGCGCTCACGGGCGAGACCGACGGGTACTACGCCGACTTCGCCGATCCGGGCGCGCTGCCGAAGACGTGGCGGGGCGGATTCTTCCACGACGGTACGTTTTCGTCGTTCCGGGGCGTGGACTGGGGCGCTCCCGTGCCGCCGGAGGTCGCGTCGTGGCGATTCGTCGAGTTCGCCCAGGACCACGACCAGATCGGCAATCGCGCCGCCGGCGACCGGCTGAGCCAGACGCTCAGCCCCGCACGGCTGCGCGTCGCGGCCGTACTGACCCTCACCGCGCCGGGCACGCCGATGCTGTTCATGGGGGAGGAGTGGGGCGCATCGACCCCGTGGCAGTTCTTCACGTCGCACCCCGAGCCGGAACTCGCCGAAGCCACCCGCCGCGGCCGCCGCGCGGAGTTCGCCCGGATGGGGTGGGATGAATCGCTCGTCCCCGACCCGAACGACCCCGCGACGTTCGAGCGCTCGAAGCTCGACTGGTCCGAGACGGAGCGCACCGGGCATGCCGACCTGCTGCGGCTGTACCGCGAGCTCGCGCACCTGCGACGCGCGCACCCGGAGCTCAGCGACCCGAACAGGTCGGGGCACGCGGCGGAGAGCATCGCGCCGGCGCGCTGGGCGCTGCACCGCGGCGCCGCGACGGTCTACGTGAATCTGTCGGATGCCCCGTGGGAGCTCGACCTCGGGGGGCGCGGCGTGTGGTTCTCGACCGAGCCCGCCGAGGCGCTGCCCGCCGGGTCACCGGCCACAGCACCCGGAGCACCGGCCGTACCCGCGGGACTCGTGCGCCTGCCGCCCGAATCCGCGGTCATCGTGGGACCGGTCGACGGGGACTGAGGCCCGCCCGGGCGGGGAGTCCCGCGCGTCGCAGGGTGATCGACCACGACCCGCGCCGCGCCCGGGTGAACCCTCAGAACGCGGTCGCGAACGCGCGGAGGATCCGGGGAGGCTCGGTGAGGGATGCCGCGAGCACGGTCGCCGCGATCCGGTCGTAGTCGTGCGCGGCGAAGTAGCCGTCGTCGCGGTAGACCGCCATCCGCTCGGTGAACGCGCGCCCGGTCGGCTCGGGATGGAACTGCGTCGCGTACAGCGACTCTCCGACGCGGTACGCCTGCACGGGGCAGGATTCGCCCGTCGCGAGGAGCACGGCTCCGGCAGGCATCCGCTCGGTGCCCTCCTTGTGGGCGGTGAGCGCGTGGAACGTGTCGGCCAGCGGCCCGAAGAGCGGGTCCCTGCGCCCGGCGTCCGTCACCGTCACCGTCGTGGGGCCGGTGTCCTCCGGGTACGCGCGGCTCACCTCGCCGCCGAGGGCGCGCGTCGCGACGCCGATGCCGTAGCACGTGAACAGCGCCGCGATCGTGCCGGAGGCGGCGGTCTCGGCGAGCCGCGCGAGGTCGCTCTCGAGGCGCCGCTGGGTGTCGGTCTTGGTCGATTCGGGATCGGTCACGTTGAAGGGGCTGCCGCCGACGACGGCGCCGCGCCAGCGCGAGGCCGCATCGGCGGGGAGTGTGTCGCGGACGAGGTCCCAGCGCTCGAGTTCGCCGTCGCCGAGATGCATCGCCGTGCGGAACGACTCGTACTCGGCCTCCGCGGCGCCCGTCTGCGGTCTTGCACAGAGGTAGACGAGCGGGCTCATGAACCGAGTCTAGGCGGGGCCGGCGCAGTCGCGACGGTCCGGTGTATCAGAACGACCTTTCCCGTTCTCCTCACAATGTGGCCAGAATGAGCGGTATGACCGATGCCGATCCCTCGACCTCCCGCCCCCAGGACGACGGGGCCGAGGGCGAGCGCGGCGTCGCGCCCGCGACCACGTGGGAACGGGCCGCGGATGCCTTCACGCGCTGGCAGGGCGGCGACCCGCGGGCGATGGATGAGCTCGTGCGCGTGATGTCACCCGTGCTCTGGCATGTCGTCCGCGCCTACGGTCTGGAGGCGATGCTCGCCGAAGACGTCGTCCAGGCGACCTGGCTCACGCTCGTCCGTCGTCACGAATCCGTGCAGGATGCGCGGGCGATCGCCGGCTGGCTCACGACCACCGCACGCCGCGAGGCGTGGCGCGCGGGGCGCGCGGGGCAGCGGGTGCGCACGACGGACACGGTCGATCTCGAGCCGCTGCTCCCGAGCGAGGAGTCGGCCGAAAGCCGTGCCGAACTCAGCGACCGCGACAGTCGGCTGTGGCGGGCCGTCCACAGCCTCGACGAGCGCTGCCGGCGACTTCTGCGCATCGTCGCGTTCGACGAGCGGCCCGACTACACCCGTATCGCCGGCGACCTCGGCATGCCGGTCGGCTCGATCGGACCGACCCGGGGCCGCTGCCTCGGGAAGCTTCGCACCGCCCTCGCGGCGGATGGATGGAAGGGGGATGACCGTGACTTCTGAGGCGACGGGATCCGATGCTGTACTGCTGGCCGCGCTCCGGCGCACGTGGGAGACGGTCGATCCGGTGCCCGCGGAGTTCGTCGACGCCATGGTCGCCGCCGTCGCGAGCGACGATCTCGGCCGCGAGTACGCCCTCCTCACGCTGCTCGACAGCGACGCGACCTCGCCCGTGCGCGGCGACGCCGACATGCTCACGCTGCAGTTCGGCGACGGCAAGACGAACCTCCTCGTGCACGTCACGCCCGCCGAGCGCGACCTGCACCGACTCGACGGCTGGGTCGACGGCGACGTGGCGGACGTCGTGCTCCTCGCCGAAGGGGAGGAGCGTGCCGCCGATGTCGACGGAGGGCGCTTCAGCATCGACGCCGTGCCGTCGGGGCTCTGCCGTCTCCGGGTCGTCCTGGCCTCAGCACCCGTGCCCGAAGGGCCGGCCGAGCTGCTGACCCCGAGATTCGAGATCTGACTCGCCGCGCTGCTCCGCGGCATCCGACATCGCTCACCTGAGGAGGACGCATGACACCCGAGGACATCACAGGCGGCCCGAGCGGCCAGCCCGAGAAGTGGACCTGGCGCGATCGCGCCCGCGGATCGGTCGTCTCTGCGACCGTGCTCGACCCCGGCACGGAGCCGCTGGATGGCATCGAGGCGTTCCAGACCGCGTATGTCCCCGACCGCCTACTCCTCTCCGACGGTGTCGACGGCGGGCTCCTCGAAGGCAACTACACCCGGGTGCGTGAAGCGGCGGCCGTCTTCGGCTGGGGGGTCGTGCGCGAGCGCCTCGACGGCACCGAACTGAAGGACGACGAGCGGGTCGAGGCCCGCCTGCCGGGAGCCCCGACGGTGATCCGCGTGCGGCTCACGACGCCGGATCGCGCGAGCGGGGTCTCGCCGGCGCTCCCGGATGCCTGGCGCGTGCTGCAGCAGGTGCGCCGCGGCATCCTCGGCGGGCCGGACGCCGTGCGCGGCCGCGATGGGCGGGTCGACGCCGGGGCGAGCCTGCGCGCCGTGGGAGCGGACCGCATCGGCCTCGATCACGTCATGACGGTCGACCCGATCGGCGTCAATCCGTACACGAAGTCGAATCCGTACACGAAGTCGAACCCCTTCACGAAGTCGAATCCGTACACGAAGTCCAATCCCTATACGAAGTCGAACCCGGTGGGGGAGTACGGCGAGTGCGGCACCGGCGGGCGGCAGCCGGTCGCGTGGGTGGGGCCGGCGCCGCGCCTGCAGAAGGTGGCGCCGGGGCGGCGTCGCCCCGTCGTCGCCGTGCTCGACACGGGAATCGGTGCGCATTCCTGGCTTCCCGACACGCTCGTCGATCGCGATGTGCGCCTCGACGGCGCCCCTGTCGGGATCCACGACGAGGCGAACCCGGAGATCTACCCCGACCTGTACGGACCGCTCGACGGGGAGCTCGACCCCGTCGCGGGGCACGGCACGTTCATCGCCGGGATCGTGCGGCAGGTGGCCCCGGATGCCGCGATGCTCGCCGTCCGGGTCGCGGACGCCCTCGGCGTCGTCGAGGAGTCGCTGCTGATGACGGTGATCGAAGACCTCTGCATCCTCATGCAGCGGTTCCGCGCCGGTGACCCGACCGGTCGTCCGATCGATGTCGTCAACATGTCGCTCGGGTATTACCACGAGACCCCGGAGGACGGCCTCTACACACGGGACCTGTACGACCTCCTGGCCGTGCTGCGCGGTCTCGGCACGACGATCGTCGTGTCGGCAGGCAACGATGCGACCGACCGGCCGACGTTCCCCGCCTCGCTGTGGCCGTGGCCGGGGTCGGACAACGGCCTCGTCCCCGACGGCGGTGCGGAGCACGTCTCCGTGGGGGCCCTGAACCCCGACTGTCGCACGACGGCGCTCTTCTCGAATGTGGGGCCGTGGGTGCGGACGTACGCCGTGGGGGCCGCGGTGCTCAGCACCCAGCCCGACTTCGTCGGCGGATTGCAGGCCTCGGCCCGCGACGACCAGTACACGCGTCGCCGGCTCACGATCGCCCCCGAGGACTACCGCGGTGGCTTCGCGGTGTGGAGCGGGACGTCGTTCGCGGCCCCGCTCGTCGCGGGTCGCATCGCCGCGCGTCTCGGGTGGCCGCCCGTCGAGAAGGAGCCATCGGGCGACGCCGTGACCGCAGGGTGCGCCGCGGTGAAGGGTGTCCTCGCCGACGCGGAGTGAGCTTCGGCATCCGCCTGTTTGCCGTGCGGGGTGCGCGAGGGACATGCTGGACCAGTGACCCCCGACGCGCCGACCCTGTACGAGCGTGCGTTGGCGCTCACGAACGCGCGGAAGTACCTCGAGGCGGATGCCGCGTTGATCGGTGCCGACGAGGCGGCCGAGGACGACGAGCTGCGGGCGCGGATCGCCGGGACGCACGCCTACGTGCTCGACCGGCTGGGGCGGCCGGACGAGGCGATCGCCCTCTGCCAGACGGTGCTGGCGCGCACTGACCTCACGCCGCACACGCGTGGCGTGCTGCAGGGGCAGCTGGCCACCGTGCTCGTCAACCGGGGGCGGCTCGGCGAGGCGATGCACTGGTTCGAGGAAGCGATCACCGCACTCGGCGACGACCCGTTCGCCGCGGCCAATCTCCGCATGAACCGCAGCCTCGTCGCGATGCAGATGCGCGATCTGCCTGCGGCGATCGACGACCTGGAGCAGGCGGTCGCCGCGTTCGAACAGCATGCGGAGCCTGTCGATGTCGCCGAAGCGCGACACAACCTCGGCTACACCGCGCTCCTCGGCGGCGACCTGGTCAGGGCGATGCGTGAGATGGGGGCGGCGCGCCCCGTCATCGCCGCGGCATCGGAGGCGAACGCCGCGATCGGCGACGTCGACATGGCCGAGGCCCTCCGCGACGCGGGACTCGTCACGGAGGCGGAGCGCCTCCTGCGGCAGGCCGCACAGGCCTTCCGCGAGAACGGGATGCCGCAAGCCCGCGCCGAGGCGGAGCTTCAGCTCGCGCGGTCGCTGCTGCGCCACGACCCTGTCGAGGCCGCGCAGGTCGCGGGTGTCGCCGCGCGCCACTTCGCGTCGCTCGATGCGGATGCCTGGGCGGACCGCGCCCGCGGCATCCGGCTTCGCGCGCTGCTGTCGGGAGGTGCGGTCGATCGGTCGGGTCGCGTCGTCTCCGACCCGGTCGTCGACATCGCGGAGGTCGGACCCGTCGCCGCCCGGCTCGCACGCGCCGGGTGGCATGCGGATGCCGCGGCGCTGCGGTTGTCGCTCGAACTGTGGCGCGCCCGTCATTCCTCGCGCGCCGGGCGGATGCCCCGGGTGGATGACACGGCGCCGCTCGAGGTGCGGATCCTCGCCCACGAGGTGCGTGCCGAGCGCGCGGCTCGACGAGGCGACGACGCCGAGGCGCGCAGGCACGCGGCATCCGGTCTCGACGAGCTGTCCGCCTGGCGATCATCCTTCGGAAGCCTCGACCTGCAGACGTCGCTCACGATGTACAGCAGTGCACTCATGCTGGGCGGGCTCGCCGCTGCGGTGCGGTCCGGGCGTCCGGACGTCGTGTTCGACTGGTCGGAGCGGGCCCGCCATATGAGCCTTCAGGTCGTGCCGCTGCGTCCGCCCGCCGACACCGATCAGGCGGCTGAACTCGCCGAACTGCGGATGCTCCGCGCCGACGCCGGCGACCAGTGGGCGAGCGAGCCCCGCGCACGGGAGCTCGGCGAGCGGCTCCGTCGCCGGCAGTGGACGACCTTCGGTGCGGCTGAGATCGAGCGTCCCGTCGACCTCGCCGCCGCTCGTGCCGCTCTCGGCGACGACACGGCGATGATCTGCTTCGTCTTCAGCGGCGAGCGGATGTCGGCGCTCGTCGTGACCGCGCGGGACGCGCGCCTCGTGCCGCTGCCGGGCTGGAACGAGGCACGCAAGAACCTCCCGGCGCTGCGCTCCGACCTCGACATGTCCGCGGCTGTGCGCATGGGCCCGATGATGGGGATCATCCGCCGGTCGCTCGACGATCACCTGGGGCGGCTGTCGGATGCCCTCGTCGCCGACGCACTGTCGGGGATCGACGCCCGGCGTCTCGTCATCACGGCTCCGGGGGTGCTCGCCGGGCTGCCCTGGACGATGCTTCCCGCGCTCGCGGGTCGGGCCGTCACGGTCGCCGCCTCGGCGACCCGCTGGGTTCACGACCGCGGCGTGGTGACCGGGATGGAGCCCCTTCGCGCGGGGTTCGCGGTCGGTCCGCGCGTCGCGCGCGGCGCCGAGGAGGTCGAGACCGCGGCCGCGTCGTGGCGCGACGCCCGAGTGCTGCTCGATGAGGATGCGGCGATCGAGGCCGTTGTCGATGAGGCGGCGCGCAGCGATGTGCTGCACCTCAGCGCGCACGGCCGCCACGCCCTCGACAACCCGCTGTTCGCAGGCCTGCAGCTCTCGGACGGCGTGCTGTTCGGGTACGACGTCGATCGCATGCCGCGTGTGCCGGCGACCGTCATCCTCTCCGCCTGCGAGTCGGGACGATCGGCCGTGCGCTGGGGGGAGGAGTCGGTGGGGATGACGCGCGCGTGGCTCCACGCGGGTGCGCGCACCGTGATCGCCGCGCCCGTCGTCGTCGCCGACGGGGACGCATGCGAACTGCTCGGTGCTCTGCATGCCGGTCTCGCCGAGGGCGTGCCGCCCGCCATCGCCCTCGCCCGCGCGGCGGAGGAGACGGGCATCCGCGCCCCGTTCCTCTGCCACGGGAGCGGATTCTGAGGGAACCGGGAGAAAACTCCACCTGCCGTGTATCAGGGTGGCGATGAGACGCTCCTCATCTGTGGAAGGACCACCCGCACGATCGCCGCTGGGGACTACGGGAGCGATGCCGTTTGTGGGGGAACGGCCGGTCGGTTCCTTCCGGGACGGCTGACAGGGGGGAACGATTCCGTCCGGGGGGGCCGCGCGGGGGGGGGCCCCGCCCGGCACCCAATATTGGGGGCCGTTAGGGGGGCGGACTTGCGG
>JASCPG010000028.1 GCA_029960085.1 Microbacteriaceae bacterium PS02067 | reverse complement strand
CCCCGCCGGGCGGGGGCGCCGGCGGGGGGGCGGGGCGGGGGGGGGGCGCGCGCCGCGGCGAGCGCGGCCAGGTCGACGTCGGCGAGCGTGGTTCGTGCGGGCGCGGCCGCGATCTCCCCGACGCGCGGCGTGGTGCCGGCGTCGAAGGTGTGGCGCAGACGGAAGCGGAACTTGATGGGCTCGCCACGCTCGGGCTGCCAGAGCCAGCATTCGCCGGTCTGCAGCGTCGGAAGGTCGGCCAGGATGCTCTTGGAGTCGGCGTGTACGTCGATCCACGCCTTGATGGCGTCGCGGTCCTGTGGGGCGGTGGTGCGGAGGACGAACAGGTTGTCGATCTGGGTGAGGACGTCCTTGTTGACGGCTGCGCTGCGCTGTGAGGCCATCGTGACGCCGAGGCCCTTGAATCGGCCCTGTTTGACGATCCGCTGCCAGGTCTCGACGAGCGCAGCGTTCTCCCCGCGGACCTGCTGCGGCAGGTACTCGTGGCACTCTTCGAGGAACAGGTGGGTCGGCGTGCGATCGGCGCGGCGGTAGAAGCGGTCGCCGAACGCTTTGAGGAAGCGGCGCAGCTCGGCTTTGGTGAACTCGCTGACGTCGAGGATCGCGGAGAGCTTCTGGTCGACGAGGAGATCTGCGACGAGCTCGCCAGCGGTTGCGTCGAGGGGGACGTCGCCGTGTCGACCGCCCAGGACGGGGATGGGCAGGCCTGGCCTGTCGCCGCTGGCCGATGTGCGGATGCCGTACCAGTCGCCCTTGGGGTCGACGACGATGACGGGCACGCCCACCTGGTGCATTTCCTCGAGCAGCACGACGGCCGCGCTGGTCTTCCCGGCGCCCTTCTTGGCCAGGATGCCGTTGGAGCTGGTGATGAGCTCGAGGGGAAGGTCCACGCCCTCGGCGACGTGCAGGCCGCCGGTCATGGCATCTCGTCGCGATGAGGGTCGAGGCGTCGGAGCTTGCGCTCGTGACGCATGTCGTATTGGTGGTTGAGGACAGCGATGCCAACCGCGGAGCCGAGCAGGCCTAGGACGCCTGCGACGATGCCGGCGGGGATGGAGAGGATCAGCGGAACTCCTGCGTTCGCAAGGAGGTATCCGGTGAGAAAGCCGACGAAGGTGCCGATGACGATGGCGAGCATCGTGTCGAGGTACGCCTGCAGTGACGTCATGTCTCAGTCCTCTTCCGCGGCTTGGTGACGGGGATCTTCACCTGCGGGTGATCGCGAAGGTGGTCGAGGGAAGGTCTGGGTGCGTCCGCGAGCCACGCTTGGGTACGGCCTGGGTGGATCTGTCCGCTGGGGATGACGATCCTCCAGTCGCGGACGGCCTCGAGCAACTCCCCTTTGGCGACTTGGGCGCGGAAGCGATTGCGGAACTCGAGCTGCTCGACGATGACGCCGCCGGCGGCCGTGAGGCGTTCCCCGGAGCGATCGGAGCCGGTGCGTGAGACCCGGGGGACGCAGACCCCGCGGTCGCGGAGGAGAACGATCGCGAGGGTGTGCGGCTTGAGCCACCCCTGCTTGACCCAGGCGGGGTTGACGGGCGCACCTCGATCGACGATGTCCCAGAGCGATTCGCGGGCGTGGGCGAGCTCTCGTTGCTCCTGGGCGAACATGGATGCCGGCGGGAGAATGCGCTCCTGGATCTCGGGAAGCCGGCGGGCGGGGATGCCGTGGCGCACCCATCGGCGGACGGTGGAGGGCGAGACACCGAGCTGGGCCGCGGCGCGCGGCGCGTCGACGCGGCCGCGGCGACCGAACGCCGCATAGCTGTTGGACAGCACCGTCCCAAGCCGACCCTCAGTCCACGGCTGACCGAGGTCGGGCGGCTGGTTCTGTGCGGTCATGGCTTGCCTCTGGGTGCTCAGTCGACGTCGAGCTCGCCCGCGAGAGGCTCCGCGGTGAGCTCGTCGACGGTCGTGTTAAGTCGCGTGGCGAATGCCTCGAGCTCGACGGTGCGCCACCGTGTGCGGCCGGTGAAACGGGTTCGCAGGGCCTGGTCGGAGATACCGGCGAGCTCGGTGAACTCACGGAAGGTTCCCGCCTTGCGGATGCGCTGCAGGATCTTCTTGTTGACGTCGGGAGTGACCTGGATGCGGGTGTAGCCGAGCGCCGGCGGTCGGCCGCTCTTTCCGCGCCGGGCACGCGCTGCGCGCAGCGCGATCCACTTGTCGACGTCTTCTTCGTTGAAGCCGGGTGAGTGCATCCAGTCGGGTGTAACCCGCTGAGGAAAGTCGGGGTCGCTCATCTCGCCGGTGCCGGCGAGGTTGTGGATGTACTTGACGCTCACGCCAAGCTTCGCGGCGATGTCGCGATAGCCGATGACGTTGAGGTTGGTCGCGGCCATGATCACCTCCTGGGGGTGCTGTTCGGGCTGGTATGGCTATTACCCATCAAATATATGATGACCTCATCCCATAATCAACATGGTGGGACGCGGAGAGGGCCGCATCAGGTGTGGGATGCGGCCCTCTCGTGGTGTGATCATGCGAGTCGCGCGGCGAGCTCGTCGATCTTGTCGGGACGGAAGCCCGACCAGTGGTCTTCGTCGGTGATGACGACGGGGGCCTGCAGGTAGCCGAGCGACTTCACGTGCTCGAGCGCCGCGGGGTCTTCGGACAGGTCGAGGATCTCGTAGTCGATGCCCTTGGCGTCCAACGCCCGGTAGGTCGCGTTGCACTGCACGCAGCTGGGCTTCGTGTAGACCGTGATGCTTGCTGGAGTCGTCTCCTGCATCAATTCTGCGGTGGTTGCGGTCATCGGTGGTTCACCTCCTCTCGTGTTGGTCGTGGTGTTGTCGGTGGTCTAGTGGAAGGCGCGGGGATCGCTATCGTTGTCGTGGGGTCCGACACCGTCGAAGCCCAGCCCGGTCAGATAGTCGATGTTCCAGTTCTCGACGTATTTGTCGCTCAGAACGTTTTCGAGGAAGTCCAAAGCGCCTCGGTCCCCGCCTTCCATGTAGGCGTGCTGCAGTCCCTCGTACTCCTCGGGGGTGAGCTTCTGCCCGATGTCGCGCATTCGGGAGTAGTCCTTCGGCCCCTGCATGCCGGAGACCCTCACGCGGACGCCGTTCGCGGTGGGCTTCTGATTGGCGATCGCGCGGCGCACCGCCTGCGCGCGGCCGCGTTTGGTCGTGACCGCCTGGCGTGCTTTCGTGCTGAGCTTCTTCATCACGGTGGCGGAGGGGTTGTGCTGCCCCTTGATCCACCGCTGCACGGTCCGCTGGGAGACGCCGAGCCGGCGCGCAGCCTCCTTCGTGGAGATCGAGGTGATCATCCGCTCGGCGCCACCCTCCGCCTTCACAGAGCGGGTGGTGCTGTACAGGGACCGGAGCATCCGGACGACGCCGGGTGCACCCTCCCCGCCGCCGGTGAGGGTCGCTTCCTGGCGGGTGAAGGCCTCGAAGACGGCGTTGCGCTGCTTGGCTGCGCGTTCTGCAGCTGCTCGTGCGTCGTCAGCGTCCATCGTCGGCTCCTCTCTCGCTGGTCATGGTCAGAACACCTCGAGGTCCAGGTGGTCCTTGCCGTCGTAGCGGCCCTCACCGGTCAGGAACTGCAGGTGCTCGTTGAGGAACGCGAACCCCTCGGGCTTGTACTGACCGAGCCCTCGGCCGAAGTCGCGCGGCCGCCCGGGCCATGCCTTCTCCGGGTCGATCTCGTTGCTGGTGTAGAGGATCGTGTCCTGCTTGACGGCGACGGGCCAGCGACCCGTCTCAGTGCCGATCTGCACGATCCGGCGGATGATGTTGGCGCGGGAGCGAGCCTGGATCAGGTGGTACCGCTCGGGTGCGAATCCGGGGCGCCCCTTCATGTGCTCGAAGCTCGCCATGCGTCCCAGGCCGCGGGTGTAGGTGGGCTTGACGAGTTCGCGCACCGCCTGGTCGTCGGGGTCCGCGGTGTCGAGTGCGGCGCGTGCTTCGGCGATCCGTTCCGCCCAGCTGTCGAGGATCCGGCCGTGGTTGTCCCACACGTAGGCTTCGACGATCTCGAGCTCGTAGCCGAGCTCCTGGGCGATGGTGAGGGTGGCGGTGGTCAGCCAGCTCTTCATGCCGGCGATGTCGCCGTCGCGGTTGAACGGGTCGATCGGGTTCGGGTGCAGCCATTCGCGGCGCTCGGGGAGGACGACGCGCCAGTAGCCGGGCGTGGTGCTCTTGAACTCGATCCGTGAGCCTTCGGGCAGGTACCGGGGCTCGCCGATGCCGTAGTGCTGGCCGCTGACGCCGGCGAGGTAGGAGCCGCCGCGGTCGAAGGCGTGCACGTAGGTGTGCTCGAGCTCTTCACCCACCGGCTTGCGCTGCCAGTTGATGTCCGACTCGAGGGTTGCGATCTCCGCCGGCCCGACAGGTGTGTGCGGGGTGAACCGCTCGAGGCGCTTCTCCTTGCTGGGAGCGAGATCGAGCATGAGGTCGATGCCGGTGACCGCGGCGCTGACCGCGTAGGGCTTGCCGATCATCTCGGCGTATCGCTGCAGGCGGCGAGCGATCGTGGCGCTGTCCGCGTCGCCGGCGCACAGTGCGGTGAAGTCGTCCTGCAGCGCGGCCATCAACGCGAACCGTCCCCGCAGCCGGTCGTTGCCGGGCATCCACACGCGGGTCATCGGGTTGAGGGCCACCTGGGCGCCGCCGATCTCGTACCCCTCGGCGATCGCGTCGGTGAGGAACGGGTGGTCGACGGTGAGCTTGTACAGCTCCTCCGTGCGCTCACGGCCTTCGTGGGAGGTCAGCTGGTCGACGGGGAGGCCGAGCTGGCGCGCCGCGGCATCCGTCACGAGCAGTTGGCCGTCCTCCGACTTCCAGGCGCCCGGGTGCCGGTAGCCGAGTCCGAGGTTGGCGATGACCTTCGCGGCATCGCCAATGTGCCGGATGGGGAACGGGAGCGGCACGCACTGACCGTCCGGGAGCCAAACGCCGTGCTCGTCGAGCACGCCCACGACGCCGCGGAAACCCGGTCCGGGGGCGACCGCTGCGCGCTTGGCGGGGGCGGAGGCCGTCGCGGCCGGTGCCGGCTGGGTCGACGAGCGCTCCGCTGGCTGCGGGTTAGAGGTCAATGGCGACGCGGCGGTCTCGGGGATCTCGAGCAGCGGTTCGGGCGCCGGGGGTGCGTCCTCAGCGGCAGTGTCGTCGAGCAGTGCCCCGAAGTTCACGGGACCGTCGAACAGCGACGGGTCCGGGGAATCGGTGCCGGGATCGGTGTCGTCGTCGCTGCCGTGCTCGCCGAACAGTGCGCTGAGGGGGAGGTCCCACACCTTCATCGGGGGGCCGCCCTGGATCGGGCGGACGGTGTGCTGGGTGCTGCTGTCACGGTTGGTGAACTCGGGTGTGATCCAGAAGTGCGGGGCGCCGGCGAACGAAGAGCCGATCGAGGTGGTGGTGTCGCTGAATCCCATGCCGGCGCCGGCGGCGACCTTCTTGATGACCTCGAACGTGACCATCGGGAACAGGTAGAGCCGTTCAGTCCCGTCGCTGTGCACCTTGATGGTGCCGACCTTCGGGCCACTGGGGACGAGGACGTCGTTGGGCTGCTTGCCGCGGCGGCTCCAACCGAGCTGCTCGGCGTTGTCTGGCGCCTCGCCATCGGTGAGCGAGATGTGCGCGGCCTGGCTGGCGAGCGCTTCGCGCAGCAGTTCCATCGTGAGCAGTGCGACGTCGCCGCTGCCGGGGTCCTGCAGCCGGATCCCTTCATCGATCCCCGCCTCGGCCCAGGCGTAGAACTCGTTGGCTTCGTCGCGGGTTAGCGCCTTGTTCTCGATGAGCATGCGCAGCATCAGAGCGATCCCGTGGACGGAGACCACGGCCGCGGTGATCATGCGGCCGCGTGCACCGTCGTTGTGCGGGACGTCGCGCAGACGTCGCGTCCAGGCGAGGGTGAGGGCGCGCAGGCTGAGAGGCGAGGTGCTGTCGGGGTCGAAGTACTCGGCCTGGATCGTGTCGCGGTGGGCGGCGAGCCACTGCAGCAGCGCAGCGCCGAGCAGTGCCCTCTCCTCGCGGTGGGTCTTCTCCTCGAGCTGCATGAACGTGGCGGTGCTGTCGGGGATCTCGCCCGGGTTCAACGCGATCGTGAACAGGCGCTGGAGTGCGGAGCCGGTGATGCCGATTTGGCCCGTAGCGATGACGGACGCGTTGATGCGGCCCTGCGCGGTCACTCCCCCACGGGCCTTACCGGCGACGTGGCCGCCGCCGTCGAACAGTGCCCGGACCAGGTTCTCGAGGCGCGCCTCAGCCTTCTTCGCGTCGATATCGACGAAGTCGTCGGCGAGGACGGGCATGTAATCGGCGGAACGGACGACCCGCATCAGGCCGATGCCGGACTGAGATCCGCCGGCGGCGGTGGCGGAAAGGATCGTCTTGGGCGAGCCTTCCTGCTGCACGAGGCCAGGCGCGAAGTAGTGCATGCCGAGTCGGGCGAGCGTGGACTTTCCGGATCCGGCGGCGCCGTTGAGGTAGCAGACGTGGGGCACGGGCGCGAACGGCGCCCGCCACACCAGCCCCAGCACGGGCGCCATCGCCCGGGCGGGCAGCTTCTCGCGCAGTGGGACGGTGCTTCCCTCCCACGCGGCTCGCAGCGCCTTCGCCTCGGTGGTGGGCGCAGCGACCCGCAGATGCTCGATGCCGCCAACCATGCGTGTCCGCAGCGGCATCACACCCTGCGCGGTGATCGCCCCGTCAGCGTGGACGAAGTAGCTTCCCTCCTCTCCCTCCCGCCACCCGGTGGTGGTGTAGACGCGCTCTCGCGCGTACGGGGCGGGGCGGGCATTGTGCAGGGCGTCCCACGCCAGCTCGCGGCCGCGGCGGGACGTGTTCTCGAGCATCCCGACCCACGGCAGCGCATCAGCCCACGTCCCCCGCTGCAGCTGCTCCTCATCCCAGGTGACCACCTGGGACTCGATCTTGTTGCTGCCGTTCTCTTCGTAGACCGGGTTCCCCTCCTCGTCGCGGACCCAGCGGGAGAACCGGACTGTCATCTCGTGGGTGGCTCGGGTGATCTCCGACTCCTGGCCGTTGTCCTCGTACGCGACCGAGAGGATGTCGCCCCAGCCTTCGAAGACGCGGTTGAACCGGCGGCGGGTCCCGTCGCCATCGCGCTCCCACTTGATCTCGACGGTCTGCCCCTTGCGGACGGTGAACTCGCGGCCGCGGTTGGGGGTGTCGTCGTCGCCGGGGATGAACGTGTTGCCCGTGAACGCGGGCGGGTCGCCGGCCTCGGACTCTCGGCTATCGCCGAACTGCACACGCCGGTCAGCGGGCTTGAGCCGCTCGGTGATGCTTGTCGGCACGCGGACACCCGTGAGGTCGTAGGCTTCCTGCGCGGTGCGGGCGGCCTGGTCGACGAGGTTCTCCGCCTCTTGCATCACGGTGCGGCTGAGGGGATCCGTGGCACCGGTCGCCGTCACCACTTCGCCGACGTTCGCAGCGACCCGGCGGTAGCGGAGCAGCGCCTCCTTCGCCCACGCGGCGATGTCCTCGTCGTGCTGCGCGGGATCCTCGCCCGACGCGACCAGATCCTGGTGTGCGCGGATCTCTGCACTGCATACGGCGATCGCTTCGATCCCCTTGACCGTGTCAGCGATCAGCTGGAGCAGCACGGCGTTGCCGACCGAGATCTCCTCCAGGTCCTCGACACCCAGGCCGGCCTCGAGGTGGTCGGTGAGATCGCCCTTGTCGACATCGATCGCCGGCCGGTACAGGGTCACGGTCGCGCCGACCTCGCCGAGCATGTGGTGCAGCTGCGCGGCCCGCTTGTAGCCGGCGCTATCCCGATCGGCGACCACGTTGACCGTGGCCCCGGTGAACACGTCGGCGAGCTCACGGGGGAAAGACCCGGACCCTTGGGCGTTCGTGGTCGCGACCAGGCCGCGGGCGGCAGCGTTGTCGGCGTCCTTCTCCCCCTCGACGATCCACACAGGCTGGTCGGTGGCGATCGCACGCAGCACGTCGGCGTGCTGGTAGAGGACGGGGGTGAATCCGGTCGGCTTCTTGGTGACCCACCGGCCGGCCGCCGAGCGGAAGCGCTGACGGAACCGCTTGTGCACGGTGCCGTCGACCACGGTCTGCTCGCGGATGACCTCTTCGACCACGGTCCCGGCGGCGTCGGCGTACGGGTAGGTCGTCACCTGTTCCCACTTCGCCCCGGCGAGCTCGTCGACGTCGACGAGGCCGGTGATGCGGCGCGGCACCCGGTGCGCGGGCTCGAACTTCGGCTTGCCCTTCGCGGGCCTCGGAGCGTCCTTCTCGGGGAGAGGCGCGTCGAACAGGTCGGTGGCGGACAGGCCGATCGCGCTGGCGACGTCACGGTAGTCGGCGTGGCACGTGAAGCAGTTGAGCAGGACCGCTTCGCGGCGTCGGTCGAACTTCACACTCAGCGAGCGGTGAGTGTCGCCATGCACCGGGCACAGCGCCATGAACTTGTCGCCCCGGATCGACTCGGGCTTGAACCCGCCGGCGTCCAGAGCGTTCCACACTCGATCGACGGCCGACCCGGCGGCGCCAACAACAGGAGAGTCAGTCAGCGTCATCCGCCACTCCCCCCGCGTAGACCGCGAGAGGAGTGCCGACACGACAATGCCGTACCTGCTTCAGAAAAAGACGAACTTCGGGTACCATGACGTGCATCGACCTCCTTACGTGGTAGTCGGGCCCCTGCCAAGGGCTCTAACTCAAAACTCGGACCTAGCTCGCCAAAGCACATTGGTCCGGAACAGACTCTCGAAGATCCTGCAGCTGCCAAGCTGCGGGATCTTCGCCTTTATGCGGTGCGCAGCATCGGCAACTCCTGTCGCGACTCTTCGGCTTCTCGGCGAGCCTGAGCACGCCGCAGTTCTTGCTGGATGTACGTCGGGATCTCGAGCCCATAGAGCTCGGCGAGGCGCAGCTCGACCAGGCTCCCCAGCGGGATCCCAAGATCCTCTGCTGCCTGGTTGTAGACGGCGTGGTGCTCGATTGGGACTCGGGACGAAACGGTGATCCGCTTCCCGCGGGGCTGCATCCCCGGCTTCCTCGGCTCATCCATGCGCCATGTTTAGCACACACCTGAAGCAGATTCAGGATTACTTCTCCGCGCGCCTGGCGTGTCGGATCGATCAGCTCACCCATGAACGTCATAGGTGCAAGTTCCGACGTTATCCGGACATCGGGTCCCGAAGTTTTTCAGTCCTCCGGCGCCGTTGCTTCCCGGAACTCCTGCCGCTGGGGCATTTGGGGGTTAACACGTATGTGTGTTGAGTTCCCGGTAACGGTTACGTCTTCAGTGCCTCAGAGCTTAGTAAAACCCAGGTCAGAAAGATTATCCAAGTTCTTTGCGCAGGTCTTCCGGCGTGGGATGGGTCGGTAACATCCGCGTGATTCCGGGGGTGGAGGGCGCCGGAAAATCGGTAACACGCCGCCGATTTCGCCCCAAATGACCCCGGTTGGGGGTCTCTGTCTCTGTCAGAGTGGGCGGCGTGGAGGTCGTGAGCGTCGAGGATCTGGTGCCGAGGGCACTTGCCGCGCTGCGCGGAGCTCCCGCCGTGGAGCGGCTCGTGGGCGCGATGGTGTTCTCATTGTGGCGGCCGTTCCCGAAGCCGATCTATCTCTACGGTGATGCGCCGGACAAGGTGATGGCGGCGTTCGCTCTCGCTGAGCTCGGTGGCCGCCCGTGGAGTGAGCTGCGCGCGGATGGGATCCCGTTCGAGATGCGCAAGGGCGAGTGGTTCGTCATCGAGCATCCGATGGTGCTGGAGGATCTGGTCCCTGCGCATCGTCCGACTTTGTTGAAGAGGGAGCTGCGGAAGATCCTGGATGGCCTCGAGCTGAGCGCTGCGATGGGGCGGAGTGGGGAGCTGGCGGAGGGCGTGCCACCGGCGACGATCATCACCGGCGATCGCGCGATGCTTCCCGACTTCCGGGACCGGGTCTTCTCGCTCGAGCTCTCCCCGGACCTCGAGCGGAGCCAGTACAGCGAGATCGTGGCCGGCGAGACCGCACACGCGCGCGTCGAGCTCGGCCGGAGGATCCGGGACTGGATGCGCGGTGCCGGCGCCCCATCGATGGACGACTACCTCGACATGTGGGCCGGGATGCATCGTGTGCCAGAGACCGACCGGTCGTCCGTTGCCGCGTGTCGCTTCGGGTTGCGGCTGCTGGACCAGTTCCTCGACGCCCACCAACTGCCCTTCGATGCGTGGCCGTGGACTCGGGAGTCGCCGAGGCCGCCGTCGATGAGCGATGCTCCCGAGACGCGCGCTCGCCCTGGCGGCCAGGTCGAACGCTCCGCGACGCGGCGGCCGGCACGGCCGACCACTACGACCGTGGAGCTTCGTGCGAAGCCGGCGCGGGCGTCATCGCCGTCGACGACCGCCGCCGCGGATCCTCACCTGGTCGACGCGCTCGTGGGCTCCGTCCGCCGCGCGATCGACGAAGGGCGCGCGCACGTGTACGACTCGCACGGCTCGTTCTCGGAGGAGAGCTCCAAGAGCGGCCGCCGGGTCGGGATCCTCACCAATGGCCGACTACTGCTGCTGTGCGCGCCGGCGCGCGCACTTCTGGCTGCAGATCTCGCCGTCGACGAGCGACCCTCGTTGCCACAGCTCTCGGCTGCCCTCGAGCTCGTCGGCCTGGTGGAAAGAGACGAAGCCGGCAAGCTGACCCGTTCCCGCGTCCACGAGGGGAAGACGGTGAAGGTCTGGGATGTTGCCCCGGACGAGTTCTGGTCACACGACTCAGACGATCCGCGCGCCCACTCGTAGGGTCCTCGCCCTCGCACGAAGGTGTCGCTCGAGCTACGGAAGCGGCTTGCTCAGGGCGCGCGCGGCTTCGATGACCGCGATCGAGCTGAGAGTGAGCGGTTGAACGCTCTGGAGTGTGAGCGGGGCGGGTTCTGCGGGTGTCGCCCACAACATGACGTTCCGCCACGACGGGCGGTGGTACGACCACCAGCTCACGCCCGCCCACCGGCGTCGTCCGTCGTGGTGGGTCTCGGCGAACAGCGCCGCGGCCTTGCTCTGGGTGAATGCCTTGTTGCGGATCACGACCTGGCTGGGTCGCATCCCGAGGTGCTGCAGGTTCGTTGCGTCGTCGAAGTCGAAGATCGACAGGTCGTCGTCGACGGAGAACGTCGCGAGCGCGCGGCGCAGCCCGCTGGGGTGCTCGAGCATGTCAGCCGACCAGGTGGCGAGGTTGCCCAGGGTCTCCCCCACGGCGCCCTCGGCTGCGGGTGAGAGGTACCAGGCGTCGTAGAGCGCGGGGTTGTCCCATCGGCCGGCGCCTTGCGGCTTGTGCAGGTAGGTGGCGTGGCCGGACTTTCCGGGAGCAGCTGCGGGGTCGTGCAGGAGGACGCGGTGAAGCAGCATCAGGCGTAGCCGCCGGCGAGCTCCTGGTCGAGCGCGTCGATGACAGGTGCAGAGCCGGTCGTCCTGAGCACGTCGATCGGCCGCGCGCCGTCGAGGAAGGCGTTGCTGCCATTGAGCCACGAACCGATCACGGACGGCTTCCACAGCAGGCCCGCGCGAGCGATGACGTGGTCGAGGTCGACGATCACGCGAGCGTTCTCCGGGTTCGGGCGCTCAGATCCGTCGATCCACCGGGTCGGCTGCGACGGGGACACCTCGAGCATCGACGCGAGCTGCGCCTTGCTCCCGAGTGCGGCCGCGACCGCGTTGGCGCGGTCAGCGATCTGGATCACGACGACGTAGTTGGACCGCTTCGCCGCCGCATCCCTCAGCGCCGCGCCGGCCTTGCTCGTGGGGTTCTTGGCGATCGACTTCCCGGCAGAGATCTTGCCGGTCGCTGCCGATCGTGCAGTGAAGGTTCGCTTGGCCATACCTCCACGATACGCCCAATTTCCATATTGGGTATCGGTCGCGGAATCTAGGGAAGTCTAGCGATTCCCTAGATTCCGCTAGATATCGGTAGAGGTGGCGGCGGCGTCAGGGCCTTCGGATCGACTCGGCGGGGATCCACGCGAACGCGCTGTGCGGGGAGGTGGTGACGCGCTCAAGCTCGGCCCCATCGGCCTCCCCCGCGGCGAGGGCGCCGATGGGCTCGTGGGTGATTGCCAGGAGCAGGCCGCCGGCGCCGTCGAGCAGGCCGTCGAACCCTGCGCGCACGTCGATGGAGTACTCGTCGAGGAACAGAGGGCTGATCGTGAGCTCGTCCGTGTCGAGGGAGACGGTGAGATCCTCCCGGGCGGCCGCGTGGAATCGGATCTCACCGGCGCGGTCGTACCCCTCCAGGAGCAGCTGCTCCGCGGGCGTGATGAGCCGGCCGTCGCGGCGGCCGAGGTAGAACACGTCGCAGGACGGGCTCACGATCACGAGAGGGACGGGCGTCTCCTCGAGCTGCTCGCGTCGCCCACCCCACCAGGTGCGTGAGGGCGTTGCCTTGACTGTGGTGATGACAGCGCCAGCCGCCGTCCACGTGCCCGGCGGCACGACGAGAAGACCGCCACGTTGCAGGTTGGAGGTCCCGCACGTGGCGTGCACGGCCGTCACCAGGACGCCGCCGGTGGGCTGCGGGTAGACAGAAAGACGAAACGCACCCTCGCCGAGCTGCCGCCCGCACGCCGCGCAGTCTCCTCCAGGGAGTACTGCCCCCGCGAGGATGCTGACGATCTCTTCGCCGAGCTCCCGGGAGACGGCGGTGTCGGGGATGAGCCTCATACGGTCGCGGTGATCCCGGCGATGAGGGCGCCGGCGATCATGTACGGGCCGAAGGGGACGCGGCCGCCGCGGCGCCGGGCGAGGATGACGAGCGTGTGGGGCAGCGCGAGCAGGTAGGCGAGGATCGTCGCGGGGATCAGGAGCGGGAGACCGAACCAGGCCAGCCAGGCGCCGAGCGCGCCGGCGAGCTTGACGTCTCCGAACCCGACTGCGCCGGCGAGCCCGAGGGCGAAGTAGACGCACCAGAGAATGACCCCGCCGGCCACGGCGAGGCCTACCCGCCCCCAGTCGCCCGTGAACGCCCCCAGGACGGCCAGAGCGGCCCCTACGACGCCGTAGAGCGGGAAGACGATCGCGTTGGGCAGCCGGTGCTCCCGGAAGTCCCACACGGCCAGCCAGACTCCGAATGCGGCGACCGCGGCCGCGAGGGTCCACTGCACGACCTCAACGCCCCCGAGCGCTCCCGCGGCCGCGAAGGCGGCGCCAGCGGCCAGCGCGACGGAGATCCTTCCAGCGACCTGGATCCAGGAGGCCGGGAGGATCTCCACCGGTCGGGAGTACTCGGGAGTCGCGGTCATGCTCAGCTCGCGTCTCGCTGCCGGATCGAGGCGATGAGCTCCTGGGTCTCGGGCTCGGCTTCATAGCCGTCCTCGAAGCTGTCCAGGTGGCTCTCCAGCTGCTTCACGAGCCGCTCGACGCCGGTCGGGTCGCCGGCCTGGTGCTCGGCCTTGAGAGCGTCGCGCCAGAAGATCTCGTTGACCGGGTCGACCATCCGGCCGACCGCGGCCGCGAGGCGTGCGTTGGCGCAGTCCCCAGCTCGCAGCGACCTGGTCGCGAGTTCGTGCGCAGCATCGCCGACCGCGGCGATGATCTCGTAGCGGATCGGCTCGGCCCAGCCGTAGAACTTCTCCTTGACGCCTTCGAACGGCTGCCCCTTCACCAGACGCAACGCCTGGGTGAGGTTCGCGGTCGGCGCGGCCGCGGGGTCTTCGCCCACGAGATCGAGCCACAGCTGCCAGTCGGTGCGGACCTCCTCGCGCAGCCGGTATCCCTCGGCGCCCACGCGCGGCAGGTACTGCTCACCAGCGGGAGAGACTCCGAGCCAGGACCGGGCGCGCGAGGTGTGGGAGTTGCGGGTCTGCTGCGCGGCGCCGCCGTGCGGGTCCTTCCCCGGCCACAGCGCACCATGCACCTGCACGGCCGTCGCCCGCGGGTTCAGGGCGAGGAACGCGATCAGCTCGGTCGCTCGCTGCACGACCGACTGGTTCGTCTTCGACGTCGCCGGCGTCTTGGGAGCCGGCCCCTGGGCGCCCACGATCTGCACCGGCCCGAGGATCTGCACGTACGGCGCACCTCGCAGAGGGACGATCGGCCGAACCGGACCGGCCGGCTCCTTCGTCGCGGCCTCGGCCTCGGCCTCGGGCGCGACGTCGACGTTGGCGGTCTCGTCGGCCACCTCGGCGGTCTCGTCGACGGCGGTCTCGTCGGCCTCTTCGGCGACTTCGTCGGCGGGCGGGGCGGCGACGTCGGCGGACTTGGCTGGGAGCAGGGAGTGCAGGATGCTTTTCCACTCGTCGGCGTCGCCGTCTTCCGCCCGGGTGTCTTCCTCGACGTCGCGGAGGGTGGTGTCAGCCGGCGGCAAGTCGTCGAGGGTGACCTCGTCGGCGGGCGCCCAGTCGCTGTCGTTGGTGACGACCTGGTCGCTGCTGTCGAGCAGCTGCAGGATGCTGGCGTACTCCTCCGCGTTGACGATCTGCGGGGTGAGGGGCAGCGTGTGCTCGGCGGCGGGGATCTGCAGCTGGGCGGTGTGGTCGTCGTCGAGGTGCATGGTCCAGTCGCCGGCGAGCTCACCGGCGGTGATCGCGGCGATCCCGACTCGGGGAAGCCTGGTGACCAGATCCGCGAGCTCGGCCCGAGCCTGCTCATCGGGCATGGCGCCCAGGATGACGATCTCCGGCGTCCACGACTCCGCTTCCAGACCCGCCGATCGTGCCTGCTCGATCGAGTCCACCCCCAGCTCCTCGAGGGCTCGTTCGGTCTCCGTGGCCTGCGCGCGCAGGGTGTGCAGCAGCGCGTCGATGTTGTCGACGTGCCGGAACCTGCCGGTGTCCAGCGCCTCCGGGAGCTCCGGCGCGATCCCGACGAGCGTGATGCGCAGATCCTCCGCCCACTGGCTCGTCGCCAGTTCCACGGCGAGCCCGGTGAGAGCGCCGCGGACGGACTCGTCGGAGCCGATCATGTTCAACGCGCCGATGTGCTCGAGGTCGACCATCACGTGGGCGTCGCCGAGGTCCTGGCCGAGCGTGACGAGCGCCGGGTATGGGGCGCTGGGAACCCGCTCGAGCGGGGGCAGCTCTTCGGGGTCGACCGACCAGGCCATCTTGTCGTCGCTGACCTCGACGAACGGCGCCGGCAGCTCGGCCGGGGCATCCAGGTAGAGCGCGATCTCGACGTCGGACAGCCGCAGCGCGTACACGGGCGGCAGCGCGTTCCCGGTCTCCTGAGCCCACGCGGCCAGGTGCCGCAGCGCGTGGTCGACGTGATCCATCCCCAGTGGGTTCTCCACGGCGCGCAGCGCGAGCTCCATGTCGCTGGCAGCGCCCTCCGGCATCGAGATGCGCTGACCCGGCTTGCGGTCACGGCGCTGCTTCATCCGCCGCACACCGAGGAACACCAGCAGACCGGCGGCCGCGAGAGCACCGAGACCGCCGGCGGTGCGCACGTTGAAGATCTCGTCGATCCAATCGGTGTCGGCCGCATCGTCCGCCGCCTGCTCGGCCGCGGGCGCCTGCTCCGCCGGCTCCTGCCCGGTCGTTGCGTCGTCCGCAGCGCCGGGGGCGGTGGTGGCGCCGGGGATCGCTCCGACAGCGCCGCCCCCGAGCTCGTCGACGTCGGCCTGCGCCCCTGCGCCTTCGTCCACGTGCGAGGACGCGCCTGCGTCCGCTCCCGTCTCCGAGGTGCCGGCCCCGGGCGCGACATCCTCAACGCCACCCGTCTCTGCGGGCGGCGCGACTGGGACGGTGGCCTCCACGGTGACGGGCACGTCGACGACCCACCCGGGGTAGATCAGGTCGGGGTCGGTGAGGTGGCGGCCATCTGGCTGCACATCGTCCTTCGTGGCGTTGAAGATCTCCGGGTACCGGTTACCGTCTCCGAGCTCTTGCTCGGCGATCGCCCACAGGGTGTCACCGGAGGCGACAGTCACTTCCTTCTCGACGGTTGTGGTCTCGACCGTGGTCTCCGCCGAGCTCGAGACGCCGCTGGGCGCATCGGAGGGGAGGGTGAGTACCCAGCCGGCGTTGAGCCAGTTCTCGGGCGTGAGGGACCAGCCGTCCGCCTGCGCGACTCCGTAGTTGAGATCCGCGATCTCTTTCCACCGCTCCCCCGAGCCGAGGGTCTGCTGCGCGATGCGCCACAGAGAGTCACCGTCCTGCACCGTGTAGGTCGGCGCCGCCGGAGCCTCGGCAGCGACGGCCGTCTCCGTCTGGGCTTTGACGGCTGCGGCGGGTGTGATCGTCGAGGACACGGATGCCGCGGCGGCGGTCGGCTCGGCGGCGGATGCGCTGCTGGGGGCGGCGATCGCGGGCGAGACTCCGGCGAACATGACGACCACCGCTGCGATCAGGAACCCGGCGCCCTGCTGCTGCAGCCGAAGTCCGGGTAGCCGGGGTGCCGGCACCCGGCGCAGCTGGGCGGGCAGCTCGACGAGGAACCCGGCGGCGAAGGTGCCCCACAGGATCCACGCGACGATCGGCAGCAGCGAGCCCATGAAAAACTTGCCGCCGTAGTCCGGGACGGACGTGAGCCGCATGACCTCGTCCCAGCTGGGGATCGGGTTGCCGGCGAACACGATCAGCCCGACCGGGATCCCGACCAGCAGGACCAGCAGAGCGACCAGTGATCCGAGACCTTTGAGGATGCGCATGATTGATCCCTCCTGCTCAGCCGTTGGGGTTGGGGACGGTGACGGACTGCAGCTCGTTGACCTCGAGGTCGACGCTGCTGGATGTGGTGAGGTTGACCGTCCCGTTGGCGCCGCTCAGCGAGGTCCACGTGACGACCCACTGCGATACCGCGGTGACGGTGAACCGGTCGCCCGGGCTGCTCGAGCTCGTGCGCGTATAGGTGTAGCCGCACGTCGGGCTCGCAGTGATCTCGGTGCGGTACGTGTACGGGGTGCCGGTGCTGCCGCACACCTCGGTGCCGCCGTCGCCCATCTCCCACCGGATCGCGGAGACCTTCGCCGTGGCGGTGATCGTCTGCCCGCCGAGGGTGGCGGTCTCGGTGTAGGGACCCCAGGTGAGCGGCTCGGGGTCATCGACCCACAGCCAGACCGGGATGCCGACGTAGGTGCGACGGTGCCCCCACTCGGGGTTGACTCGGGGCGCCATGCCGATCGTGACTCCTCGCAGCTGGAACGTGGAGATCAGCTGCGCCGCGGCGTTGCCCGGGGTGAGGACCTGCAGGCCCGGCGGGACGGTGTTCGACCAGAAGTACGTGTCGTCGATGTCGACGCCGCCGCCGGGGCCGAGAACGCCGGAGGTGCAGACGTAGTAGCCCGCGTCCTGGTCGTACTGCGGAGGCCGGGCAGGCCACTCCCCCGGAGCCATCGACACATAGCACTGGCGGTTGTTCGACCAGTACGAGATGCCGCTGCCGCAGTTCACCAGCACGTACCACTCGGTGTAGCCGCCGCTCTCGGAGTAGACGAAGATCTCGTCCGGGTCGAACCCCTGAGCGATCGCCTGCTGTTCGCTCGTGATCATGTAGCAGCGCGGGGCGCCGGCCGTCCAGCCGTTTGAGTCGGGGCTGGGCGACGGATCTGCTGGCCGGTAGCTCAGCTGCACGTAGCACTGTCCGTCTGCGTTGCACCAGACGCCGTCCGCGCCGGCCGCCGGCGTGGTGGCGACCAGCATGCCGGCAATCAGAGCGACCGCCGCGACGAGCGCTGCGATCGCCCTCCTCAGCACGTCTCCCCCAAGTCGATTCGGTCGTTGACGAGCCAGGTCTTCCGGTCGACGTCGTAGCCGACGTGGTACTCGACCTTGTTGCGGGGGTTGGGATTCTTCATGGCGGGCTTGCCGTCCGCGGTCGTGATCTTGAGGTCTGTGGTGTCCAGGCAGCCGGGGACGATGACGAGCCCGTTGGGGATGTCCTGCCATTCCTGCCCGTATGCGCTGATGGGCTCGAAGGTGATGGCGCCTTCGACGGTCGACTGCCCGTCAATGCTTTCGCCGTCCTCGTTGAGCAGCGGACCCTCGGCGACGCGGGTGGAGTTGGCGACGTAGAGCTGGAGTGCCTTGCCGGTGGCGACGGCGTCGTAGGCGGCGGTGTCGGTGCCGCCGGCCTGGTCGACTTCGGCCTGGATCGTCATGAGACGGGCGATGGTGGACTCGGCCGCGGCGATCGCCTCCGCCTCGTCGGCGGGCGGCTCGAAGGTGGTGGGCGTCGGGGTGGGGGTCTCCGACGTCGAGACGGTGGGGCTGCTCACGGGCGGCTGGGTGCCGGTGCAGCCGGCGAGCGTCAGGGCGCCGGCGATCGCGACAGCGGCGGCGATGAGGCTTGCGGGGCGCTTGGTGAGCATGAGGGATCTCCTAGTTCGTGATCAGTTGCGCGGACGAAGTCGCTTGGGCGGGGAGCTGGTTCACGCCGAGGAGGGAGATGAACCGGGTGTCGTAGCTGGACTCGACAGTGACGGTCACGACGTCCCCGTCGACGGTGACGGTTCCGGTCAGGCCGGACGCGGCGATGTAGTTCTCGGCAGCGGTGCGGGCGGCGATCGAGTTGATCGCAACGGACCCGTTGTCCTGGGCGGTGCCAGTGACGGCGTTGACGGCGGAGCGGGACGCGCCGGACGCGACGAGCTGCGCGTGCTCGACTTCACGGTACTTGCCGCTGCTGTCGACGACGAGGCCGACGACGCCCATCAGGACGACGGCGAGAAGGACGAAGTACGCGGACAGCGACCCCTCTTCGGGGTGCTCGCGCATCCAGCGGCGGAGTCTGTTCATCGTCGCTCCCGGTAGGGGTCTACGGGCGAGTCCGCCGTGACGGTGATCTCCTTGGTGCCGGGAAGACCGGGCAGGGAGATGTCGGCGAGCTCGACGCTGCAGGTGATGGTCGCCGACACGGTTCCGACGTCGCCGAGAGCGGCATCCATCCGGCTGGTGTCGACGTTCACGGTCAGGGTGCGGCAGTAGATCCC
Source organism: Microbacteriaceae bacterium PS02067 (assembly GCA_029960085.1). Classification (GTDB taxonomy): domain Bacteria; phylum Actinomycetota; class Actinomycetes; order Actinomycetales; family Microbacteriaceae; genus Microbacterium. The sequence continues at coordinate 19,005 of JASCPG010000028.1, read as the reverse complement.
GGAGGACCCGAGAGCCGCGTTGGCGGTGTCCCGAGCGTTCGCCTGCGCGTCGCTGGTGGTGCGCGCCAGGGATGCGTCGCGTGCCGCGGCGTTCGCTGCGGACTGCACGGTCTGGTTCGCCAGGGCGATGCGCCCGAAGCCCACGACGGCCAGCGCGAACATGAGCACGAGGCCGGCGAGGAGCACGAGCTCGGCGGATGCCGAGCCGCGGTCGCTGCTCCAGTGAATGCGCATCAGTCGACCCACCTTTCGACGGGTGCGACGGCGGTGCGGGTGATGACGCTGTTGAACAGGGTCTCGAAGATCGAGTTGGTGCGGGCGGTGACGGTGACGGTGACCTCGGTCGCGGACCGGTTCACGGTCACTGTCGTGTCATGGAGGTTCTTCGCGTTGTTGGCGATGAAGTCTTCGCCGGCTTGCTCACCCTGCTCAGCGGTGGCCCCGTAGGCGCGGGCCTCGTTGACGGCGACGTTGGCTGCAGCCTGGGTGGCGTTGCCGGCGTCGTAGTAGATCCCGCCGATGATGATCGCGAAGATCATGAGCCCGAACAGGGGGAAGATGATCGTGAACTCCACGTTGGCATCGCCGCGCTCCCGATCGCCGCGCAGGCGTGCGGCGATCGGGAGGAGGCGGTGACGGAGTCGACGGATCATCGTTGTCGAGCTCAGAACGGGTCGGTGATCTCGGCCAGGCGGTCGTTGAACCAGCCGGACACGACGCCCCAGACGATCCCGGCGATCACGATGACCGCGATGATCGCGAGGACCCAGCCGACCATCTGGTCGCCCTGCTCGCGACGCTCACGGAGGTCGTCGGTGTAGATCCGGAGCATCACGGCCATGCGCGTGAGTGCGGTCATGGTGCCTTCCTTTCTCTCGGTGTTGATGGGCATAGGTGCGATTTTCAGTTGGAATCGGACATTACGTCGAAGTGAGGTTGAACAGGAGCGGCGTGAAGATGATGCCGACCGCGATGAAGGCCACGATGAAGCCGGCGAAGGAGCTGAACTGGTCGCTCAGCTTGTTCGCCCGCGTCTGTTCTTCGTTGAGAAGCTTCACTCGCATGCCCTTCCCGGTGGACCTCAGTGTCTCATATATGGAAGAACCGCTCTCGTCTGCTGACCTGGTGATTCGGGCGACCTCGGCGAGCTCTGGAACCCCGGTCGCGTCGGCGAAATTGTTCAACGCTTCCCAGGAGGGCGTGCCGGCGAACCGTGCCCGGCGCAGCTCTTCACGGATGCGGACGAAGACCCAGCTGTCGCCGATCGTGGCCGCGTTCTCCAACGCCCGGGTGACGGGCGCGTTGCGGCGTCGCTCGGTGGCGACGAGCTCGAGGTAAATGGCGACGCCTCGCGCGAACTCCTGTCGGGCGACGGTGGCCTTCTTCCTGAGATCCCGGTCGGCGCCCGTCCACCCGAGGATGGCCAGCGGGATGCCGGCGAGGGCCGCGACGCCGCCGAGGAAGGGCGCTCCGATCATGTTCAGCACGATCCCGGCCAACGAAGGGGCGATCAGCAGCAGCAGCGCGTCGCGGGCCTTCTGGTAGAGGTAGTTGTTCACCGGAGTGCCCACGAGCTCGAGGTCCTTGGTGGGGATGGTGAAGCCAGGCAGATCAGGCAGGCGGGCGTGCACCCAGGAGCCGACGCGGGTTTCCAGATCGGTGGCGGCGTGGTCGTTGAGCGTGCTGGTGGTACCCATCCGCTCCATGACGGCGGAGAGCTTCGCCTGGCGTGGGAGCACGGTGGCGATGATCAGGGCGAGGCCGGCGCCGAGCAGCGCTCCGGGAATGAGGGTGATGTACCACATGGGTTAGCTCCGGCTGTCGAGGATGCGGGGCATCGGTCGGGGGCGGATCCACTGCTTGAGGAAGATGATCGCGGTGACGTAGATGGCCACCCAGATCAGGAGCACGATCTGCCCGAACGGCGTCCCGTAGAACGCAAAGAACGAGGATCCGCCCAGCAGCGGCAGGCCGATGAACATGCCGATGACGATGATCGTGATCAGACGGATGGTCTGCTGCGGCTTCGCGCGATCGGCGGCGACCTGGCGCCGCGCCTTCACCTCGTCGAAGACGTCGTCGGCGAGGTCCTGCAGCGCCTTGGTGAGGCCGGGGCCACGCTCTTTCGCGGCCAGCTGCAGATGCGCGACGATCAGGTCCCCGGTCGCGTCGTTGAGGTCTTCGGCGAGACCGTGCAGGGCGTCTTCGATGGTCCACCTCGAGGTGAGGCGGGCAGCGAGCCGTTCGATCGCCGGCTGGATCGCGGGAGGAGCGGTGCGCACGGAGGCGGGCAGGGCGACCTCGAGGCCGGTGCCCGCTCCCCCGATGATGCCGGCGAGGTTGCGGGTGTAGACCTCCAGGGCCTGGAGCTTGTCGATGTCCTCCGTGTCGGACTTGCTGCCGATCAGCAGCGGGAGAACGATCGCCAGGGCGGGACCAACGAGGATCGTGATCGGCCATCCCGAGATCAGCCAGAGGACGACGCCGACAATCAGACCGACGCCGGCGGCGACGAGCACCCGGGGGGTGATGATGTCGCGCCGCCGCGACCAGGTGCGCTGCAGCCGGCTGGGCGGGCGTCCCGACCGGTCCTCCGGCGAAGGGAAGAAGCCGAGGACGATGACGAGCACACCGAGCAGGGCGATGCCCACTGCCAGGCCTAGCGCGGTCGCGTTCATGCTGCGGTCCCTTCGATGCCGCGGAAGAAGTCCGTGTCGATGCCGGCTTCGGCGAGGATCTCGCGCATCTCGGGTGTGGGCATCGCTTGCAGCACCTGACGACGTGAGCGGGTGAGGCCGAAGATCGTGTTGGCGATGGGGCGGTCCTCTTCGCCGGGGGTGATCTCGGCGATCTCGGTGATCAGGTGCTGGATGCTGCCGTTGGGCATGCGGACCTGGGCGACTTGGACGATGAAGTCGATGTGGCGGCCGATCTGCCGGTAGGCGTACTCCGGAGAGGCGCCGCCGACGCCCTTGATGGCGAGATCCGCGAGACGCTCGATGGTGTCGGTTGCGGACATGGCGTGCACGGTGCTGATCGATCCGACACCGGCCTGCATCGCCTGGAACATCGCATCCACCTCGCCGCCTCGCACCTCGCCGACGACGATGCGCTGGGAGTCGAGGCGGAGGCTGGACTCGAGCAGCTGCACGAGCGTGACCTCACCGGGCTGGCTTCCGTCCGCGGCACGCTCCCCCAGCCCTGGCCGGTACTGCAGGGGTGTGACGATGTGGTGTCGGTCCCCCATCCGGTCCAGGTGCAGCTCGCGTTCCTTCTCGATCGTCACGATCTCTTCCATCGGGTCGATCTCGTTGCACAGCGCGCGGACCAGGGTCGTCTTCCCGGCGCCCGGGTTTCCCGCCACCACGATCGAGCGACCGGCGCGGACGATCGCGCGCAGCAGTTCCGCCATCGGCGGGGTCATCGACCCCATTTCGAGGAGCTTGTCGAGTCCGATGTCGACGAAGCGGTGGATTCGCATGACGACCTTGGGTCGCGGGGAGATCGGCGGGTGCACGGCCTCGAGTCGGCCAATGCCTCCGGGAAGGTCCATCGACAGGATCGGGTGCGCGCTGGAGAACGGTCGGGCGTCCTCGCCTTGACGCATCGCGATCAGACGGATCTCCTCGATCAGGTCCTGGTCGGTCGGCGTGATCGGCGGCATCAGCACCTTGCGGCCGTCCGCGTACTTCACGTAGACGTGGTCGTTGCCGTAGATGTCGACGTTCTTCACGGTCGGGTCGTCGACGAGCGGCTGGAACCGTCCCAGACCGTACAGCCCGTCGATGACGGCACGGGCGAGGCGCTGCTGCAGGGACGCCGACCAGGCGTTGCGGTCGCCCGTCTCGGCGGTCACCGCGTTCATGCGATCGCGGATCACGTCGAGCGCGTGGCTCTGCGCGATCGCGCGCTGGTCCTGCTCGGTCATGGCCGGGTTGATCGCGACAGAACGATCGAGGAGTTCCGCGACCTCCTTGCGGAGACTCTGCAGCAGGGTCCAGTCGACCTGTTCCTCGTTGTCCTCGTACCGCGGGGCCTGGGCCGTGAGCGTGGGCGTGGGCGTTGGCGGGGCTGGCGGGGGTGTGCCGCGTCGGGAGTACTGCGGGGCGCCGGCATCGGCCAGCAGATGCCCTGCCGGCCCGCTGCGCGGTGCACCCGGGATGGCTGCCGGGTCCGGTTGGGTGAGGAACATGGGCAGATCCGTGAGCGACGGCTGCTGCGGGGTGGGCTGTTCAGGATTCGTCATCCGAGAGTCTCCTGTCGAGTGGGGCGGAAGCCGATCGACTCCTGCCGCTTGAGGATGCGCGCACGGATGAGATCGGCGGCGGTGATGATCGAGCGGCTGTAGGGGTTGCGGGTGAGCTTCTTGGTGGGTTCGGCGCCGGCGTAGTACACCGCAGCCGACCGGGGGTCGTGGACGATCTCGGCGGAGACGTCGACGTTCGTCAGCTTGACGATGTCGGCGCGAGGCCACGTTTCCAAAGGGGTGTCCACGAGCAGGAGCTCGAGGTACTCGCGGTGCCCCGCCTGGCTGAGGAGATCACGCAGCTCGGTCAGCTGCGCGGCGGTGGTGTAGATGTCGGGAAGCGTCGGCCGCAGCAGCACCTGGACGCTGTCCGCGATCTGCAGCAGAGCGGCCCGAGAGTCGCGCACGGAGAGCCTGCCGAGGTCGAGGATGACGTCCATGCCTGCGCTGTCGAGCGTGCTGAGGGTGGCGCCGAGGTCGTTCCAGAGTGCCGTCGTCGACTGTGCGGCGACGATGCTGGAAAGCCCCAGGATCACGCTGCGGTCCTTCGCGATCTCGATACGCTGCTCCATCACCTCCGCGGCGGTGAGCGCGTTGTTCTGCTGCGCGATCGCCAGGGCAGTGAGCCCGCGGTCGCGGCCGAACTGGCCGCGGAGATAGCCGGGCAGGATGCTCGAGGTCTTCGCCGTGTCCACCTCCACGAGCAGCGCCGGCCGGTGCCAGGCGAAGGTCATCGCCAGCGCCGTGGTGGTCACCCCGGGGGCACCGGAGAAGCTCGCCAGAGCGATCACCGCCATGTCACTGCCCTCCGTCGAGCACCAGCGCAACGCGGCCAGTCGCAGCGCGTGCGGCGAGATCCGCGGCCTGAGCCTTCGGCACGATGACGTTCACGACCCACTGCTTGTTGTCGGCGTCGCGGGTCACCGAGAACACCGTTGCCGGGAAGGACGGCGGCGTGTCAGCCGGCGGGTCACCCTGAGCGACCGGGGTGTCGACGATACGCACCTGGTCGCCTGCTGCGAGCGGGTACGACGGCATCTGGGCGCCGGTGAGGGTGAACCCGACCAGCGACTGCCCGGCCTCGACCGCCAGAGCGTTCCCGAGCACTCGAGGAGTGATCAACGAGCCGGAGGGGAGGTCGACGGTCGCGATCTTCCCGATGACGTCGGTTGACTGTTCGACGGTGTAGGCGTCGGTGTTCTGCCGCCCGTCGAGCTCCAGCGTGGTGAGGTCCTGACTCTCGATCGTCTCGCCTCGAGTGATCTCCCCGGAGGTGACGAACACGGTGGTGGTGACGCGGGCCGAGGATGCGTACCACCAGCTGCCCAGCGCGCCCACGATGACGAGCGCGACTCCCGCAGCGATCACCGCGGGTCGACGCCGTGACCGCGTGGGAGGCGGCGTCAGCTGCTCCCCCTTCGGCTTCTTCTCGGCCGGCTCGGGCTTCTGCCGACGCTTCGGCTCGGTTTCGGTCACCATGTCTGGACTCCTTGGCTACTTCGTGGACAGGAACGCCTCGTAGGCGGCTACGAACAGAGCGTTGCGACTGGGTGCGCCGAGCTCTTTCCACAGACCGTCGAGGATGGCCTTGTTCTTCTTGTTGACGCGGATGATGAACGTCTCAGTTCGCTCCCCGTCCGTCTTGTGCGCGACGACCCTGGGCATGTCGAACAGGGACCGTCCGCCCTCGGGCGCCGTGGCACCGGCCACGCTGCGGCGCAGGCGGTCGGGGAGTTCGTCGATGTGCGTCTCGATCGCCGTGAAGAGGATGATCGGGTGGCTCAGCCCCGTCTCCTCCTTGTAGGCGTTGAGCTTGTTCATCAAGCTCTCGCGCAGCGTGACGTTCACAGGCTGATTCACCAGGTCCCTCTCTCCGTCTGAGGTGGTCTCCTCGGCCGGCGTCGGCGTCGACGCTGCCTCGGGAGCGCTGGGGGCAGGGGTGCTCTTCACCCGCCGCTTGCTCTTCGTGGACGGGGACGCCGGTGCCTCCGCCGACTTCGGGGAAGGCTCCACGATCGACACGGGCTCAGCCGGTGCCTGTTCCGGGACAGGGTCGGGAACCGTCTCCGGTGCGAGCTCGGCGACAGGCTTGAGGAGACCGGCGAACGCGGATGCCTTGTGCTGCGCCTTGCGGGGCTGACCGAGATCCGACATCACGCCACCTCCCCCGCCGGTGAGTTCTCATGTGCAGCGAGTGCCTGCAGGATCTCTCCCGTGAGCTCGACGTAGTCCTCGGCAAGCGAACCTGCGCTGTCGCTGATCCGCTGGCTGGGAGCCTCCTCGACGGTCTCCCCCGCCTTCCGCGCCTTGAGAGCCTTCGCCCAGGCGAACGGGTCCTGCTCCTCCGCGTCGCGAGCCAACTCGATCGCGAGCTGGCCGCGATCGCGACTGTCGACGCCGGAGGTCTGGGAGAACCGGATAGACGTGGTGAAGACGGGAGCGAGATCGCCCATGATCTCCCTGATCTCCTCGTGCTTCCGGGCCTTCATCCGCTTGGCGCGGCTGTCGATGGGGAACAGCACCGCACCCAGGGGCATGATGGTCGGGTTCTTGGGCTGGGTGGCGATCACCTCACGCGCCAGCTGCTCGAGACCGTTGAGGCTGCCCGAGTCGGGCTGCGTGGGGATCAAGATCCAGCGGGCGGCGACCAGCGCCTGGGTCTGGATCGCGGTATCCCCCGGCGGGCAGTCGATCAACACGATGTCGTACTGGTCTGCGATCTCGGCGAGCTTGTCCGCCAGGCCAAAGCTGGGATCCTCGTTGCGACGCTGCCGACCTGTCAGCGTGTCCGCGAGGAGAGCGGTCTGCTCCCCCGCCGGCACGACGTCGAGGTTCTCGCGGATGCCCTTCGCCGGCGCCAGTGGGGTGCCGCTGTTCAGTGCGAAGAACAGCGCCGCACCGTGGTCGTTGTAGTCCGTGTGCCGGTACCCGAGGTCGTCGCCCAGGTTCCCCTGCTGATCGAGATCGATCGCAAGCACTTTGTAGCCGGCCTGCGCCAGCACACCCGCAAGGTTCGAGGTGATGGAGGTCTTCCCGACGCCACCCTTGCGGTTCATCACGGCGATCACTCGCCGGAGTCGTGATCTCTTGTCTGCGCTCAGCATGGCATCCGCCCGATGCCATACCTACGCGAAGGTGTCTGCTGCATGGCCGAGATTCTAACGCATATGAGATAGCAACTACAAGCAATATCACAGCGAGGTTGCACGCAGTTTGCAAGGGCGGTTGCAACCACGGTGATAGACAAGATGACTAGCAACGTAGATAGAAAGTATGCACGTACCTACGGGCCTAGCAACTACAGCACAGCAACCACGTATATAGCAGTGTGCAAGCAACATATGCACAACATATGCAGAGATGTGGCAGACGGGAGCAACGAGCAGTGCTAGGACGGTTGCAACGAGGATGCAACGAGAGTTGGCACCGGGGGACAAGAGGGGTATGGCGGGCGCCGGGGGAGTGGGGGTACGAGCGTCCTGCCCCCGGCGTTCCCTCGGCGGTGCCAACGACTCAGCGCCCCCCGGGGGCCGATCCCGGGGGGCGCTGAGAGCAAGGAACCCGTCTAGCGGGCGTTCTACGGCGTTCTCAAGCCGTTTACCAGGCGCCGTGGGTACGGACGTGGGCCTGGACCGCCTCGACGAGCTTGAGGCGGATTCTATGGACGCGTCGGGTGAGGCTCCCTCTGGCGATGCCGAGCTCCGCGGCGAGGGCGTCGCGGACAGCCTCGCGTTCGTCCCGTTCGGCGAGGTCGTGTCGGGCAAGGAGGCGGACCTGGTCGGGGGAGAGGGTGTCGGTGTCGATCGCCCAGGACAGGAGAGTGACGAGGTCGTGCAGGGAGTCTTCACCCCATTCGGGCTCGATGCCGTGGCTGCCGCCGTTGTCGTGCACGGCCTGGGTCAGGTAGTCATCCTCGACGGGGAGGTCCTGAGAGCCGGCGTCGAGTGAGCCGTTGATGATGTTCAGCGCGTTCAGGCCGAGGTTGCCCTGGACGTGGTGGGCGTTGGTGAGCCTGTAGGTGGAGATCGACTGCCACATCGCTCCGATCGCCGTGGCGACCGCGTCGACGGAGTCGTGCCCCGTCGACGAGATGGAGCGCAGCGCCCGGCAGGTGCGTGCGTAGTGAACGGCCTTGGGGAGCATGTGCTGCAGCAGGATCCGCTCGGCAACATGGTCGCCGTCGTGTGCGGCGACGAGCAGCGCGTGGAGCAAGCGGTCGCGCTCGTCCTCGCCGGCAGCTCGGATCTGAGCGGTGAGCTCGCCGCAGACGACCTCGCCGATGCCGGGGACGTGGTGGGGGAGCTGCGTGTAGCTGCGGTCCCATTCGTCGCGCAGCGAGGTGAGGAGTCCGGGTGCTCGTGAGGTGAGCGAGGTTGTGGACATGAGTTTCGGCCTCTCGTGTCAGGGGGGGGGTGAACACGAGCGACGTTCCTCAGCGGGTCTTGCTCAGACTCTTGGTCGTTTCGGCCCGTTCTCCCGTGACACATCGCGGCCGCGTGCAGATCGCGCATGAAAAAGCCAGATCGTGGCGAAAAAAGACGAAACCGGAAAAGGACGAAAAAAAGTTGGGGGAGACCTGTCCGATCCGGCGGTCAATCAAGACCAATGTCCTGTGAGCGCCGGAGTCCGCCGGTGCTAGACGGCGACAGAGAGGGTCGGTTCGGTGGCTCAGGCATCAGCGGCAGACGAGTTTCCCGAGGGGTTCGTGAGCGACGCAGCTCACGCCCTGCGGGCCATTGACGACATCCAGCACGCGGCGGCCGGGCTGTACGAGAGCGCGCTCGACCCGAGCGCGCAGGAGCGGATGCGCCGCACCCTCGAGCCCGCCCGACTGGCGCAGGCGGGGCAGGCTGCCAGCCGCGTTGCGCGGCTGCAGATCGCCGCCGAGGGGGTGTGACCGATGGGACTGTTCAGCAAGCGTGAGAAGGAGCCCAAGGCTCCGAAGGATCAGAAGTCACCCGAGGCCAAGGGCAGCAGCTGGACTCACGGCCGGCAGATGAGCGGCCGGCTGCTGTCGGGCCTTCTGTTCGCGGCGATCGCCTGTGGCCCGATCGCACTGTTCGCGGCCGCGGCCCGACCAGCCGCGATCGCTTCCGCGCCGGTGCAGACGCAGGAAGCAGGGCTGAGCGTCCAGCAGCAGTCCGCCGGCGGGTACGCGCTGGGCTACGTGGGGTCGTGGCTGGGCGCGAGCAAGGAGGCGCCGGGCGACCTCGGCGACTACATCGACCTGGCCACACTCCGTCAGCTCTCCGAGCAGCCCTGGGAGTACCGCAACCTCGCCGTGGTGTCCATCACCCCCGTCGACGAGACGAGCTTCATCAACGTCGTCGTCGCCGGCAACGTGAAGGAGCTGACCGTCAGCGACTCCAGCGACACGAGCTCGACGACCTGGCCGCGCCGCTACTTCCAGGTGGCGGTGTCGGCCGAGGGAGACACCCTCCGGGTCGTGGGGCTGCCTGCCCCGGTTGCGGCGCCGGTGGAAGGGAAGATGACCTCCCTGGCGTACGCGCAGACGATCAGCTCGAGCGACCCAGCCGCGGAGACCGTGTCCGCGTTTCTCGGCGCCTACCTGGCCGGCTCGGGGGAGCTCGCGAGGTTCAGCTCCCCGGGTACGGACTTCACGGCACTCTCGCCTGCCCCCTACGTGAACGTCAGCGTCTTCGACCTGCGCGCCGACGTCGCGCCGGCCAAGACGCCGGGGGACGGCGACGTCGTCAAGGTACTCGCCGCGGTGTCGCTGCTCAGCCCGCTCGAGCAGCAGCTCACCTCCACCTACTCCCTGACTCTCACCGCCCGGGCCGGCCGGTGGGAGGTCAGTGTGATCGATCTTGCACCGCAAGCGACCTCTGAGAAGAAGTCGGCAACCCCCGCGCCGTCGCCGTCCGGCACCGGCAACTAACGAAAGGAAACACCCATCATGGGATTCTTCGACTGGATCAACGGGATCGTCTCAGACGGCACGACCGCATTCCGCGGACTCGTCGTGCTCGTCTCGGCGGTCGTGTTCTTCGTCGTCGCCGCGAAGGTGAAGTTCGCCGTCGCGACGACGGTCATCACAGGCCTGCTGTGCGGGTTCGTGATGTTCCTCGCCCTCGGTGGCGGCGAATGGGTCATGACCCTCATTCAGGGCGAGACCGTCAACGCCCTCGGCGCCACGGTCTACCAGCTCGCCGCGTAGGGGGGCCACCGTGGCCGAACGCGACGAAGACAGAGAGGTTGCGCGGTTCTACACGCGCAGCCGCCGGTTCCCGAAGTTCATCGGCCGTCTCCACGACGGCACGAAGATCCCCGGGGGCCCCTACACGCTGACCCAGGGCATCGTTCTCGCGATCGTCCTGATCGGCGCGCTGCTCACGCAGCGGATGTGGGGGACCGGCTCTCCGCTCGTCGACTTCCCTCTCGCCATTGCCTTCTCGTGGGCCGCGGCGTGGGGAGCGGGCAGGATCCCGGCGACCCGCCGCAACATGCTGAACGTCCTGGCCGGCGGGTTGTCAGCCATGACCAAACCCGCCACCGGCAAGTACCGCGGCACCACCATGAAGATCCGACCCCCGCACTACGCCGGCGGAAAGACGACGATCGCCGACGCCATCGTCGACGCCCTGCCGCGACCCGAGGTCGCGATCCCGACCCCAACGCCGGAAGCACCCGCAGCGGTGCAGCCGGCCACGCAGCAGCGCTCGGCGCCGCTGGCCACTCGCCCGCCCGCCCACGCGGTCAGCGGCGTCGAGCGACTGCTGCAGCAAGCACGAGGAGGCAACTGATCATGCAGATCCCCGCAACGGCAATGACGAGCAACCTGATGTGGACGCGCTCGGGTGTGGTCTGGGCGACGTGGCGGCTGCAGCCGCTGCCGTACGCCTACAGCAGCGACACCAACCAGAAGCTCGTCAAGGCACACCACCAGGCGCTCTTCCAGGCTCACCGCGGCGAGGGCCTCCTCCTCGGCCTGTGCGCGGATCTCGACCCGGTTGCGGTCGTCGAGCGCATGCTGGACGGCATCCGGATCAGCGACTGCCCCGACCTGGCGGAGGAGATCGAGCTGACCCTGGACTCGCTCGAGCAGATCCGGTTGGGTACTCGTGCCTTCTGGCTCGCGGTTCCCCTCGCCGCCGGTGCGTGGAAGGCCCGCGCGATGTCCGCACTGCGCGCAGCTGACACGAAGCTCCGCGACACGCTCGCACTGCCTCGCCAGCTGCCCAGCGACGGCGAGATCGCCGCGGCCGCTCGGGCGGCCAAGGAGATCGAGGTGCGCATCCCGTCCGCGTTCCAGCCGACGCGCGCGACTCCCGCTGAGCAGATCTGGATCGCGCTGCACTCCCAGCAGCGCGGACTCGCAGCCGACATGGCCGCACCCGTTCCGCCGGCCAAGGGCGCAGCACCCGACGATCTCGCCCACTTCCAGATGCCGTCCGCGATGCCCAACCCGTGGATCGACGAGGGCGGGCAGAGTGACCTTTCCAAGGGCCAGCAGTTCGTCCCGTTCAAGCGCCGCTACGTGAAGATCCACAGCCCGTACGCCGACGCCTCGTCATACCAGGTGGTCCAGTCCCTCGTCGCCACGCCCAAGATGGGCTGGGTGTCACCGGGTGTCGAGTGGCTCTCCCACGTCGACCAGTTCCCCGTCGACGTGGACTGGGCGGTGCGATTCACTGTCACAGGGGCGGAGGAGGTCAAGCGCCGCAACAAGAAGGCCGAGTCGGCGCTCGAGGAGCAGTACAAGCACCAGGAAGGAACCGCGACGATCACCGGCGGCGGATCCGACCTGGGCGAGATCGCTGAGACCCTCGCGGCCTACCACGCCTCCCTCAACCGCTCCGACAAGGAGGTCGAGGTGCAGGGCACTGTGCTGTTCGCGGTGGGCGCTGACACCGCCGAGCTCGCGCAGGCCCGAGCCCGCTTCGTCGCCGAGGAGTACAAGAGCTCGGACTTCATCCTCGAGGCGCCGCTGGGTGGGCAGGAGGACCTGTGGTGGTCGATGATTCCCGGCACTGCGACAAGCCGCCTCTCCCGCGAGCTCACGCAGATCACCACCGGCAGGGAGTTCGCCACCGGGGTCCCGCTGGCCAGCAACGAGCTGGGCGATGAGCGCGGTGCGCGCTTCGGGGAGAACATCTCCACAGCCCGCCACACGCCGATCCTCCGCGACGCTGACGGCAGCATCCAGGCCGACACCAGCGCCAGCTTCGGGGTCGTCGCCGAACTCGGCGCCGGCAAGAGCGTGTTGCTCAAGTGCGACATGGGCGACACGGTCGACCGCAACGGCCGCGTCGTGGCGATCGACCGCACCGAGGCGAAGGAGTACGCGGCGTTCGCGAAGAGCCTGCGCCCTGACACCACGACGATCGTCGACCTGATGACGCCGGAGTACTCGCTGGACCCGCTGCGCATGTTCGGCCCTCTCGTCGGTGCCCGCATGGTGCAGTCCCTCTTCGCGGTGATGCTCGGCATCCGTGCCCGCGACTCCCGCGGGGTCGCCTTGTCCCGGCTCATGGAGCCGGAGTATGTCGCCGCCCACGACATCACCAGCCTCGGCCGGCTCCGCGCGCACTTGAAGACCATCACCTCGGCCGAGAGCGACGAGCTTTCCGGCCTGATCGACCTGGTCGCGTCGAAGGACATCGGAGAGGTGCTCTTCAACGACACGTTGCCCGCCGTCGACCTGAAATCGCGTGCGCTGGTCTTCCTCACCCACGGTCTCTCGCTCCCCGACAAGACCGAGCTCGAGCACGCCCACCTGTTCGAGGAGATGCCGCTCGAGAAGATCTACGGCCGCGCCATGTACGCGATGCTCATGGGCGTCACGCGCGAGGTGTGCTTCATGAACCCCGGGGAGCTCGCCGGCGCCTACTTCGACGAGTGCCACCACATCACCGCCTCCCCGGAGGGAGAGCGCGATCTGCGCATCGGCATCCGCGACGGCCGCAAGCACCGCGCGTTCTTCGCTCTCGGGTCCCACGACCCCGAGGACTTCGGCGAGACCCAGACCCGCGGTCTGCTCAAGACCCGGTACGTCATGCGACAGACCGACAAGGATCTCGCCCGCCGCGCGATCGAGTGGCTGACAGGTGAACCGGCCGACGCGCACATGGTGAAGGTCGTCACCGAGGACCTCTCTCCGCTGGGCTCTGACGGGCGAGTCGCCCCCGATCGCCGCGGCGAGGGGCTGATCCGCGACCAGCGCGGCCGGATCGGCAAGTTCCGTCGCACCCTCCCCGAGCGCCCGGACCGGCGTGAAGCTGTGCTGTCGACGCCCTCCCTGGTGACGCCGTGATCGTCTTCTACCGGCACACCTTCGAAAGCCTCGGCGGCGCGTTCTGGCGCGCCCGGTTCTGGGTCAAGGAGCACCCGTGGTGGAGCCGGATCATCGCCGTCATCCTGATCGACGTCTTCCTGGTGTGCTTCGGCAACACCTACTGGGCGTTCGCGGACGGCGGCGGGGCAGCCCCGTACATCCTCGGCGGCGACATCACCGACAGCGGGGGAGTGCCGCTGTCGTCCTACTCGATGCTCCCGATCGACCGTGGCGACTGGAACCCCGCCAACTGGGGAAAGGTGTTCATCGCGTCATGGCTCGATCCGATCTGGACCGGCCACCTCGGGCTGCTCTCGTGGATGATCTGGTTCTGCAACTGGCTGCTGTCTTTCGAATGGGTCAGCGTGGTCAGCGCCCCGTTCGGAGCCCTGGCGGACCTCCTGCAGCAGTTCCTCGAGAAGATCAACTGGATCCCCTTCGCGCTGGCGATCGCCGGCGGCGTCGCCGGCCTCGCGATCATGGTCGGCCGGCATGCGCGCGGCTGGTCGGAGATCTTCATCTCCGCAACATGCGCCGTGCTGGCGACAGGGATGCTCGCCAACCCGATCGCCACGCTCACCGCGGCCGGCGGCGCGATGGACACTGCCCAGCAGTACGGGGGAGAGATCGCGGCCGCGGTCGTCAGCGAGGACCTCAACAACACCACGCTGGACTCGGACAACATGCTGTCCGCAGCAGTCACCTCGCAGCTGGTGGACATCTTCGTGAAGATCCCCGCGCAGACTGTCGCGTTCGGTCACGCCCTGGAGGGGGAGTGCTCCACGGCCTTCACCGACCAGATGATCTCCTCGCCGCCCATCAACACCGGCGGCAACGAGGTCCGCGACGCGGTCAACAACTGCGACGAGGCCGCGAAGAAGTACAACCAGAACCCGAACTTCGGCATGGTCGCCACCGCCGCGCTCATGACACCCGGCGCTCTGGTGCTGTTCGTGATCCCCCTCACCTTCGGTGTGCTCTTCCTCATCACCGTGCTCGGCTTCCTGATCGCCGCGCTCAAGACGATGTGGAACGTCTACCTGGGCATCCTGCCGATCGACCGCTACCCCCTGTGGAAGTCCCTCGCTGACACCTTCATGGGCTTGGTCGCGATCGTGTTCATGGCGGTGGTGATGGCCGCGACTTTGAAACTGACCGTCGCAGCGATCACGGGCCTCAGCGCCCTCGGTGTCCCGCTGATGGCGCAGATGACCTTCGCGTCTCTGGTCATGTGCGTCCTGATCTTCCTCGTCATCCGCGCGAAGCGGATGGCGAAGAAGGCCGGCCGATCGCTCGCGCAGCAGCTGTCCCAGTACGGGTTCACCAAGGGCGGCCGTGCCGAACGCGACGGCGTGAAGACGATCGCCGCCATGAGCGCCGTCTCCACGGTCGCCGCCGCGGCGCTGCGGCGACCCGACAACACCGTCGACGCGCGCTCCCTCACCCTGGTCGGGCAGGGCGCCGGCGGCGCGGCCGCCGACATCGGCACACTTACCGCCACGAGAGCGCCAGCAGCCCCGCCAGCGCCTCCCCGCCCCTCCGGCGGTTCAGGAGGACGTCCGGCCCTCCCCGGCCCGCGAACGGGCTCTGGAGGCGGCGCGGCGGCCGGAAAGACGGCAGATCTGGTGTTCACCGGCGTCCGCATCGGGGAGGGCGTCGCTGCGGGTGGTGTCGCCGGCGGGGTCGGCGCAGCTGCGCTCGAGGTCGGCGGCCGGGTCGCCAGCAAGGGAGCCTCGAAAGCGATCGAGCACGGCACGCGACGCGGGGATCAGCCGTCCGCGTCGTCGGCGCAGTCAACCGCGCCTGTGCGGGTCGTTGAGGCGCCACGAGCTCCTTCCCGGCCGCGGCGCATCGTCGTGGACGGCGCCGGGGTGGGGCACATTCAGACTCGATCGTCTGAGCCCGTCGATATCTCGTCGTTGCCGCCGCGGGCGCCGCGTTCTCCTCGGTCCGTCGAGCTGCGGGAGCGCCTCGCGCTCGAGCAGAGGTGATCCGCGATCGTGACCGATCTGCTCGAGCGCCCCGCCGAAACGTCGCCGTTCACCGACCCCGTTGACGAGGAGACCCGCACCGGCCGCTGGAAGTGGGTAGTCGCGGGGATCGCCGTGATCCTCGTGCCGATCATGGTCTTCGCCGCCTACACGATGTTCCTGATGTCGATGCTCGGCAGCGGCGGCGGAACCGCTTCGAGCTGCACCGTGAGCGCCGGGGGAGTCTCCACCGAGCTCACCGTCACGACCAGCGGCGGATCGACGCGGACGCTGACCGCCACCGAGCTCGGCCACGCAGCGACGATTCTCGCCGTGGCGCGCTCTCTTGGCGTCTCCGAGCGAGGGCAGCAGATCGCGATGATGACGGCGCTGCAGGAGTCGGGCTTGAAGATGTACGCGAACAGGAACGTTCCGGCATCCCTCGACTACCCCCACGACGCGGTCGGCAGCGACCACGACTCGGTCAACTTCTTCCAGCAGCGCGTGTCCGGGTGGGGCTCGGTCAAGGACCTGATGGACCCCACCTACGCCGCCAGAGCGTTCTTCGGCGGCCCTGACGGGCCGAACCAGGGCAACCCCCGCGGTCTGCTCGACATCCCGGGGTGGGAGAGCATGAGCCTGGGTGAGGCGGCGCAGACCGTACAGGTGTCTGCCTTCCCCGACGCCTACGACAAGTGGGAGGGCGCCGCCCAGCAGATCATCTCCTCGGTCGGAGGCTCGGTCAGCTGCGACAGCAGCGTCCTGGTGGGGCAGGCCGCGTACCCCCTCTCGCCCGGCTTCAACATGACCTCCGGGTACGGACCTCGCGACATCGACGTGCCCAACGCCTCAACCTGGCACGTCGCAATCGACCTGCAGCACTGGCCGAACCCCTGCGGCGACCCCGTCTACGCGATCCTCCCCGGCACCGTCGTGCTCAGCAGCGACCTGTGGCTGTCGGTCAAGCACCCGGACGGGTTCATCGTCAGCTACCTGCACATGTACAAGAGCCAGCGCCTCGTCGACGTCGGAGATCAGATCACCGCCGGCCAGCAGATCGGCGTGACCGGGAACGTCCCTCCCTCGGGCGGATGCCACCTGGACTTGCGGATCAACAAGAACGGCACCACCAACCCCGCCGTCGCCGGACTGCAGGAGGCACCTGCGCTCGGCGCGCCGGCCCAGTACGCCGGCTACGTCAACCCAGAAGAGTTCCTCCGCCTCTACGGCATCGAGATCTGCCCGCCGGACAGCTGCCGGCGGCCCTGACCCACCCACGAAGGAGACACCCATGAGCGAGAACCGCAACTCGGAACTGTCCGACGACACTCTGACCCTGGTCTTGATCGGAGCGTTCGCGCTGATGCTGTTCGGCCCCACCCTCGCCGCACGCCTCATCCCGCAGGCGGCGTCCTTCCTCGTCGACGTGCACGTCCTCACCACAGAGAACGTCATCCTTCCCCTGTCCGACGCAGCAGGCCTCGACCTCGGCCGCCTGGTGATCGCTGCCGGTGGTGTCCTGCTGCTTCTGGCCCTGGTCGTCTTCGCGGTCCGTCGCGCCGCCGCCCGGTCCGCGAAGAGCACTGCGACCCGATGACACGCCGCCGCCGGGCGCATCGGCTTCCCACCTCGAAAAACACCGCCCGGTAGACTCAGCGACACCCGACCGAAAAAGACGAAAAGTGCTCCGGAGTCTTGATCGACCAAGACTCCGCGCCCTGGACGACGAGGCGTCCCTCAGTGCCCTCCACTACACCTTCCCCCGCCACAGGCAACAGGCTCCGCGGCTACTTCCTCCCCGTGGGCCTTCACGCGCGCATCAAGGCCGCCTGGTGGGGAACCCGAGACACTGCCGACGCCGCTCCGACCCTCGCTTCGCTCGTGGCGCAGCTGCTCGTCGCCGGCGCCGGCCGTCTCGAAGACCGCTACAACGACGGTGAGCCCTTCCCCGCCGCTCCCGAAGGAGCTCGCGGCCGCGCGCTCGGCGACGGCGAGCAGCGCAACCACAGCTACTTCCTCCCCGATGCCGTACACGCCCGAGCGAAAGCGGCCTGGTGGGCAACGCGCGATCGCGACGCAGGCTATCCGTCGATGTCGTCGATGGTCGCCGCCCTGCTCACCGAGGAGGCCAGGCGACTCGAGGAGAAGTACAACGCGGGTGCCCCGTTCCCCGAAGCGCCGATCGGCGCTCGAGGGGTGGACCCGGAGGCCGCCAGGCGGCAGGCGGAGATGATGGCTAGCCTGTGGGCCGAGCGGTCTCACGCGGCCCGGAACGACTAGCTGAGCGGCACGGTCTGGGTGTGCAGCGGGTGAAGCAGCAACTCTGCATGTGTCGGATCTCACGAGAGTTGTCAGATCGTGGAGCTGCTCACCTGGGGTTTTCTCACTCGAGCGTTCGAGCCAACGCAGTGATCCGTCTCACGACAGTTGTTACGAATCCGCGGCCGCGCACCGGGAGTGTCCGCGGCCATGCGCACTATCAGCGCTGCCACTCAACTTGTCAGCAGATCCGCCCGGCGGGGGATTCATAGCAGGGATGCTGCTTCTACCCTGGGGCATATGAGCGACTTCCTTGGGTGGGGCGCGATCGGGATTGTGCTCGCCATTCCGATCGTCTTTGGGGTGGTGGGGATCGCAACCCGCCGGCGCCATCATGCCGGTGATGCCACGGCACCCTCATCAGCTGGCCTGCTCGGATTCGACGAACTCTTCCATCCGTCTGCTCACAACGCGCGGATCGCGTGGGAGGCCGAGCGAGAGATTCCCGCCCCGGCGCCGACGCCCGACAAGGGGCCGGGTGTCATCGACGCGAGCGGCAAGATCGTGATCGAGGTCTCGGAGTGAGGGCGTCATGCTGAGCCTGCGGGAGAGGGTAGACGCCGACATTGCGACGGTGATGAGTTGGATTCCGGATGAGAGGGCGCTGTACCTGTTCACGGGTCCCCGGTTGGTGTGGCCGCTGACAGTAGATCAGTTGGCAGCCATGACCGTCACCAGTGAGATAAGCGCGTGGGTGATGGTCGACGATGAGTCACTTGTGATCGGGCACTTCGACCTCACGCTGGCCGATGACACCGCCCGGATTGGGAGAGTCATCGTCGATCCGGCAGAGCGCGGTCGTGGCTATGGCGGCGCGCTGGTGAGCCTGGCGGTAGAGAGGGCTCGCTCGCTCGGTGCGAGGCGCGTCGCGCTCAACGTGATTGCCGACAACGCGCCCGCGATCGCAACTTATGAGCAGGCCGGATTCCGGCAGCTGCCCGGAGGCGACAGGCCAGACGTTCGGTCCATGGCCCTGACCCTCTGACTCTCCGGTGTTGCTTGCCATCGACTACTGGCAGGTTCCGTGGCGACGGCGCCCGTCGAGGGTGTGGGCCGCCCCCTTCATTCGGTCCGGTCGCTGTGCGAGTCGTCGGTTTCCAGTTGATGGGTGCATTGCCGAGCGTAGTCGACCGGTGCGAGGTATCCGAGCGATGAGTGCCGGCGGTCATGGTTGT
>JASCPG010000027.1 GCA_029960085.1 Microbacteriaceae bacterium PS02067 | reverse complement strand
GCGGCCGGCCGGCGGGCCCCCCGGGCGGCGGGCCCGCGGCGGGTGGCGCCGTGGAACGCGCTGCTGCGGGGCCGCGCGGACCGGGACGTCCCGCGGGTGCCTGCCCGGTGCGCGGCCGCGGAACGTTGCGCGTGACGTTGCGTGCCGCGGAGGCCACGCGGGACATTGCGCCGGCGGCCACCTGGTCCACCGCTGTCCCGCCGACGAAGGAGAACAGTGAGAACACCGCGAACGGCGCGAACGACAGCAGCACGAGGCCGAGGATGAACGGCCACACGGCCGGCTCCCAGATCGAGTTCACCGCGTCCAGGCCGCTGGTGATCATCCCGAGGAGGCTCATCATGAGCGGGCCGGTCAGCAGCAGTGCAGCGAACGCGGCGAAGTAGCGGACCAGCCACTCTTTCCCGATCCCGCGCATCGGGAACAGCATCCATGCGAGCGGGCCGACCATCACCAGTGCCGCGAGGGCGACGTTGCGGAACATCAGCACGAAGAGCATGAGGATCTCGGCCAACAGCATCAGCCCCACCACGAGCACTCCCCCGAGGGGGAACACCACCCCGCCGCTGAAGAACAGGTCGGAGACCCGGTTCAGTGGGTCTGCCTGCCCGAGCAGCGACGTGGTGAGGGTATCGACGGAGTTGACCACACGCCCAGTGAGCCACAGGGTTGCCTGCGTCAAAGGGAAGGCCAAGCCGGTGCGCACGACGGCCGCGAGAACCTCGCCGGGCGATCCACTGAAGGCCGCTTTCGTGATCGCAACGATCCCGACGACGATCACCACGATCCACACCGCCCACACCCAGAAGCTCCACTGGTCGACGGCAGCCGACCACAGCAGGCTGGAGGTGTTGAACTGGAACGCCTGGAATGCTTTGGCGCCCGCGATGATCGCGTTCGCCGCCAAGGTCTCGGCGGTGCCCTCCATCGTCGCGCACACATCCCAGGTCTGCGCACAGCCCCACTCGTACTTCAGCTCCTTGCCAACGTTTCTGAGGGACTCCTGGTTCGAGTCCGCACTCGAACACACCGACACGAAGTCGCCACCCAGAGGGACGGTGTTGTAGCAGACCGTCTGCACGGTCTTGTCGCTGTCGAGCGGGGTGCACGAAACGTTGCCCCCCGCCCGGATGCACTTGACCGGCTGTGCCGGTGCCGACCACTGCTGGCCGGTCACCGCCCCGTCGCCGGCCGCGGCGGTCACAAGGGCAGCTGCGGGCGAGTCGGCGGCATACGCCGCCGCTCCCCCACCCAGGAGGAGCCCGCTCGTCACCAGGACGAGCGTGAGGATCCGCAGCCGCCAGGTCATCAGAATCCGAAGTCGAAATTGATGAACCAGGCGAAGATGCCGCTGACCGCGCCGAGGGCTGCTGTGGCAATGAACACGGTCACGATGTTCTTGCCGGCCCAGTCGCGCACCTGGTCCGGGAAGATCCCGCGGAACACGAGCGCGACAATCGCGATGATCAGTGCCAGGAAGGCGAGGACGAGTGCCGTGGCGAGGACGTAGGAGACGATGACCTGCAGCCCCTGGAGCCAGGGGGCGTTGAAGTCGGGGCTGATGTTGGGCATGGGATTCCTCTCTTAGAAGATGACGCCGCGCTCGGACATGAACGGGACGGGGTTGATGCGAATACCGTTGATGAAGGTCTCGAAGTGCAAGTGGCATCCGGTGCCGACACCGGTGTTTCCTTCCAGCCCGATAGGTTGGCCGGCCTCGACGGCGTCGCCGACCTTGACCAGCAGCGAACCCATCTGCATGTGTGCGTAGCCGGTCTTGGACCCGTCGGCGTGGGCGATGATGATGCGGTTCCCCCATCCGCCCGTGGTCCATCCCGAGAACGTGACCACCCCTGTAGTCGCCGCGCGCACCGTGTCTCCGCAGCTGCTGGCCAGGTCGATGCCGAAGTGGTCGTGCGGCTTCACGTTGGGCCGGTAGCCGAAGACGCTCGTGATCCGGTAGTCGACGGACAGGGGCACCACCCAGGCGCCCGGGGGGATGTTCTCGGTCCCACCCTCGGGCTCTGCGGCGCCGGCCGGGGTGGAGAAGAGCGTGACGAAGAGGAAGCCCGCGAAGAAGGCCGGGATGGCGAGGACGGTCATCGAGATGACGCCCCACGCGACGATGCGGCGAAGCCCGATCGTCTTGACGATCGCCGCCGTCGTTCCTGCAGCCATCTGCCCCCTCCTCTCTCCTTTAGCTGTTGACCGACCAGCGGAGGACCTTGCAGTCGCCCGGCTTCTGATCCGTGCCCGGCGCGGGCACGGACGCGTCGGAGCACTGCACCATCACACCGATGGTGCGGTTCTGCATCCACCCGCTGGTCTCATCGGACGGATCGCCCGGCCGCATGGTCACATCGAACGTCGCCCGCGCCACCTTGTAGGAGCCGTCGTCCGGCCCCTCTAGGGGGGACACCTCACCCACGAGCGTGGGAGTGGACGTCCCCTGCAGATCGGTGAGCGTCGCCCACTCCCCCTCCGAGAGAAGCACCTGGTTCGCGAGCACCCGCTTGTTGTCCGCGGTGACCTTGTCGGATGTCGTAGGTGTCATCCACGTCTCCAGGTATGCGAGGAACTCCTCCCGCGACGTGTTGCGGGTGTCGAAGGTGAGAACCGCCTCCAGCGCGGCCGTCACGTACTTCTCCGGGTCGGTCGTGATCGGCTCCACGACCCACCCCTTCGCTTCCGGGTCGAAGGGCCCAGACGGGTCCGTCCCCGGATCGGTGGACGTCGACGTCGGGGTCGGCTGCGAGCTCCCGGTCGGTGCCGGCCCGAAGGGGGTGACCTCGCCCGAGGGGCCTGGATCGGCGCCCCTGGACACGGACGCGACGATGATCGCGATCACCGCGATCAGAATCGCGACAGCACCCACGATGCTGCCGAAGACAAGTGTGCGGGACCGTTCAGCCATCAGATGATTCCGTCCTCTGTCGGTCGAGCATCCATCACCGGATCTCGCGTGTCCGGTGAACAATACCGGCGCACAGGGACGCTGTCGGAATCTGATTTCAGGCTGTGAATGCCAGCCCCCCGCCGTGTCCCCCGAATGGTGGACACGCAGATTCCGCCAGCACGCGCAGACGCTCGCACCGGGCTTGCCGGTGGGACTAGCGCGTTACCAACCATGGCTTTACCCTATAACTATTCACTCAAGATGTGAATAGCAAACATATCCGGAGCTGGTTTGGTCACTCACCTGTCGGGCATGATGAATGCATGCCCCGGTACCTGCGCACCAGCGAGAGCGACTACGTGGAGGACCCCATCGCTGCCCTCGGGAACATGCTGCGCGCCAACATCATCGGCTACGTGCGCCGGCACGGGCCGTCCCGGCGCGGCGAGATCGCCGCAGCCCTCGACGTCGGGTACCCCGCGGTGGCGAAGGCTCTGCGCGTCCTCGTGGACTCAGGCGTCCTTGAGACACAGCCCGCGCAGCCCCGTCAAGGACAGGTCGTCTGGTACACGGTCAACCAAGACGTGGTCTCTGAGATGTGGATGCGCCTGGGCGACGCCATCGGCGAGCTCTGATCTCGCAGCGTGTCCCTCGCACGCTAATGGTGATTACACCATTAGGTTGACGAGCATGGCCGTACGAAAGCTCGCCCGCGGGACGCGGGTGCACCCCGAACGACTGGGCCTGGTTGTCGAAGGCGAAGTCAAGGACCTGTTCCACGCCATGGCACAGCACGCCGGCGTCTCCGACGCCGTCTTCTTCGAGTCCGTGGTGCGCAACCTCCACGAGACCCTCACCGACCGCGGACTGCCGACCTGGTGGCCCGCTCGGACCGCGAACGATGGGGAGCTCGATATCGACGCCGCCTAAAAACTGAAGCCCGCCGACCGAAGTCGACGGGCTTTCGCAAGTTTTCAGTTTCGACCCCCAGTGTCGCCAAACATTTGGGTCGGAATTCATCAGGACCGGATCACTCCGGGGCCTTCTGCATGCCTCCAATCAAGGAGCCAACGTGCCAAATGTAGCATCAGCGCGCCCAAAAACAGCGGTCACCTTCGCCGCGACACGCCCAAAACGCCGTGGCGGGCTCGTTCTCACTCCCCCACCAGGCGCGTACGCGCACCTCCCTGCCGTACGTCCAGCCAGGTGGGTGAAGACCGTCGCATGGGCGTTGGAGCAGCCCAGCGTCGAGCGACGACGACGAGCAATGAAGATCTCCTCACCGGCAGTCGTACTGGCCGTCGCCGGCCGACTTGCGGCCAGAGCGGACTTCGGCACGGGCCGCAACGTGGCCGTCAGCTGCGCCACGATCGCCGCTGAGCTGCACCTTCAACCCGCGACAGTGAAGCGCGTGACCCGGTTCCTGCGGCGCCTGGGGTTCCTCGTGAACGTCGTCACCGGCGCGAACCGGCTGACGCTCGAGCAGCTGTGGGAAGCCGCACAGCGTGGGGCTCCGAACCAGCGTGCGGTTGCTGCCACCCGTGCCCTGACGATTCCCCGAAGCGTTCCCCGCGCTGTGGACGGCGCCCCCCTACCCACACCCACCCACCAAACAGCCGCATCTCACGTTCAAAAGAACTCACCCACCGGCACGCTCACGCGCGCCACAGACGCCGGCGCTACGCGCCGACCGCGAAGACGAGGAAGAACAACATCCTCCGGCAGTGAAAGACCCGTCCCGCTGCCAGACCAGAAGCTCGCAGCACGGCTGGCAAGCAGCCAGCACATGCCGTGGCTGGCTCGAAACCGGCACATCGGTTCCCTCGCCCGCGCGCTTCACCGCTACGGTCTCGCCGAGCGAGGCTGGACGGCCGCGCAGATCCTGCACCGCATCGAGCTGCACGCGACAGATACCCACACCCTCCCCCTGCCGCTCAGCCAGATACGCACCCCGATCGCGTACCTCATGCGCCAGATCCACAACTGCATCTCCCCGACCGAGCTCTCCCCCGCGCGCCAGTCTCAGCTCGACGCGCAAGCTCGTGCGCACCGACGAGCGGCCGAAGAAGCCGATGCGGTTGAGCTGAGGAAGCGCATTGTCGCCGAGAAGGAACAGATCGACGCCATCATCGCCGGCATGCAGCTGCGCCACCGTGCCCGACCGTCATGACTCCCCCAGCGATACCGCTGCGATTGCACTATGCTAGTGGTAGCACACTGCTATGCTAGTGATATCATTGTGAATGCAGCGACGAATCGCTATCATCACGAAATTGAAACACCATCACAGTGATAGCGCCTCAATATCGAAACGAAAGTAGAGTGACAGCATGATCATTCTGATCGGCAGCCAGAAGGGCGGCCCCGGGAAGACCACCATCGCGGTCAACCTCGCCGTCGAGTTCGCGCGACAGGGCAAGGACGTGGTGCTTGTGGACGCCGACTCGCAGCGCTCGGCTGCGCGCTGGCACGCCGACCGTGAGGAGCAAGGACACACCCCGAGAATCGCGTGCGTCGAGAAGCTCGGGAGCATCCACCTGACGCTGCAAGACCTCGCGAACCGATACGACACCGTCATTGTCGATGTCGCAGGCAAGGACAGCCAGGAGATGCGCACCGCGATGACCGCAGCAGACCAGCTCGTGGTCGTCGTGCGCCCCAGCCAGTTCGACCTCGACACCCTCGAGCACATGAGTGGCGTCATCCAGCAGGCGAAGGACTTCAACCCGGACCTTCAGGTGCGGGGGCTGATCGCTCAGGCGCCGTCCAACGTCTACAACAGCGAACGCACGGACGCGGGGGAGTACCTCGCTGATTACCCGCTCATCAGCGCCCTGAAGACCGTGATCTACGAACGAAAGGCTTACCGCGACGTCGTCGGTGAAGGCTTGGGCGTCGTCGAGTGGAACAACAGCAAAGCGAAGGCCGAGATCCAGGCCCTCGCCCAGGAGTTGGAGGCGTGATGGCCATCAAGAAGAGGGAACCGATCGACCAGGCCCGACTGGAAGCGTTCGCCGCCGGAGCCGACACCCCCGCGGTGCAGCCGGCCACCGTGACGCCGCGCCCGGTTGCCGCGACGCCGGCGGCCAGCCCCGAGCCGAGCGGATGGCCGGCGGGTGTACCGCGGACATTCCTGTTGCGCTGGAACGCGCCTGACATGCCTCAAGAGCTGGCGGAGATCGCCGCGCTGGAGGACCGCTCACAGCACAAGATCGCCCTCAAGGCGATGCGGCTCGGGCTCGAAGCCCTGCGCACGGAACACAGCTGACAGTGCGCGGGGCTCACGATGTCAGTGCGATATCACTCTGAAAGCGTCGTTCTATGCCGTGGAGCCTGCGGCATCATGCGGTCGGCGGCCCTGCGCGCAAGTGCTTTCGCGGCATATGCTCCGTCGCTGCGCTCGTCCGCTATTCCACGGTCACTGGCACTGCGAGCCGCACTCCCTGACGGCGACAGCGGTCGCCTCCACGGCAAAAGAACGAAGTGGGGGAGGGAGGAGAAGCCATGAACGAGGAGCTCGTCCTCACGGTCTACACAACCGGGCCCAGCTGCGGGAAATGCCGGATGACGAAGATCATGCTCGCGGCGAAGAACATCCCGTACCGGGAAGTGAACATCAACGAGCACCCCGATGCGTACCTCTACGTGACCGAGGATCTCGGCTACAGCACGGCGCCCGTCGTGGTCGTCGACGACCAAGACCACTGGTGCGATCTGAGACCGGACCACATTGAGCGCATCGCCAGCACGCGACGCTGACACAACCCGGAAGCCCCAGCGCCGGCGACTAACATAGGTACCAAGCAAGGGGGTGCTGTGGTCGGGTGGAGAGTGAACGACATCGTCGCCTACGACACGATGCAAGAGCGCCTCACCGCGCTCAACGCGCGCCTGCTGCAGCAGCTACGCCGCCTTCCTGACTCCCACGACCAGCAGCAGCTGCGCGACGAGATGAGCCTCTGGCGAGAGGGATATCTCGCCGTCGACGGCCACGACCGAGACCGCATCCTCGCCTTCACCGCCCAGCTCGAGCAACGCCTCACGGAGCTCACGCCGGGGGAGCAGTGAGCACCCCACCCGAACTGTCCGCCGCCGAGCTGCAGCGGATCTTCGACGAAGACATTCGCCCGTACTACTTCCCCGACAACCAACCCATCGCCACCCGCCCCACCATCGTCCTGGTCGGCGGGCAGCCAGGGTCAGGCAAGTCAAACGCCACCCCGCGGCTCATCAAGGAGCGCCCCGGAATCATCCCGCTCTCCGGCGACGACCTGAGAGCATTCCACCCGCACTACGAGCAGCTCATGGAGGCGGGACCACTCACCGCCGGCCCCACACTCGCCCAAGCAACCGCCGTCTGGGTCCGAATGGCGATCGAACACGCCCGCGACACCCGCAGATCGCTCCTGCTGGAAGGCACCTTCCACACCCCACAGGTCACGCTCGACACCGCCGCGCAGTATCGCCGAGCCGGCTTCTCCACCGAGCTCGTCGCCCTCGCAACACCACGAATGGACAGCCTGCTCTCCGCCGCCGGCCGATACTTCGCCAGCCACCAAGCCTCACGAGACCCCCGATGGACGACGCTAGCCGCCCACGAACGCGGGTGGCAGGGAACCCGCGAGATCCTCACGCAAATCACCCCTGAAGGCCCCATAGATGCCGTCGCAGTAATCAACCGCGCCGGAACCCTCTACCGTGCCGAGATCGACGACTACGAGCCCGATAAGGCCACCGACGCCCTCGACGAGGGCCGGTCGACGCCGATCACCAACCGCGCCGCCGCCGCATGGCTCGCCGAGCTGCGCGCCTTCACCCTGTACGCCCGCGCCTCCCACCAGTTCAACACCGCCACCGCCCCGGTCCTCGACGAGCTGCACACCATCGCCCTCCGCGATGTCGTACCCTCCATGAACCTCCCACAAGGCTCAGAGGCCGCCGCGCGACTGACCGAGCGCCTCACCGCACTCCAAGCCGAGATCACCGCCGCGCAAACCCCCACGCCCACCGCCGACCCGCAGCCGCCCGCACCGGCACCAACGACCACGGGGCCTACCCTCGACTGACCCGCTACGCGTTGACAACCCCCACCACCAGAGCGAATATATTAAGTATTCGCCTGCCTGATACAGTGCCCGCAACCCAGCAGACACCAGGTGGGAGAGATGGCCGGACGACGCAGACGCAACCACGTCCCCGCAACACAGCTCGAGTTCGACCTGTGGGGCACCTCGGACGCGGACATCTCCGACGCCACGGCAGGAACGGGGGAGCGGGATGCGCGCAACGACGACGCCACTGCTGCACCGACCCCACCTCTGGCTGGGTTTGCTGATCTACTGGGCACTCGGACAAGTTGGGAAGCGGATGAACCAGTACGGCACGCGAGCCAAGGAACACTGGCAGCACCATCGACCCCAGGCGTACGCGGCGCTGACCAACCCGGAAGAGTACTTCACCCAGATGGGGGAGGAGATCGCGACCGCGATCGCGGCGCTGACCCCGACGCTGGCCGGCCCGGACCTGCCGGGCGAGGCGTACCTGGACAAGGTGGCACGGGTGAAAGCAGCCACGAGACAGGCCGAGGAGATCGCGATCGCGGAATCGCCGATGTACGCGACCCCGGAACTGACCTTCTCGGAGTGGGAGGACACCACCCCGGACACCCTGGACGCCCTCCTGGCGTGGGTGTGGGCGCGCAAGAGCGAACTGGAGGGGCTCGACGAGCAAGCGATCGCGACCCCGCAACAGACCGCGGCGCGGTTCCTGGTCACCGAGGACCTGCTCACCCAGCTGGTGGAAGCAGCCTCCCCGTGGGATCACCTACAAACCCCGCCGGCCTGGACGGCGTGGACCCAGAGCGTCCAGGACAGGTGGCGGCGCGACAGCAGCCGCTAACTCGCTACACCCCCGGACGCGAACCGGCAGCGCCCTCCGGCGCACGGTCCCGCTACCTCGCGAACATCGCCGCGATCCGCGTGCTGCGCGAGGTGGAGGACAGCGAACGCGCCGCCGATGCCGCCGAACAGCAGATCCTCGCACGATGGTCCGGGTGGGGCGCCGTGACCGAGGTCTTCGACACCAGCCGCACCGACTGGGAGAGCGAGCGTGCCACGCTACGCGAGTTGCTCACCGAGGCCGAGTACACCCAAGCGCGCCGCACCACCCTCAACGCCCACTACACGCACCCCGCGTACGTGCAGAGCATCTGGGCCACGCTCGGTGCGCTCGGATTCGCCGGCGGCAACGTCCTCGAACCGGGCAGCGGGAACGGCGCCTTCATCGGCGCAGCACCCCCCACCGCACACGTCACCGGTGTGGAGCTCGACGACACCACCGCCCGCATCTCCCGGCTGTTGTACCCGGACGCCACCGTGCGCAGCGAATCGTTCGCCGACACACGGATCCCCGCCGGCACCTTCGACGCGACCATCGGCAACGTCCCCTTCGCCGACCTCGTCCTCCACGACCCCATCGACAACGCCAACCGGCACGCGCTGCACAACCACTTCATCCTCAAATCCCTCCGCCTCACCCGCCCCGGCGGGATCGTCGCCGTCCTCACCAGCCGGTTCACCCTCGACGCCGCCAACCCGGCAGCTCGACGCGAGATGAACCAATACGCCGACCTGGTCGGCGCGATCCGTCTGCCCTCCGGCGCCCACCGCCGCACCGCCGGCACCGAAGCGGTCACGGACCTCCTCATCCTCCGACGCCGCGAACCTGGGCAACCACCGGCCGACCTCACCTGGGAAGGCGTCAGCGCCCGCACCGTCGATAACGCCACGGTGAAGATCAACAGCTACTTCGACCTGCGACCCCAGAACATCCTCGGAACCCTGCATGTCGGCAACGGCATGTACGGGTCGGAGACGCTCAGCGTCGTCGCACCAGACCTTGCCGACATCGCAACGCGGCTGACCCTCCGGCTCAACGACGTCGTCGACGACGCCCGTCACCGCGGCCTCACCATGACAGCCCGCACCGACCCGGCGCCCACCGCCGTGGACAGTGTCGAACGCGACGCCTGGGACGGCAGCATCCACGCGCAGCCCGACGGCACCTTCGCTGTCAGCACACGCGCCGGCCGGGAACCACTCGCGGTCCCCAAATCGGCCGCGAACGAGCTGCGCTCCATGCTGCAGCTGCGAGACCTCGCCACCGAGCAGCTCGCCGCCGAACGCGCTCAGCTTGACGACACCGACCGAATCCGTCAGACACGCGAACAGCTCCACCACGCGTGGCGCCGCCACGTCGCCACCTACGGGGCTCTAAACCGCTACACGCCCACCGCCACCGGCCGCGTCGACGAGCACGGAGAACCGATCCTCGCCCGCCGCATCCCCACAGCTGCACGACTACTCCGCGACGACCCATTCGGGCCCCTCGTGTTCGCCCTCGAGGTGTTCGACGACGACACCCAACACGCCGAACCCGCCGCGATCCTGCACCAGCGCGTCGTGCTGCCACGCCCAGAACGACTCGGCGCAGACACCCCCGCAGAAGCACTGCAGCTGTCCCTCAACCAGCGGGGGAGCGCCAACCTCGAGTACATGGCCAGCCTCCTCGGAGACACCACCACCTCCACCCGCGAACGGCTGGGAACCCTCGTCTACGACGACCCCGAGACGGGGGAACTCACCCCCGCCGCCGCCTACCTCTCCGGAAGTCTCACCGGCAAGATCGACGCCGCCCAGATCGCGGCCGAGGTGAACCCGAAGTACCGAGTCAACCTCGACGCGCTGCGCGACGCGCTGCCGACCCCACTGACCCCCGAAGATATCGCCGCGAAAGCCGGCGCCGTGTGGATCAGCCCCGCCGTGCACCAGCAGTTCCTCCGAGAACTGGTCCGCGACGACACGGTCACCGTCTCCTGCCCGCTGCCCACCGACTGGAAGGTGCGCGGCGGCATGCGCCGCACCGTCCTGGCCACCAGCGAATGGGGCACCGCGCGCCGCAGCGCCCACGAGATCTTCGAGCGGATGCTCCGCCAAGACGAGATGCGGGTCATCGACGAGATCGAAGAAGGCGACACCATTCGGCGGGTCGTCAACCCCACCGAATCCGCGGCAATGCAGGAGAAAGCCGACCTGATCGCCGAGCGGTTCGAAGAATGGATCTGGGAAGACCCCGACCGCGCCCGACACCTGGCCGACGAGTACAACCGCCGCTTCAACAGCATCGTGCTGCGCGACTACTCCGCCGAAGGCGACTCCCTCACCTTCCCCGGCATGACGGCCACCTTCTCCCTCCGCCCCCACCAAAAAGCCGCAGTCGCCCGCATCCTCAACGAACCGGCCGTCGGCCTGTTCCACGAAGTCGGGGCCGGCAAGACCGCCGAAATGATCGCCGGCGCGATGGAGCTACGCCGCCTCGGCATGGCCGGCAAGGTCGGGGTCGTCGTCCCCAACCACATGCTCGAGCAGTTCACCCGCGAATGGTTGCAGATCTACCCGGAAGCGCGGCTGCTGGCCGCGAGCACTGACACCCTCGCCGGCGACAAGCGGCGCCTGTTCGTCGCCCGCGCCGCCGCCAACGAATGGGACGCCGTCATCCTCACCCAGGAGGCATTCAAACGTCTCCCCGTCGAACCAGCCACCCAGGGCCGCTACATCGACAGGGAAATCACCCTGCTCGAGCAAGCCCTCTCCGACCCCGAACTGGACCGACTGTCCGTCAAACAGATCGAGAAGCAGCTCGCCGCCGCGCAGGAGAAGCAACGTCGCCTGCTCGACGTCGACCGCGACCCCGGCATCACCTTCGAGGCCACCGGCATCGACTACCTGATGGTCGACGAGTTCCACACCTACAAGAACCTCGACACGATCTCCCGGATCCCCGACGCCCGCATCGACGGCTCACTGCGCTCCACCGACATGGCCATGAAGCTCGCCTACCTCCGCGACCGGCACGGCGCGCGGGTGGTCACCGTCGCCACCGCAACCCCGATCGCGAACTCCATCACCGAAGCCCACGTCATGCAGAGGTACCTGCGACCCGACCTGCTGCGCGAGGCCGGCGTTGAAGCGTTCGACGCCTGGGCGGCGACCTTCGGCGTCACCACCTCTGAGATGGAGATGGCACCCCAAGGCGGCAGCTTCCGACTGAAGACCCGGTTCGCGCGCTTCCAGAACGTGCCCGAAATGCTGCGCATGTGGCACGTGTTCGCGGACGTCAAGACAGCCGAAGACCTCAACCTGCCCACCCCGGAGCTCAAGACCCGAGCCGACGGGCAACGCGCCCCGCACACCGTCGCGATCGCCGCACCGTCCGTCGTTCTCGACTACGTCGAGCGCCTCGGAGAACGGGCCGAAGCGGTCGCCAACCGTTCGGTCACACCCGACGTCGACAACATGCTGAAGATCTCCACCGACGGCCGAAAGGCTGCCCTCGACTACCGGATGATCGACCCCGACGCGCAGCCAGAGGACCCTCCCGCGCTGGAGACCATCGCCGATACCATCGCCCGCATCCATCACCAGAACAAGGACAACCGGTACCAGGACACCCGCACCGGCGAACCCTCACCGGTGCCGGGGGCCCTCCAGCTCGTCTTCCTCGACCTCGGCACCCCGAAGGATGACCAATGGAACGCGTACGACGAGCTCAAGCTACTCCTCACCGCCCGAGGGGTGCCCGAGGCGAGCATCCGCTATATCCACGAAGCGAAGAACGACAAGCAGAAGGCCAGCATCTTCAGCGCCGCCCGTGAAGGACGCATCGCGGTGCTCATTGGCTCCACCACCCGGATGGGTGTGGGAACCAACGTGCAAGCGCGGGCAGTCGCGCTGCACGACGTCGACTGCCCGTGGCGGCCCGCCGACGTCGCCCAACGGCACGGACGCATCCTGCGGCAGCTGAACCAGAACAGCGAAGTGGAGATCTACCAGTACGTCGTCACCGGCACGTTCGCGGCGTACATGTGGCAGACCATCGAACGCAAAGCACGATTCATCTCCCAGGTGATGCGCGGCCGGCTCGATGTCCGCGAGATCGAAGACCTTCCCTCGGACGTCCTCAGCGCGGCGGAAGCCAAAGCACTCGCCAGCGGTAACCCCCTGCTCCTGGAGCGGTCCGTCGCGCTCAACGAAGTGGGGCGCCTCGAACGGCTGGAACGAGCCTGGCACCGCAACCAGACCACCGTGCACGCCACCGCGAAGGGCCTGGAGCGGCGCATCGAGCAGCTCCAAGCCAACCTCTCCGCCTACCG
Source organism: Microbacteriaceae bacterium PS02067 (assembly GCA_029960085.1). Classification (GTDB taxonomy): domain Bacteria; phylum Actinomycetota; class Actinomycetes; order Actinomycetales; family Microbacteriaceae; genus Microbacterium. Next base: position 25,150 of record JASCPG010000027.1, on the reverse strand, counting down.
AGAGGCCCTCGGACGTGTGCACGACCTCTCGGGCGACCGATTCCACATGACCATCACCCAACGCGCGTGCACGACCCGCACCGCGGCCGCCGCGTCGCTGGCTCAATGGGCGCGCAACACCGGGATCCAGTACGCCCGGCCGCACGAAGAACGTGCGCGTGGACAGGTCGGCGAGATCTCCGGGTTCACGGTGACCGCCCGCACCCGATCCGTCCTGGGAAACCCTGTCGTCGTGTTTCAGTTCGAGGGCATCCCCGAGACGGAAGTCCGAGTTCCGATCGAGCACGTGCTCGACGGGGACGGGGTCGGCGTCATCCGCCAGATCGAGAACCGCCTCAGCTCACTCCCGGATCGGATCAGCAAAGCGCAGCTCGAGCTCCAGGAGCATCAGCGCAGCCTTGAAGACGCCCAGCGCTCCCTCACCACCCCGTTCAAGCACACCGAGCAGCTCGGCGCGGCCCGGGCAGCCCTCGCCGCCGTCGACGCGCAGCTCGCCATCCCCGCGGCACTTCCCGAACCTGCCGCAGCCCCTCATAGACCCGAACACACCGCCTATCCACAGACCGGCCCTCACTCGCCCGGACCCGGCGACACTGGCCCAAGCTGGAACCGATGACCGTACGGAGGAGAACCTATGGAACTGACCACTGAGCAGGCCGACGAGCTGATCGTCAACACCGCCCTCGCCGCGATGTACCACAACGACGACTACGCGGCGCTCGACGAGTCCGCCGGCCTCCACGCGGCCGTCACCGCCGCGCTGGAGCCCCTCGTCGACGTGGAACTCACCGCCGACGAACGAGAGTCGCTGCGCGTGCTGTGCGCCCGGGCGATCGCCGACCCCACAGCGTGGCGGCTCACATTTCTGGACACCGTCCTCGCCGCCACCCCCGACGCCCCGTAGCCCGTGAGCGACCAGGCACCCCACGAACCCGAGGACGCGGCCGCGCGTGCGCGGCAACGTGCGCGGGCCTACCGTGAGCGGAACAAGGAGCGGCTGAAGGCGTACAAGGCTCAGTGGCGCGCGGCGAACCCCGAGAAGCATAGAGAACACGTCCGCCGCAGTGCACAGCGGAAGAAGGAGCTCGCCGCCCGCGCATCGAGTCGGCGCGCATCCCAACAGAAGTGGGAAGCAGCAAACCGCGACCACGTTCGCGAGTACCGTGCCCAATGGCGGGCCGCGAACCTCGACAAAGTCAGAGCCCAGCAACGAGCCTCCTACGCCCGTCGCAAGGATGTCGTCGCGCAGCGGTCCAGAGAGGATCGTGACCGCCACCCCGAGAAGTACGCCGCAGACCTCGAGCGAGCCAAGCTCTGGCGCAAGAACAACCCGGAGAAGGTCGCCGAGTATGCGCGCGAGCGCCGCAAAGACCCCGAGAAGTACGCTCAACAACTCCGGGCCAACAGGGAGGCGAAGCGCCTCCAACGTCGCCTCGCCGCGCTGAACCTGCCCGCCCCGGTCAAGCACCGAGCCAGCGCAGCCGAGAAGCGGACCAACGAACGCAACGCGAACGTCTTCTTCACCTCCGCGCAAGCGCGCACCTGGCACCACCAGTACGCGATCCTCCACCAGGAGCTACACCGCGTCCTGACCACCGAACATCACGCGCTGCGTGAGGCCGCCGCACGCGCCAACGCCGCCCGCCAACGAGCCGGCCTCCCGGCCGCCGACGTCGCCACCGCCATCAGCGCACGCGCCGTTGAGCGCGTCCTCGACGACGGCGCGCCGGCCACCGCGCTCACATCCGCCGATATCGCGCGTGCGGTGCAGTCCGTCCACGCACAGATGCTTCGAGAACAGAAGCAGCACCAAGAGCAGTCGCTCCGCGCCGCGCTGCGGCTGCGTGTGCGACGCAACACCGCCGCACTGACCCGGGAAGCCGAGATCGAGAACACCGCCCGCGCCCAGGTCGGCAAGGCGAAACTACCCCTGGACCTCGCCGCCCACATCATCGCGGTTCACCAGCTGAAAGACCATCTCCCCACGGACCTGCTGACCCAGAACGACGCGGCCCGAGTCATCGCGCACGTGCGCGAACAGAACCTCAGCCTGTTCGTCGAGAACACCGGCCCGACGCGCGTCGGCCCCGAGCTCGACGGCCCCACCCTCACCCGGTAGCGCCAGGCGTCGACCGTCTGGTCACCGCGCTGCGCCACACCATGGTGTTCACCGTGCCCCGGTCGCCGATCCACTCCACGCACACGACCCGGTCATTCCACGCCGTCGCGTGAGCGGCGATGCGCTCCGCCGGCCGATCCGGCCAGCTCACCCACGCCCACACCGGCGGTTGCTCCCGCGTCCACCTCACCGGATCGGGGCCAAACGCCTGCTGCGGCAACGTGCACGGCGCCGCCGGCATCTCATTGAAGATCCGTTCGCGCATCTGCGCGTAATGCTCCTGGTACCGCCGGTTCTGCGTCACTGACCGGACACCCCTCTCTCCGGCCTCTCAAAGACTACGACCCCACGCCGACGCCGACGCTGCGGCGGGCGCCGCCCCTGGCGGCGGGGGAGCCGCTGCGCGGCCCGGACCTTCATCCCTATGGGTGTCGGGGACCTCCGAGCCTAAACCGGCTCTGTCGCTCCGTTCCCTGCGGGGGCTCCTTATCCTCCCTCGCTGCGCTCAGTCCGGTACCGCCCCCTCCGGGCACTGCGCTCCGCCGCCGGTACCGGCCACTCCGTGCCCCCGGCACCCACCGGGAAACAACGAGGAGGAGAAGAGCATGGAAACGATCGACCTGACCCCCACCCCGCTCGAGTATGCGCGCATCGCCCAGCGCATGATCGAGGGTGCCTACGGCCTCGACGCGGACCAGGGCCTCACCAACTACCAGGTGCTGTGGACCTGGCAAGCCGCCGAGAACGCCGCCGAGTTCATCGGAGCACCCCTCCGCGAGCTTCGCCGCGGCCTCGCCGAAGAACTCCTCCGCCACTACCTCGCCCGCGCCGCAGGACGTCCCGCGATCGTCATCACCGCCGACACCACCTACGACGACCTCAAAGCCGACAACATCCGGACGGAGCACTGACCATGACCACCACCGACCACACCACCCAGATCGACGCCGTCAACGAGCTGCTGCCGTTCCCCACAGAGCTGTACACCGACATGGGCGGCGACGACTGGAACCCGCAGATCTACTTCGGGAACACCGACCCCGCCAGCGACCTGCGCGACAACCGCGCCGGCATCGACACCACCTGGTGGCTCGAACTCGACCAAGGCACCACCGTCCTGATCTCCACGCACGGCGCCGACGTCGCCCCCGCCACCATCGCCGCCTGGATCACCACCACACTCACCGAACAGGGGTACACGCTGTGAACACCACGCTCAGCCTCAGCGACGCCATCGACCAGCTGCTCGCCGAAGACAAGATCGCCGGCCTCCCTGCCTGGGCAGGAGCGCCCCTCGGGTTCACCAGCCGGTATTACTCCGCCGCGGACCTCGACGCGGCCGCGGAGCGCCGCGCGCTCGTCGACGCCACCAAGCCCTGGCACGATCGCACCCAGCACGGATGGAGAGCCGACTACTGCGGCGTCCGTGCCCAGTTCGGCACCCACACCATCGCGACCTACACGGCCGACACCCGATGCCTGTGGGACTACCACCAGCTGCAGGAAGGACAACGCCCCCGGCTCGTCTCCGAACGCATCCCCTGCGAATGCATCGGCGGGCTCCTCCACCTCATCGTCTGCGACACCTGCGAGCTGCACTGGATCCACGAAGACGAAAACGCCGTCGTCGAAGCATGGAACGACCACGCCTACCCCGGCTGGCGCAACCTCCCCATCCTCCCCGCCAAGCTCCGCGGACAGATGGGCAACCGCAAGATGACACCCAAACTCGAGGAATGGTTCGAAGCCAACTACCCCGCCCAGTTCCGCGTCCCCGGCGCCCCCATCCTCACCGACCGAGGCGGATCCGGCACACGCCACGTCCCCGAATACAGCCCCTACGGCGGATACGACATCGCCGTCGACGGCATCCAGACCCCGCCTGCCGTTCTTCCACAGGGTGCGCCGTGACGCCCGTGGGGGAGGACGCGGCTACCGTAATGAGGATGGGTACGGATTGAGCCGTCCATCGAAGGAGTAACGATGACGCTCGCCCCCGCGAACCCCGACCACCTCACGCAGCGTGAGCTCGAACAGGCCCTCTGGGCTGCGGCGAACGCCCTCCGCGGGCCGGTGGACCCGGGCGACTTCAAGGCGTACGTGTTCCCGGTCCTGTTCTACAAGTGGATCAGCGACGTCTACGACTACCACCACGCGCAGGCAACCTCCGACCTCGGTGACGACTGGACGCAGGAGATCGAGGACGAGGACTACCAGACGTTCCTCATTCCCGACGGTGCCCACTGGGACGACACGTACGAGGTGACCAAGAACCCGGGGTCCGTCCTCAACAAGGCGCTCGTCGCGATCCAGGAAGCGAACCCCGGGAAGCTCGCCGGCGTCTTCGGTGACGTCAACTGGGCGAACACGGAACGCATCCCCGAGTCGGCGCTGAAAGCCCTCATGGGTGTGTTCGACCGGCTCACCCTCGACCCGGCACACATGGCCGGCGACATGCTCGGTTCCGCGTACGAGTACCTGCTCCGCGAGTTCGCGGAAGCATCCGGGAAGAAGGCCGGGGAGTTCTTCACGCCCCGCCACGTCGTCCACCTGCTCGTGAAGATCCTGAACCCGCAGGCCGGCGACTCCATCTGCGACCCTGCGTGTGGCTCAGCGGGAATGCTCGTCGAGACGGTGGAGGCGGTGAAGCTCGCCGGTGGCAACCCCGAGTCGCTCATGCTTTACGGGCAGGAGCAGAACCTCACCACCGCGGGCATCGCCCGCATGAACCTGTACCTCCACGGGCTCGAGGACTTCGAAATCAAACGGGGCGACACGTTCCGAGAACCGAAGCTCCTCGACGAGCACGGACGCCTGCGGAAGTTCGACGTCGTCATCGCGAACCCGCCGTTCTCCCTCGACAACTGGCCGTCGGCAACGTGGGCGAAGGACAAGTACAAGCGTGCCCTCGGCGGGATCGTCCCGCCCGCGAAGAACGGCGACTGGGCATGGATCCAGCACATGCTCTCGACCATGAAGGACGAGACGGGGCGGGTCGGGGTCGTCATGCCCCACGGGACACTGTTCCGCGGAGGCCGCGAAGCCGACATGCGCAAGCACGTCATCGAGAACGACCTGCTCGAAGCCGTCATCGGACTCCCCAACAACCTCTTCTACTCCACGTCCATCCCTGTCGCGCTCCTCATCTTCCGTGCCAGCAAGCCAGCGGAGCGCCGGGGTCACGTCCTGTTCATCGACGCGCGGGCACGGTTCAAGCCCGGCAAGAACCAGAACACACTCAGCGACGACGACGTCGACGCCATCACCGCCACCTACATGACCGGTGACGACGTCGACGGTGAAGGTGGAGTCAACGTCCGACTCGTGCCACGCAGCGACATCGAGACGAACGGCTACGACCTCAACATCGGCCGGTACATCCAGACCGAGACGAAAGCCGAAGCGGACGTCGACGCGGCCCTCGCAGCCCTCCGCGAAGCACAGGAACGCATGGACACCGCCCGCGCAGCCCTCAACCTCCGCCTCAAGGAAGCCGGCTTCGATGCGTGACCGATGGCGGGAAACAACGCTGAGAGAGGTGGCGACCCGAACGATTGGGCGGACGCCGCCACGCAACGATCCGTCGATGTGGGCGACCAGCACTGAGCGACCGTTCGTCACGATCGCGGATCTCGGCCCCAACCGAACCGTGACCGCCCGAGAAGGAGTTTCGGAGCTCGCTGAGGCGAGCGGGCACGCGAAGAGATTCCCCGCTGGAAGCCTGCTGCTGAGTTTCAAGCTCTCAATCGGCCGCGTTGGGGTCGCGGACAGGGACGTGTTCACGAACGAAGCAATCGCTCGGCTAGCTCCCGTCGACGGGGTGCTGCGTGACTTCCTGGCGATCGCACTCGAGAACGTGAACTGGGAAGAGCTCGGCGGTCGCGCGGTCAAAGGGAAGACCATGAACAAGTCTTCACTCGACGCAGTTCCGATCACCCTCCCCCCGCTCGACGAGCAGCGGCGGATCGTGGACCTGATCGCGGCCGTCGACGACGCTGTGGATGCGGCCGAGGCGGAGGCGGACACGGCGAAGACTGCGCGCGACGAAATGCTGACCGCGATGCTCGCAGCCCGTGACGGGTGGCGGGAAACGACGCTCGGGGAGTTGGCGGACGTACTCCGGGGGGCAGTTTGGCGCAAAAGCGATGAGGTCGGTGCCCCTGACGATCAGCACGAAGCCGTAGTGGGGATCGGCGTGACCACTGCCGGAGGCGTTATCAATCGCGCGGCGATGAAGTACGTCAGCGGGTTGGGCGACAAAGCGAAGCGGCTGGCGGTAGGCGACACTCTCATGGTCATGAGCAACGGCAATCACTCGCGGATCGGCAACGCTTACGCGATTCCTGACGACTTCGTCGGTATGCCGTTCTCTGCGTTCCAGGCCGCAGTTCGGGTCCGGGAACGCGACGTGGTCACCCCGACATTCCTGAGCATTCTCTTGGGGTCGGAAGAGCTTCAACAGGCGTTCACGGACTCGGCGGCCGGATCGACTGGGTTAGGCAACCTGAAGGTGACCTACCTGCGTGCGATCCCGATCGCCCTCCCGCCCATCGACGAGCAGCGGCGGATCGTGGCGACTGTCAAGAGTGTCGATGACGCGCTCGACGCAGCCCGTGCCACTGCCGAGTCGCTCCGGACGTTGCGGTCCAATCTGCTGACGGTGTTGCTGTCGGGGGAGCATGAGATTCCGGCGTCGTATGACGCTCTACTGGGGGAGGTCGCGTGAGCCAGGGGTACACGGAGAAGGGCACGGTGCAGGCCGCGCTCGTGCAGCTGCTTGTCCAGGCCGGGTGGACGTACATTCCCGGGAAAGACCTCCCGCGGACAACCTCCCAGGTGTTCATCGAGTCGGATCTGCGTGCCGCGATCGAAGACCTCAACCCGGCGCTCGAGGGGCGGGCGGACGCAGTCCTCGGTGACCTCCGACGCGAGGCACTGGCCGCCGCCGACGAAGGGCTGATGGCAGCGAACCAGGCGTTCACCAGGCTGCTGCGGGGCGGTGGGACGGTGACCATGCCGGACACGAACCACGACGAGCCGTACGAAGTGTTCGACTACGTGCACCCGGAACGGAACACCTTCATCGTCTCCGACGAGGTGACCTACCAGGGTGCCCGGTTCGACGTCGTCTTGTTCATCAACGGCATCCCCGTGGTGGTGGGAGAGACGAAAACCCCCGTGTCGACGACCGTGTCGTGGAAGGACGGCGCGAAAGACATCTACACGGCGTACGAGGTGCACCAGCCGGTGTTCTTCGCCCCGAACGTGCTGTCGTTCGCGACCGACGGGAAAGACCTCCGGTACGCCGGCGTCCGCACACCCCTCGATCACTGGCATCGGTGGGGTGCCTCGAACGTTCCCGCAACCATCGAAGGGTGGGATCGGGTGAGGATGTCCGTGACCGGGCTCCTTTCGCCGACGGTGGTGCTGAACCTCATCGAGCACTATGCGATGTTTGACGCGCAGGACAGTGATGGCGCCGCGCGGACGATCAAGCTGCTGCCCCGCTACTTCCAGTACGAAGCGGTCGAGCAGATCGTTGCCCGTGCGACCAGCGAGCACTCCTCGCGTGGTCTGATCTACCACACGCAAGGATCTGGGAAGACGCTCACGATGTCGTGGGTCGCGACCCGCCTGTACTTGGACCCGCGGATGCACAACCCGACGATCGTCGCCGTCGCCGACCGCACCCAGCTGGTCACGCAGACGTTCACCCAGTTCGCGTCCGCCGGCGTCCCCGCACCCGTGAAAGCGGCGACGCTCTCCTCCCTGCAGAGCGCGTTGAAGCAGGGGGAGCGGGGGATCATCGCGACGACCGTGCACAAGTTCGCCGGCGCCGGTGTCCTCTCCGACCGGGACAACATCGTCCTGCTCGTCGACGAAGCGCACCGCACCCAGGAAGGCTCCCTCGGGGACGCGATGCGCGCGGCCCTCCCGAACGCGCACCGGTACGGGTTCACCGGCACGCCCGTCGCCGATCTCGACCGCAACACGTACCAGCTGTTCGGGGACGAACGGGACCCCGGGTGGGCGCTCGGAACGTACGACTCGGACCGGTCCATCGCCGACGGCACCACCGTGCCCATGCGGGTGATCCCGCGGCCGGTGAAGTTCGACATCGCGAAGGACGAGCTCGACGCCGCGTTCGACGCTCTCGCCGATGAGGAGGAGCTGACCGAGACGCAGAAGGAGTCGTACGCGCGTCGGGTCGCGAACGCCCGGGCGATCTTCCACAACCCGGAACGGATCGCCGCGGTCTCGGCGGACATCGTCGACCACTTCTACAAGTCGATCGACCCGCTCGGGATGAAAGCGCAGATCGTCGTCGCCGACCAGGAGCTCTGCATCGAGTACGACGCCGCCCTCCGCGGCGCCCTTGCGGGTGACGGGCGAGCCGACGAGGTGGCTGTGGTGATCTCCGCGACAGGGAAGAACGAGTACCAGCCGTACAAGCTCACCGACGGGGAAGAAGAAGCGCTCCTCGACCGGTTCCGGGACGTGCGCGACCCGCTGAAGTTCCTCATCGTCACCGCGAAGCTCGGCACCGGGTTCAACGCCCCGATCGAGGGTGTCCTGTACCTCGACAAGCCGATGAAGCTGCACACCCTGTTCCAGACGATCACGCGCACGAACCGGCCGTGGCGGAACCCGGACACCGGGTTCGTGAAGGCGTACGGCACGATCGTCGACTACGTCGGCCTCGGCGACGGTTTCGCCCGCGCGATCGCACCCTCCAACCCTGAGCACGCCAGACGGCAGATCGAGACCGAGGCGCTGCTGGTCACCCTCGGTGGGGCGTTGAAGGAGATGCGACGTCGGTTCGTAGGGATCACACGTGACGGGTCCATGGACTCGCTGCAGGCCGCGCTTGAGCGGGTGCCGGCGGACACGGAGGACCGGGCAGAGTTCCGCGCCGAATTCGCTCTCGCACAGGGCCTTTGGGAGACGATCGCCCCGGACGCTGCCCTCGACGACTGGGCCGACGACTACCGCTGGTACGCGCAGGTGTACGCCGCGATCCCCGCCGAGTCCGACGATGATGACCTGCTGTGGGAGCGGCTCGGCCCGAAGACCCGACAGCTCGTCCACGAGCACATGCGGAACGTCCGCATTGCGGACCGCAACATCGCGGTCGTCATCGCGGACGCCGAGACGATCCGGAAAATGAGCGAAACAGGGCAGCTGCCACCGGTCCCGACCGAGTACGAGGGGAAATCGGCGCAGGAGATCCTCGACTCCCTCACCGCACGCATCCAACGGAAGCTCGACGGCGGCGGGGACGACGCGCTCCGCTACTCCTCGATCGCCGAACGTCTCGACCAGCTCCGCCAGAAAGTCATCGCGACCGCGGAAGACTCCATCGACTTTCTCACCACCTTGTTCGGTGTCGCCACCGACCTGAAGACCACTGAAGCCGAAGACGATGGCACCGTTCTCACCGACCTGCCCGATCCGAACGTTGGCATGCTCACCCGGATCTTCGAGGAGCACCGCCCCGACGGGATGACCGTCCTCGTCTCCCAGGTCGTCACCGAGGTCGACGCTCTCGTGAAGCAGGCCGTTCACCCGAACTGGGCATCCAAGGACGCGTCGAAGAAGGAGATCCGCCGGCAGCTTCGGCAACTGTTCCGAAAGTACAAACTGCCCCTCACCGGCGAACCCCTCGACTCCGCCTGGGCATACATCCTCAAGCACTACTGAGGTGCGGTGCATCCGACGTAAACCCAGTCCGATGCCGAGTGAAAGACGCGGATTCCGCAATCAGCTATTGAGCTGCACGAGGAGGGGGCGGCCTATCCACTTGCGGGGTGTTCGTTTGGGGATCGGCTTGCGGGCGCCGCTCGATGGGCGAACATGCGCGCCTGATCGAAGCAGCGGGTCCTCGACAGGGACGCAGTTCGGGATCCCGCTCCGAACTTGTTGCAGGGGCCCGTCCGGTTCGCGTGGTTAGTGTGTGGCGCCGAGTTCGACGAGGAGGACTCCGCCGACGACGAGGGCGATGCCGGCGGCCATGATCCAGGTGAAGGGTTCGTCGAAGAGCAGTTTGCTGAGGATGGCGGTGAGGGCGACGCCGGATGCTGCCCAGATGCCGTAGGCAACGCCGAGGCCCATTCCGGCGCTCAGGGTGAGGGACAGGAATGCGAAGGCGGCGAGGTAGCCGATCGCGACGCCGGCGATCCAGATCTTCTTGCCGTGTGTGGCCATGCGCAGTGCGAGGGTGCCGGCGACTTCGAAGAGGATCGCGCCGATGAGGAACAGCCAGGCCATCAGAGTGCCTCTCGCTTCTTGGCGGCTCGTTGGGAGCCGAGCTCGATGGTGAGGACGCCGAGGATGATCAGCGCGATCCCGCCCAGCATCACGGGGGTGAGTGCTTCACCGAAGATGACCGCGGACAGGATGGCGGTGAGTGCGACACCGGAGGCGCCCCAGATCCCGTATGCGACGCCGAGCGCCATCCCCTGCCGCAGAGTGAGGGAGAGGAACAGGAAGGCGCTGATGAATCCGGCTGCCACGAGTGCGTACCAGGCGGGGTGGTCGAGTGCCGCCTTCAGGGAGAGGGAGCCGGCGGCCTCGCTGAGGATCGCGCCGACGAGGAAGAGCCACTTCTTCATGCTTCGACTTTCGAGAGGAGTTCATACGCAGCCGCGAGGATCACGGCCCGTTCGTCGGGTGTGGGGATGTTGATGCCTGTGGCGCCGGCGAACCAGGCGCCGTCCGCGAGCAGCCGAACAGCTGTGATGTATCCGCGCTCAGGGAGCGCCAGCTGCTCGAGGCCCACGAACCAGGTCGAGATCCGCTCCGCCCACCGGGCGGTGAGCTCTTGGCGCAGGCGGGGGTCGGTGAGCATCACGATGTCGGCAGGGTCGGGTTCACGGGTGACGCAGGCCTCGACGTAGATGCCCGCTCGCTCGCGCATTGTCGAGCCCTGGAACGGGGATGTGAGCCGGGCGTCCATCTCGCGCTGCCACTCGTCGGCGACGTGATCGACAAGGCCGAGCATGAGCGCTTCCTTCGTTCGGAAGTGATACATCAGACCCGGTTTGGACAGCCCGGAAGACTGCGCCACCGAGTCGAACGAGATCGCCCCACCGCCACGGATGATGTCGAGAGCGTGCGCGAGGATCTCTTCACGCGAGTTCGATGCCATGCATCTACTTTACCATCCGGTTGGTTAAGCGCGCCTCCGGCATGTTCATAGCGGAGAGCTGCTGCCCCGCCGGGCTCGATAACGGAACTGCCCGTTTAGGGATCGGCTAGTGACACACCTCTCCCCGAGCCCCTCCGGGCTGGAATCAGGCGGTGTCTGACGTCCCGTTTAGGGTGTTCATATTGAATCTCATTTGAGGTACTTTATCTGCGACAGCATCCAAATCAAGGAGACCAGCCTGCTATGACAAGCCGAGTCGGTACGTCCGTCATCGTCAAAGCGACCACTGTCAGCAAGAACGGTGAGGAGAGGACGATCTATTACGGGCCGTTCCTGCCTCATGTCGGGTCGGCCACGACGACCTTCGCGGATGAGCTCGAGCACGAGCTGGAGCAGTCCGGTCGCTATGCCAGCTGGGATGTGACCATCGAGACTGTGTTCATCGGTGAGGGCGAGTCCGACTGCGCTGTGACGGCGACACGATGAGTGCACAGCCTGCGTTCGATCCTGTGCTGCTAGATCTGCACGACGCTACTGACTACGCGGTCCTTGTCGCAGCAATGCATGACTACGCCCAGCAGCTCGAGCACGAGGCTGCCGGCGATGAAGAGAGCGCGCAGCACTTTGGCCACGAACCAGATGACGCCCAGAACGCGCATCTTCGGGATTCCGCGTCTCGTCTGCGGCGGATGATCGCTGACATTGAGCGGCAGCTCGATGCCAACAGCGATGCGCGCAAGTCGGTCGGGGACTAGAGATGAAGGTCGGCTACTCTCGCGTCTCCACGAACGATCAGGACGTCGCCGCTCAGCACAAGTTCCTGCGCGATGCCGGCGTCGATGAGGACCGTATCTACACGGACGTGGGTTTCACGGGGAAGAACCTGCAGCGAGCGGGGCTGAGCGAGGCCCTCGCGGCGGTGCGGGACGGTGACACGCTCGTGGTGCCGAAGATGGATCGTCTGGCGCGCAACGTCGAGGACACGCTACAGATCGTGCGTGAGCTCACCGAACGGGGTGTGATCTTCCAGATGGGACACACCGTCTACGACCCACACGACCCGTGGTCGAAACTGTTCCTCACCTTCCTCGCCGCGATCGCCGAGGCGGAAGGCGGATGGATCAGCCTGCGCACACAGGAGGGCATGGCGCGGCCCAGCGTGCGGAAGAAGCTCAAGGGTCGGCAGCCGGCGATCCCGCCGGCGACGGATGCCGCGATCGCCAAGGCGCTCGACGAGGGTGATCAGAGCGCTGCCGATCTCGCCCGCGTCTTCCGGATCTCGCGCAGCGGGGTCTATCGAGCAGCCGCCAGGCACCGGGCAAAGGGCAACCAGTGATCCGGCTGATCCCCGTCCCTGACGCCAACGGCGTGCCGCAGCTGTGGGTGAACGTGACCCACCTGGTGAGCGTGATGCCGGTGTACCGGAGTGGCGCGACGGGCTTCGTTGTCGACGCAGAGTTGAAGATCGACGGATTGCCGCTGCATCGGGTGTGGCTGGGGGAGCACTTCGACCGGTCCTCCGCGGAGGATGCTTTCCGGCAGTGGCTTCTCTTACTGCAAGGAGCGGAGGAGTGATGCCGAGCAATGCATGGCCGCTGCTCCTGGTCGCCGCGTTCGCGCTTGCTCTCGTGATGTGGCTTCTGTTGCGGGCGCAGAACTCACCTTCTCTGCCCACGAACGTTGCCGGCGTCCGGGTCGAGGTGACCGCACCGCTGGTGGTGGAGGATCGGGTGCTCGAGCAGCTGTGGGAGGTGCCAATCGTCCTCACCAACACGACCCGGCGGCCACGGACGGTGCCGGTGCTCGCGCAGCGTGCCGAGGTGCGAACGAAGCACGCGCGGTACACGGCCGAGGTAACGACCGACGTCAGTTGGGAGGGTGAGCATCAGACGCGTCTGGAGCTGAATCCTGCAGGCACCGCGATCGGTAGTGTGTGGGTGGTCCTGCCGGCGGGGGAGGCTCCGGTGCGCCTAAGGCTGCAGGAGTTGCACCCGAAGCAGCGCCACTTTCTCGCACGCCTGACCACGTCGTGACGCTGCCCGTTCTCTTCGATACGCGCGATCCGCGGCTTCGTGACCGGGCGCGGATGGGCGCGTGGGGGGCGGCGTGGTTGTTCGGGGCGGCGCTACGCAAGCCGTCTCTTCCGGGGGTGATGATCGCCCTGTTCTTGTGGCTCGTGGTGCCCCTCGTTCTGACAGTCGAGGTGACGATCGTCCTGCAGGTGCCGTTCTCCTGGTGGCTCGTTCCACTAGTCCTCATCGCATGGGCGTTACTGATTGTTGTGGTCATCACTGCCGCATACGCTCCGCGGCCGCATCGGCGCAGCTATATGTCGACGGACGGCTCCACGATCTTTCGTCTGCGCCGGAAGCGGCGCAAGCGAAACGCCGCACCTTCGGGACCTACCTTCATTGCGGACAACTTCTGCCGAAGTATGCGCGCCGACAAGGGCTCTGCGCTGGCGGTCATCGCGTCGCTGCACGACCAGCTCGCCCTCGCCGTCGACATGGTCGACGCGGACGTGGAGATCACGGCGGCACACCCGTCGCTCGCGCGGCACTACCTTTCGCTCGACCCGCTCCTCGAGGAGCGCGGCAAGGCGTTCCCTCGCGGAGTGAAGCTGTATCGTCCGCGAAAGTCGGAGCGGGATCGCGACGCCTCAGGAGGACCGAAGCGATCCCCGCAGTAGATCGCCGCTGACGCGTCGATCCCGCTAGCGCGACCTTCATCACGACAGCAGAGCCTCACCTCGAGAAGGACAATATTGAGTGATGCACGCAGGCACTTTTAGTGATGCGCTACGCTGGGGCCATGCGTGGGGGCCTGCAGCGGTGGAAGCGAGGGATCGCGTCGGCTGGTGTGCAGCAGGCTGTGAACTACGCGTTTGAGGGCGAGTGCGACTCGCATCTGCACGCGACGTCGGGGGCCGATGCGCTGCGGCGGTACAGCGATGCCGGCGACGAAGCGACGGTCACGCGGTACACCGCAACGTCGGGCGGGCTCGCCGTCGACGAGCTCGACGGGGGCCGGCTGGCACGGTGGCTTGACGGCTCAGACCCGGACTCTGGCGAGCGGCGTGGTCGTGAGCTCAACAGGCCCGACGCGGACCTGGTGCTGGATGGGACCATCAACGCGCCGAAGTCGTTCAGCGTCGCGTCGCTGCTACACCCGGAGCTTGCAGCCGAGTTCGAAGCGCTGCAGGACCGGTTGCGCGATCGCGTCATCACCACGTGGCAGCGTGAGCTGAACGCGCGCCGCGGCGCGGCGGGTTCCATCAGGGAGGGGATCGCGCAGCTCGAGGTGGTCGAGCTGCAGCACCGACGCTCTCGGGCCCTGGACCCGCACATCCACCGTCACCTATGGCTGAACGCGCGCGTGCTCGGTGAGGACGGTCGGTGGTCGAATGTGGACTCCCGGGTGGCGATGAAGCTGCACACCCTGATCAACGCGGAGGGCGAGATCGCGATGCGCACCGACCCGGCATGGGTCGCGGCGCTTGCCCGCCACGGGTACACGCTCTCGGCCGGCGGGGAGATCGAGCAGCTGGAGCACATCGTGCGGCCACTGTCGCGTCGCTCGAATCAGATCGAAGCGAACCGGGCGGCCCGACTGGCCGAGTGGCGGCAGAGCCACCCAGGGCAGGAGGCGAGCCCGGACGTGCTGACCGCGATCGACCGGTGGGCGTGGGCGCACGGCCGGCCCAACAAGCCGGGCCAGGTGGATGAGCAGAGCTGGGAGCAGCTGACCCGCGACGAGCTGTCAGGGATTGACGCGACGGTCCTGGAGCTTCGCAGTGCCGTCCCGGTGCGGGCAGTGGCGATCGCGGATCTTGATCGCGATCTACTGGCCGCGCAGGCGACGGTCGACGCGGATGCTCGAGCGACGGCGACGGGCGGAAGGTTCGGTCTGTTCGATCTCCGCGCCGGCGCGCTGCGCGCGATCGCCGCATCGGGGGTTGTCGCGGACCGTGATCTGATTGCGGAGGTCGCCGCCGACGTCACGGCGCGAGCGCACCAGCTGTCGGTGAACATGCTCCCCGACGAGCAGGACGCGATCCCTGGGCACGTGAAGCACCTGATGGCCGCGTCGACCGCCGCCCTCAAGGTCGATCTCGCCGTCGCGCTGGACCGGCTTGCAGGGCCGGGAGAGAGGCTTGTCGCGGCGGACGTCGACGAGCTGTCGGCCACGGTGCTCGAGGAGGGTCGCACGCTGGATCGGTCACAGGCCGACGCGGTTGCGGCGATTGCTGGGACTGACCGGCTCGTTGCGGTGACCGGCCCTGCCGGCACCGGGAAGACCACGTTGCTGAAGGTCGCCAAAGCTGCGCTGGAGGCCCAGGGGCGGCGCATGGTCATCGTGGCGCCCACCAAGAAGGCCGCGAGCGTAGCGGGGCGGGAGGTGGGCGCACAGGCCTCGAGCCTGCACTCCCTGCTGCTGGACCACGGCTGGCGGTGGGGCGTGGACGACGCCGGCGCGCAGGTATGGCGCCGGCTGGAGGTCGGTGACGTCGACCCGCACACGGGCGCGGTGTACGAAGGACCTCGCCGGTACGTGCTCGAGCGGGGGGACCGTGTCGTCGTCGACGAGGCCGGCATGGTGGATCTGCACACCGCTCTGGCCCTGAGCGACGTGCTGGAGCGCACGGGCGCGGATGTCGCGATGGTGGGTGACCACCTGCAGGCGTCGCCGGTTGGGCATTCCGGGGCGATGGCGATGCTGCGGATGCGGGCCGGCGCTGTGGTGGAGCTCTCGGCCGTGCACCGCTTCCGGGATCCCGACTACGCGGCGCTGTCGTTGAGGCTGCGCGAGCCGGGCAGCGCTGAGGAAGCGTTGCTGGTTGCGCAGGAGCTCGAGCGGAGGGGGCTGCTGAAGGTCGTCTCTACCGACGAGCAGGCCCGCGAGCACATGGTCGACGAGTACATGGCGTCGGTGGCATCCGGGCGGCGACTCGCATTGGTGACAAGCACCAACGCTGAGGCGCGGCACATCTCGGAGACCATCCAGGAGCGGCTGGTTAAGGCCGGCGTACTCGTGGAGACAACGGTCGCGGTGGGGCAGGACGAGCAGCGTCTGCTGGTGGGAGACATCGTGCAGACGCGCCGGAACAACACGGATGCCGACGTGGAGAACCGCGCCCTGTGGCGCATCGCCGCGGTGCGTGCAGACGCGATCGAACTGGTCAGCCTCACCGACAGCGGCGACCGCCGTCAGGTGACGGCGGAGTACGCGGCCGCACACATGCACCTGGCCTACGCCTCGACGGTGCACGGTATCCAGGGCGAGACCACCGACGCGGCCATCGTCGGCCCCGGCGTGGATGCCGCCGGCTTGTACGTCGGGATGACCCGTGGGCGGCTGCGCAATGAGGCCATCGTGGTCGCGGATCGCGTAGATGCGGCGACGAAGATCCTTGCCGATTCGATGATGCGCGGAGGACAAGAAGTGACCCTCGCGGATGCGGCCGCGGCGGCGGGGCGCGAGTTGGGTCGTGCTGCCCGCGCGGTCGCGGCGGCCGGCACGGAGCAGCCGGCCGCGTGGGATGACCGCAGTCGGCGTCCACTGGGCGCGATCGTCGATCTTGACCGGTACCTCGCGGACGGGCCGTCCGGGGTTGCGGCGATGCGGGAGGACCTCGAATCGCTGAACGACCGCATCCACCGGGACCACGCCGCGCTGCGGGCGGTCACCGTCCGGCTGGCGACGGTCGAGGCGCGCGCCCACGCGGCCGTGGTCGCCGGCGCCGAACCGGAGGCGGACGGGGCGCTACCGGTCGTGGCGGAGAGGCTCACGCAGAGGCTCGCGGCGAACGGGGAGCGTCGCGGGGCGATGGTGAAGGAGTACGCGGCACTGGTGCGGCGCGTGGACCGGGTGGAAGACGAACGCCGCATCCGCTCGTCGCTGCCCCCGGAGGTGGCCGAAGCAGAGCGTAGGGCCCGCGTGGCGCGCGTGCAGGCGCAGGGACAGCCTCCCGCACCCACCGCGACCCAGAACGGGCCAGAACGGGGCCTGTAGCCCCTGTGGGCGCGACAAAGCGGGCGGGACTACGATGAGTCCCGCCCGCTTCAGTTCGCAGCTGTCAGCGCGCGATCCATGCCTCGGACTGGACCTCCGAGGCGGCGACAGGCCCGGTTGCGTACGCCTCCGGGCCTTTAGCTTTTGGGCTGCGCGCGACCGTGACCTCGTCATACTTCAGGGACGCGGCGACGGTGTCGGCGACGACCTGGCGGTTCTCGCGCTGGACGCCGGTCTCCTTGTCGGTGTAGTTCGAGAACCGCAGCTGGCCGGTGACGAGGACGCCATCGCCTTTGCGCAGCGACGCGGCTGCGTTCCTGGCCTGCTTGCCGAACACGACGACGTCGTGGAAGACGGTGTCACCGTCTTCCCACTGCCCGGACTGCTCGTTGAGCCGGCGGTCGTTGACCGCCACTCGCAGGCGCGTCCAGTCCGTCTCCTTCTCGGACACCCCGCTGTCGGGGTCGGCGGTCAGGTTCCCCTCGATGGTGAGGGGGATTCGTGTGCTCATGATTTCCCTTTCCTTGGTGATGCCCGCGTGCTGCGGGACGCTTATTGGCCGTGGGCCTGTGTGGACCACGCCGTCCAGTCGCCCTCATCCGTCACGGTCGACCAGTCACGGGGCTTCTTGTCCTGATGGGAGCCGGCGGTGCAGCCCAGCGGGGCCGAGGCGTCCTTGAGCCGTTGCTTCGCGGCCGGGAGGCGTTCGTGCCACCCGATCGGCCCCAGCCCGCTGTCGGTGTCCGCGAACAGTGCGCGATGCGCGGTGTGGAGCGCGCTGAGCTCCTCGACGAGGATCCCGTGCTTCCACCAGCAGTTCGGGACGATGGTGCCGCTGATCTGGTACCGCGCGGTGAACCACTCCACCCAGCTGCGCAGCTCCACCCACGCGGCGCGAGCGTCGGCGTCCGGGAGATCGCGCCAGCTGATGATCCCCGCGGAGGTGAGCGATGCTGCGCTCTCCCGGTTCTGGAGGTCGTACTGTTCGATCTCCTCCTCGAGCAGAGCTTCCAGTTCCTCCGGGTCAAGGTCGTCAAACTCGTTCATCGTGCATTCCCTCCCACCCGCGCCAAGACTTTGGGCAGTGCTTGTGCGGTTGCGTCTTCGCGGGAACGGTGTCGCGCGAGGATCGGGTCCGTGTCGATGAACCAGTGCAGCAGCTCGTGGCACAGCGGATGCAACGGGATGAGGTCCTCGTGGGCCTCCCCCGCAACCCACCGCTGGCCCTCCTGCACGACTCCGCTGTAGGTGACGTGGTGCAGCTCGAACTCACGGGGCGTGCCTGCGAGATTGCACGCCGCGCAGGCGAGGCTGCCCGTGGCGGCTTCCCGTGCGAACCAGCGGTCGCGGCGCTGGAACCACGGGACGGATCGCAGGTATCCGGTCCGATACCCGCGCGCGTTGGGGTTGCGGCGATTACTCATCGGCATCCCCACTGGCAGCCAGTGAGTGCCGCGCGAGCCGCGCGGCCTCTTCTGCAGCGAAGAAGGTCTGCTGCTCCCGTTCGAGGTCCGTCTTGCCCGCCGTGATCTTCTTCGCGTCGTGACGCTCGATCCAGCCGTCCAGCTCGATGAGCGCGGGGCGGCGGTTTCGGTAGGTGAGCAGACCGATTCCGGTCGGCATGCGCCGGATCTCGTCGACAGTCATCAAGGGGAGCCGCTCGTGGTGCTCACTGGTGGAATGCGACATCGAGTCGCTGTTCCAGGAGCGCTGAGTTCGCCTGTGCTCACGGACACCGAGCAGAGACTCGATGTCGCGCAGATGGGCGGCGTCGCCGGCGCCGCCGAGCAGGATCTTCGCTGTCGCGGCCGACCAGATCGTGGACGCCTCCGCGGCGGACCAACTGGTCTCAGCCTGCGAGAGGGCCTGCAACACCACGAAGGTACAGATACCGCGGCCGCCGCCATCTGCCATGATCCGCGGGAGCGCGTCCCAACGGAACATATTCGCGATCTCGTCGAGGATCAGGCCGAGGGGGATCGGCAGTCGCGCACCCGGTGAGGAGAGCGCCTTCTTGCGTGCGATCTCGACGACGTCATCGAGCATTGCGGAGAGGAACCCTCCCATCGCGGTGGCGCCGCTGGAGGTGCCCAGCAGGTACAGCGTGTTCTCGGCCGCGAGGAACTGCGCCGGGTCGAACGGGGCGTCGGCGCCGGTCGGCGAGAGCGTGTCGCGCACCTGCGGGATCGCGAGAGGCGCGACCGCGCTTTGCACGCCGAACCACATCGAGGACAGCAGTTTCGGGTCACCGTCGAGGATGGATTCCAACCCGTCACCCCACCCCGGCGTGCCGTCAACGCTGAGGATCTCGACGGCGGCTTTGGCAAGGCCCGGGGTGGACCCCCAGCTGTACAGGTCGCTGACCTGCCGGCCTCCAACCGCGGCCGCGTGCAACAGTCGCGCCAGGACTGTTGCCGCGGCGTCGGCCCATTCCCCGTTGGTGCCGGAGGAACCCAGAGCGGTGCCCCCGATGATCGCGCGGCCACGCTGGGTGGCGACCAACGGGTCTTCGCACCCCGCGATCGGGCTGTACCGAAGCGTGCGGGGCAGGCCGGAGAGGCCCTGCGGGTCGAACACGTGCACGTCCCCGCGCTGCTGGCGGGAGCGGTAGGTGGCGGTGAGGTTGTCGTTGGTCGTCGACGTCGTGATGAGCGGTCCCGCCCAGTCGATGATCGCCGGGATCAGCACCCGGAACCCTTTGCCGCCGCGGGGCGGGCCCTCGAGGACGACGGAGTCCTCGATCGACACGTAGACGTCGACGTGTCGTGATTCTCCCAGCGGCCACCCGACGTCGGCGGCTGTCGGGCGGCGGGTGAGGGTGGGGCGGAGTGTCCGCGCGTTGCGCAGCACCGCGCGCGCCGACAGATGCTTGCGGACCTCGGAGCGGGTTGCGAATCCGGGGCGACGTCGTAGCTCTGCCACGAAGGCCGCGTCGGTCTGCTTCCAGCGCGCGTATCCGATGGCCCCGGCGATCGCGGCCGCGATCGCGGCGAGCAGGATGAGCCCTGCCGTGACGCGGATCGCGGTCACCGGGAACGCGCAGCCGGCGATCTCGGCGTAGCCGGCCGTCGAGCCCGTCACCAGCAGCTGCAGAGCGGCGATGGGGTTCGTTCCCTGCGGGCGTTGCCCACAGGCGGCGGAGATCATCGCCTCGACGAGCACCACAAAGCCCAAGCCGAGGGTGATGAGCGAGGCCATCACCCCGACCAGGATCAGCGACCTGCGCTCCTGTCCCATGCGTGGACCTCAGAACGTCGCAACGGCGGCCGCGGCGACACGCACCCACGCGTCTTGCGTTGCCGGGCGCAGATTGTCGAACCGCAGCTGACCGCTTTTCAGCGCTGGGTCGTACGGGAGGAGCATTACCTGGTGCCCCGCGGCGGCGAACCGGTCGGCGACCGCGCCGCTCTTGCCGGTCCCGACGCGATCGGCGTCGGTGACGACGATCAGCGATTGGGCCGCCAGTCGAGCGGAATGCTCGTCCCTCGCCTGGAGCTCCTCCAGCAGCAGCAGCGCGGACTCGGCAGCTTCCGGGGCTGTGGTGGTGGGGATGACCAGCTGGTGGGAGTGGTCGATCATGCGAAGCCACCTCTCCGCCGACTCGTCGTTTCCCGAGTCGAAGATGACAAGCCGGTACGCGCGGTCGACGACCGTGATGAGTTCGTCGAACTCTTTCGCGTCCACCCGCTGGCTGATCGCCAGCAGCTGCGGGTTGGAACGGAGCACGTCGTACTTGTCTGCGGCCTGGTGGTGGACGTACCCGGCGATCGCCGCGGCCGGCACGTTCGGGTCGCCGAGCCGGCCGGCGTCCTGCAGGACGTGCTGCACCGTCGCGCCGTGCGGGGCGCTCTCCGTGCGCCAGCCCAGGGATCCCCGGGTCGGGTTGTTGTCCCAGGCGAGCACTCCCCCGCCCCCGAAGCGACCGTAGACGGCGGCGAGGCACGCGGTGGTCATCGTCTTGCCCACGCCGCCCTTGCCGTTGACAACGGCGATGCGGCGCACGCTCGACCAGTGCGCGGCAGCTTCCCGCTGCGACTGGAGTCGTGCGAGCTCTACCGGGCCGGCGCTGACCCCGAAGAGGCGACGCCACCCGCGTGTCGCGGTGGGCGGCGGTGGTGCGTCGTCGATGAACGTGGGTCTGTTCGACGACGCTTCAGCAGCGGGCTCGGGCGTCGGCATCCGCCGGCGTGTGGTCATCGGCGCCGGTTGGGGAGCTTCGGCGCCCCGGATCGCCTCCAACGTTCGAGTGAGCTCAGGGTCCAAAGACGCGGGGCTGTCCTCCACGCGCACCTGACTGACCCGGCCAGCCGGTGTCACCAGCAGATGCACGTCGCCGAGATCTCCGCTGGTCACCAGCTCGACGTCGCTGTGGTGGTCGGCTGCGATCTGCACTGCCCGGTCGACCACAGTCTCCCGGAGGTCGCGGCCTTCCTCCGCGGCCACGTGCTCGGCCGAGCCGTCCGGGTGGATGATCGTTGAGTGCCCGTCGACGACGGAGGCGCGTACGAGCGGTCGCGTGGTGGTCATTCTGTTCCTCCCTGACCGGCGGGCGCGGCGGCCAGCCAGCTATCTAGGGCGTCATCCCGCTCAGGAGTCGGCCACAGGTCTTCGATCGCCAGATCGGGCTCGACGTCGGCGCCGGGGACCGTGCGGTCGCCCATGACGGCGTCATCCGTCTTGAACAGTTCGAACTCTTCCGGGGTGGACGTGCTGAAGCAGTCCACGACATAGGCGAACTTGCCCACATACGCCAGGAACTCCCCCTTGCGCAGCCGCCGGGCGACCTGCACGTGGCTGGCGGGGAGGTTCAGACGCACCCGCAGGTTGTCCTCCTCCTGCCGGTTGACGTGGAAGATGAACTTGTTCTCGATGTCCTGCACCACCGAGTACGCGAGGGAACGCTCCTGCGAACCTTCGGGGCCGACCGCGTCCAGGTCGCCCATCTTGTGCAGAATCACGACGTTGGCGATGCCGTAATGGCGGGAGAGCTTCAGCCACTGCTGGTACATCTGCAGGGCCTGCACGCTGGTCATATCCCGCCAGCCTTCTTCGCGGATCAGGTACCGCTTCCGCTTGGATGAGCGGTCGGAGATCACGGCCTGCACCCAGCTGGTCGTGCAGACCTGGGCGATCTGTGCCACCAGTTCGCTGCGCTGGAACAGCTCGGAGGTGTCCACGACGACGATGGGGGCGGCTTCATCGAACTCGACCGTGGACTCGTCCTCGAACAGGCCCGATAGGTCGCCGGTGATGAAGCGGTTGAGCAGCAGCCTGACGTCCTCCGCCGCTTCGCGGGGCTTGCGCTCTGCCTCGACCTCTCCGTTCATGATCAGTCCCAGCTGGTGGTGCACCTCCCGCAGTGTCGGCCTGTCGTTCGTTGCCGCGATCGCCAGGTTCAGGGCGAGCGTGGCCGCGGTGTGCTCTGCAGGGGTGAGGGACTTCGCCGGATGGGTCATCTCGAGCAGCTGGATCAGCGTCGTCATGCGTCGCTGCTGCACGATGCTCTCGTGTTCCTCGGCCGTTGACCCCGAGCGGTGCGGGCCGCGATCGAGCGGGTTGAGCCGATACGTCCCGCCGAGGCGGATGGTCTTGCCGCCCTCGGTCTGCTCCGCCAGGGCCACCCACTCCCCCTTCGAGTCGGAGGGCACCACGGCCTGGTAGCCCCACGCGAACCCGCGTGAGACAAGGCACTTGATGGTGCCGGACTTGCCGGCCCGGTACGCGCCCTGCACGAGGATGTTGGTTGACAGGGTGCCTCGCTCGCTGTCATCGCCGTATGCGTCCCACGGCGAGAAGCAGAAGAGGCTGTCCGCGTTCAGGTCGACCCCGAGGATCGGGCCGAGAGTGCCGATGCCGGCGTCGGCGACGAACGGGTAGATCGCGGCGATGTCTTTGGTGGTGGCCCGGTGGGGTTCCACGCGAGTCGGGAACAGGTTCCACCAGCCGCCCTCCGCGAGTCCGTTGCCGTACGCGGGAACGGACGTCGGTGGCAGCCGCACCTCGCGCGGCGTGGTGTTGACCTCCCCCGCACGGGCGCCCTCACGGGCCTGGCGGCGCAGCGCGCGCAGCTCGGCGCGTGAGAGGCCGGTGTGCTCGAAGTGCCACTCCTTCTTGACGCTCATTTCAGCCCCAGTCCGATCGGCAACGCATTCACCAGCAGCGCCTCGCCCTGCTGTGCGTAGAGGATCTGCGCCTCCATGCCCGCTCGGGACAGTGAGTTGCGGACGCCGGCGACGGCCTGCTCGAGGTCGCTCTCATCCGAGGCGGTCACCGTCAAGTACCCGGCGTACTGATACTCGCCGTGCCCGCTGACCAGACCCTCTTCCTGTGCTTCCAGCGCCTCATAGTCGGCGCGGTCGACGGCGCTGCCGTCCTGGCCGCGCCCGGCGCGCATGCGCTCGTTAGAGCGCCACGTCTTCTTCTCCTGACGGATCCGCTTCAACGCCGCGCCCACGGGGACAGGCGTCATGACCGTGGTGAAGATGTGGGAGATCGCCGCGTTGGTGACCGGGTGACGGGAGAACACCAGGTCGTTGACGAAGCCGACCGGTGCGGCCGAACGCGGCCACTCGTGGATCCACATCGTGGTATGCACCCCGGAGTCCGTGTAAACGAGGCCGTTCTTGCCCTTCGGCTCCTCCATGTAGGTCGGCCCCATCGCGGCCGGGTCGACCCCGGCGAGGTCACCGGAGCGGCTCTCCACGGTGGTCACCGAGGCGGGGTCGAACGCTGTCCGTGCCAGAGCTGCCACGTCCCGCACGCCCAACCACCGCTTGACGCGCACCTCGGCGCCGTCGAGAGCGTCGCGGACGTTGCCCGCCTCCACGGCGGCGAGACGCTGGATCGCAGCCTTTCCCCCGCCCAGCGCCTTCAGCTGCGGAGCGAGCTTGACCAGGTCGTAGGTGAGGGTCAGATAGTTGCGGTGCGCGACGGCGTAGCCCTCAGAGCGGTCCATCACCGCCTGGTAGCGGCGCGTTGCGCTGGGGACATCGAGAGAACCGGTGCGCTGGGCGAAACGGTCCCGCGCTACCTGGATGGTCGTGGGTGTGGTGCGCTCCTGCATGGTGACGCGCTTGATGCCGGCGCGTTGGGTGAACGACGCGAGGACGAGTGCCCACCTCTCGGCCAGGTCGAACCGTTCGTGCAGGTCCTTCATGAGGAACCCGGGAACTTCCAGCTCCGCCATGATCGTGGCCGAGCGGCCGTGCGGGTCGTACACGCATGTCATGCCGTCCACATCCCACAGCTCGATCGCACCCAGCCGGCCCGGAAGGCGCAGCGTCCCCGCAGAACGCACCTTCTCGGGGGCGAACACTTCCCGGTTGGCGCCTGTAGCGTCACGGAACGCTTTGTTCAGCCACACCGCGACCCAGCGCGGGAGAGACATGCCTCGGGTGCGGATCACGGCTCCGACCCCCAGCGGAAGGTAGATCGGTGCCGCGTAGAGAAGCCCGGCCGGGCCGAAGCGTTGCACGCTGAGCAGGATGGTCGCCGCGGCAGCGAGCAGGGTGGTGACCTGCCACGGGTCCAGGCCCAGGACGATGCCCTGAGAGGATCGGGCGGGCAGCCGGGCGGGCCGTGCGACGTCGTAATCGATGTTCGAGCTCATGAGGACGGTTCCTTACTGAGTCCGGCCGGCGGGCGGCGGTGTAGTCGGCCTGGCAGGGCCGGATCGAGTTGGAGAAGATGAGCGCGGTCCGCCGCCCTGCGGTGACGGACCCGGCGAGGCGGGCCCAGCTGATCCCCCAGATGCCGGCCCACCGCCCGCGGGACCACCTGTCGGCCGGCCCGCGGGACCACCTGTCGGCCGGCCCGCGGCGGGTGGCGCCGTGGAACGCGCTGCTGCGGGGCCGCGCGGACCGGGACGTCCC
>JASCPG010000026.1 GCA_029960085.1 Microbacteriaceae bacterium PS02067 | reverse complement strand
CGCCTGCAGAGGCTCCCGCCGCCTCCCCGTACCACGCGAGCCCCGAGCCCGCGCAGGCGCCCGCGCCGGCCGCGCCGCCCCCCGAGCCGCCCGCACGCGAGACCAAGCCGCAGACCCGGCCGATCGTGATCGACGCGCCGGTGGTGCAGCTCGACGGTCTCGACCTCGACGACATGACCGTCGCCGAGCGGCTCGGGCTGGCATCCGACGAAGACGAAGTGGGGCCGACCTCGTGAGGGTGCGTCTGATCCTCGCCGAGGCGCTTTCGGGCCTGCGGCGTAACGCCTCGATGGTGATCTCCGTCGTGCTCGTGACGTTCGTGTCGCTGACGTTCGTCGGCGCGGCGATGCTCATGCAAATGCAGATCGGCAAGATGCGCGACTACTGGGTCGATCGCGCGCAGGTGTCGATCGTGATGTGTCGCGACGACTCGACCGTCGCGACCTGCGTCGACGGTGCCGCGACCGATGAGGAGTTGGCCGCCGTCGCCGACCGCCTGGCGAGCCCCGCACTGCAGGGGATCGTGCGGGATGTGCGCTTCGAGTCTGCCGACGAGGCCTACCAGAACCTCCTCGATCTCTACGGCGACGAGTACAAGGACTACGTGACGCCCGCGCAGCTCGGCAACACGTACTGGGTCGGGCTCGTCGACCCCGAGAAGTCGGATGTCATCACCGAGGCGTTCTCCGGCGCGAAGGGCGTCGAGGCCGTCAAGAACCAGATGCAGTACCTCGAGCCGCTCTTCTCCGCGCTCACCGTCGCGACCTACATCGCCGTCGGGATCGCCGGACTCATGCTCATCGCCGCGGCGCTGCTCATCTCGACGACGATCCGGTTGTCGGCGTATGCGCGGCGGCGGGAGGTCGGCATCATGCGCCTCGTCGGGGCATCCAACCGCTTCATCCAGACGCCGTTCATCCTCGAGGGCGTGATCGCCGCGTTCATCGGCTCCGTCCTCGCGGGCGGTGCGATCGTCGCCGGGGTGTACTTCGGCGTGGAGGGGTACCTCAAGGGCCGCGTGAGCTTCATCACCGACTGGGTGAACATGCAGGATGCCGCGATCGTGATCCCCGTCATCATCGTGATCGGGCTCGTGCTGGCCGCACTGTCGGCCGGGTTCGCGATCCGACGGTGGCTGCGCGCCTGAGCCCGTCTGGGGTAGGCTGACAGGCTGCCCATCAGAACGAGGAGTCACCATGCCCAGGGAACGCGGGGAGAAGGTCGTCGCGACCAACCGTCGCGCGCGCCACGAATACACCATCGAGAAGTCGTACGAGGCGGGGCTCGTGCTCACCGGTACGGAAGTGAAGTCACTGCGTGAGGGCCGTGCGAACCTCAGCGACGGCTATGCGTACATCGACGGCGGCGAGGCGTACCTGGATGCCGTGCACATCCCCGAGTACTCGCAGGGGCACTGGACGAACCATTCCTCCAAGCGCACGCGCAAGCTCCTGCTGCACAAGGCGGAGATCATCAAGCTGTCGCACGCGATCAGCGCGGGCGGCTACACCCTGATCCCGCTGAAGCTGTACTTCTCCGACGGGCGCGCGAAGGTCGAGATCGCGGTCGCGAAGGGCAAGCGCGAGTACGAGAAGCGCCAGACGATCCGAGAGCGCGAGGACAAGCGCGAGGCGGAGCGGGCGATGCGCAGCCGCAACAGGCTCGGCGACTGACCTCTCCGGTCAGGATGCCTCGAACCGCGCCTCCACGGCGGCAGTGACCACGATGTCGTCGGGGCGGAACTCGACGGCGGGGCCGGAGCCCGCGGCATCCATCATCGCGGCCTTCGCGAACATCCGCGGTGCCGGCCGTTCGGGCGAGCCGCCGCCGAGGAGCCCCAGGTCGGCGATCTGCACGGGTGTGACCGTCGTCTTGCCGATCGCGGTCGCGTAGGCGGTCGCGCGCTCGACGGCGACCGCTACGGCCGCGATGGCGACCTCGCGCTCGACGCTCGCGCGGGTCTCGGTGGTGAGTTGCCACTCGACGACGCCGACCTGCCAGCCGTCGGTGGCACCGAGGGCGTTCAGCCAGTCGGAGAGCGCCAGCACGTCGGTGAACGTCGCGGTGAGTTCGACGGAGGCATGATGGACGAGGTCGAGCTGGCGGCCCTCGTTGTTCCAGGGGCGATCCGACCAGACCGAGACGCGCTGGCTCGCCCAGTCTGCGAGCCCACCGGCGTCCTTGCGGGTCTGCAGGTCGGCTCGAACGGGCTGGGCGAGGCTCGCGATCTGCTCGACGACGACGCCGCGGTCGGGACCGTCGGCGGAGGCGGTGACGTGTGCGACGGCGCGCTCGGGGGCGATGTGGGTCTCGCTTTCGCCACGGACTGTGATGATGACTTCGCTCATGGGATAGACTGTAATGCTCGGGTCCGAGAGGATGCCGAGGACAACTCCACAGCGTGACAGTGGCTCACTTCGCCATGTGGCCTCCGGGGCTGATCGGTTTCGACAGCGCCTGTGAAGCTGCGGGAAGCGGGCCGAGGATGCAGGGTTATCTCGTAAACGACCTCTGCGAACCAATAGTTGCCGATGCAAAGCGCAACGACTTCGCCCTCGCTGCCTAAGCGAGCCTGAAGTCCGTCAGACCGTAGGCGATCCCGCTACGGACCCTGGCGTCATCTAGGGATCTTGCTGTGTGACGGGGTCTCGACGTCACGCGGGACTCTTCTGAGACTGGGCTCGTCGACTTAGGTGTCTGTGACAAAGGTCGGAGCCGAGCAGAACGTCTCTACAGACTGCGCCCGGAGAAGACGCAGTATCTCAGCGTTGGACGGGGGTTCGATTCCCCCCAGCTCCACGATGCCACTGTCACGCGACAGGATGACGAAGGCCGGACCCGTGGGGGTCCGGCCTTCGTCATTGCGCGCTCAGCTCTGTGGGCGCTGGATGAGAAGCAGGTTCTGCTTCGTGTCGGCCACCGTCACCCAGCCGTCACCGAACTGGTAGGTCATGCCGTAGCCGTCGTCGTCGACGCTCAGCGCCTGCATCGGGTCTTCGGTGATGAAGGAGTTGCCGCTGGCCTGGTCGGCGATCCAGCCTTCGGCGATCAGCCCGTCCTTCATCGTGCGGGCCTGGGCCTCGGTGATCGGCGCCCAGCCGAAGAGCATGAGGTTCCCGCCGGCTGCGACGTTGTAGTCCGCCCAGGTGCACTGGATGCCGCCGGGCAGGGTGACCCCACCGGCCGTGAAGTCGGTCTGCTTGAAGCTCCAGCCCTGAGAGGTGAGCTGGCTGTGGATGTCCGGGACGACGATGCTGTCGCAGGTTGCGCTAACGATGGTCGCCGTGGGATCGGCGGACGGTTTCGGCTGCGCGTCGGTGGGGGCGGTGGTGGGGGTTCCGCCGCCGTCCGCGCTCCCGGTGGGTGCCGGCGACGCTCCGCCGCTGCACCCGGCGAAGAGTGCGGCGCTGAGGCCGAGCGCGGCGAGGACGGAGAGAGTGCGGGGGAGCGCCGAGGTCATTGTGCCGTTTCGTCGTGGTCGTTCAGCAGGGAGAGGTAGGCGTCGTGGAGGCGCCCGTTGGTCGCAAGCGAGGAAAGCGAGCCGATGCTGTCGGTGCCGTCGATGTCGGTGAACCGCCCGCCGGCCTCGTGGATGATCGGGACGACTGCCGCGACGTCGTACTCCTTGACCCCGAACTCGGCGACGAACTCGAGGCGCCCCTCGGCGAGCAACATGTACGGCCACGCGTCGCCGTAGCCACGGTCACGCCAGACGGCACGGCTCAGGCGGATGAGGTCCTCAGCGCGCCCGACCTCGTCCCACTGCGCGATCGACTGGAAGCTCACGCTCGACTCGGCGACCTCGGAGATGCTCGACACCTGGATGCGGCGCGGCTCGCCACCCGGGACGTTCGTCCAGGCGCCCGCACCGCTCGCAGCCCACCACCGACGGCCGATCGCGGGCTGGCTCGCGACGCCGACACGCGGCACGCCGTCGATGGTGAGGGCGATGAGGGTCGTCCACATCGGGATGCCCTTGAGGTAGTTCGCCGTGCCATCGATCGGATCGATGATCCACTGGCGCGCGCTCGTTCCCGAGGCGCCGAACTCCTCGCCGAAGACACCGTCCTGAGGGCGCTCCTGCGCAAGGATGCCACGGATCGCCTGCTCGGTCGCGAGATCGGCCTCGGTGACCGGCGAGGCATCCGCCTTCACCTGCACGTCGAGATCGGCGGCGTCGAAGCGGGACATCGCAACGGCGTCGGCGGCGTCGGCGAGGCGCAGGGCCAGGGCGAGATCGTCGGACAGGTCACCGTCGAAGGGCACGCTCCATGCGGGCGCTGTGGCGGGGGAGGTCACGCCTCAAGGATACGCGGACTGCGGCCTCGATTCGCGAGGAAGCGCATCGGGATGGTAACGTTGATCCTCGGTTCGCCTCGCATGTAGGGGCATCCGCGGAACGCACCTCTAGCTCAATCGGCAGAGCAACTGACTCTTAATCAGTGGGTTCTGGGTTCGAGTCCCAGGGGGTGCACCAATAAACCGCCTCTCACCAGGGATTACTTGGTGAGGGGCGGTTTCTTGTTGCGGTCATATTCATGATTCAGTCATGATGACTCGGAGCGACGGGCCTTCTTCAGCGCCTTTCTGCGGCGCTTTTCGATCCGATCGGTGACCTCATCGAGGCTGTCCGGCCACAGCTTCGCGTATGTGTTCAGTGTCTCGGCGGCGTCTTTGTGCCCGAGCATTCGCTGCACCAGCTTGACGTCGGCGCCCGCGCCGATCGCGAGGCTCGCCGCCGTGTGGCGGAGCTTGTGCGGCGTGAGCCCGATCTCGCCTAGGCCAGCACCCTCCACGGCATCGGACCACTGCCGGGCACGCCAGTTGTGCACGTTCAGGCCCGCGCCTCGCGGCGTGCGGAACACGAACGCATCCGACTCGGCCGCGCGTGTGATCGCACGCAGCTCGTCGGCGAGAAAGCCCGGGAGTGGCACCGTGCGCGCCTTGCCAGTCTTCGGAGCGCCGAACGTCGCCCTACCCTCGGCATCCGTTGTCGCTGTCTCTCGGATCGTCGCGCGCCGCGCCTCGAGGTCGAGATCCCGCACACGCAGCGCGACCGCCTCGCCGATACGCGCACCGACGTAGCCGAGGAAGTGGATCAGTGCCCGGTCACTCGCCGTCGACGTCGCATCCGCCAGCGCCTCGAGCTCATCAATCGACAGGAACACCTGCTCGGCGTCCGGCGCCTCGGGCAGTTCGACGCCGCGGGCTGGGTTTGTGTCCATCCAGTTGTGCCGCACGGCGTAGCTGAACGTGCCCGACAGGATCGAGTGGAGCCGTCGCACCTTCGATGCGCCGAGCCCCGCACGCTCGGTCTTGTACTCGATCGCGTAGGCGCGCGGCGCGGTGCCGTCGCGCAGCTCGCCGAGCCACTTCTCGACGTCGAGAGTCTTCACTCCCCCCAGCCGGCGAGCACCCCACGCGGGCTCGATCCACACGCGCAGATCGTGGCTGTAAGCGGCGATCGTGCTCGGCTTGGCCTTCTGCCTCGAGCGGAGCCAATCGCGCGCCGTTGCGCCCACTGTGCGGCTCTCGTCGCGGTCTGTCCGGTACACGCCGGACCGGATGTCATGCTCGACCTTCGCGAGGTAAGCCTCAGCGAGCGGCTTCGTCCGAAACGACTTCCCGCGCAGCTTGCGTGTGCCGTCAGGCTGCTGCTCGTACCAGTCGACCCGCCACCGCGATCCCTTGCCGTGATCCTTCGTCTTCGGATCCTGCGGGTTGCCGTGGCGGTCGATGGGGGAGCGGGTCCACCGATCCGTGATCCATGCCCTAGCCATCGCCCTTACTCCGAATCGACAAGATGCCCGCGCTCGCGTGCGAGTTTGACCCAGTGAGAGGCAGTCCGGGGCGGCACGCCGAACAGCTCGGCTACCCGATAGGCGGGCTTCCACCGCGCGACATCTGCAGCTCGGTAGGCACCGGCTACGAGAGCCAGCGTCACACCGTCTGGGCCGCGCTCTCGGGCCGAGGTAAGTGCATCGAGCGCGTAATAGTCCGGCGCCAGCATGTCGCGGCCGTTGTCATCGCGAACTAGCCCCGGCACGACCTCGCACGCCCACTCGATGAAGTGCGCGATCGGCACGCCCCGGATGCTCTCGGCTGTGACTGGATCATCAGCGGTGCCGACAGCCTCAAACCGTTCAGCGACGTATCGCCTGAGCGTGCGACTCCACGTGACCTGCACTCGGGCGTCATGTGTAGACGGTGGCACCGTGCTGTGGGCGTAGTCGAAGAACTCGACAGCGAAGCTCGAGTAGACCGAGAGGCGCGGCTTTCCCGGCAGGATCCAGCGTTCACCGCCCAGCAGGTCGATTCTCGTCGCGCGCTCTGTCATCTGTTCTCCAATCGTTCCGATTGCGTACTAGTTGACACGATACCGCAAGATGTGGTTTGCTGAGCAATGTCGGAAGCTACGCAAGTCGGTTCTGACGAAATAGCTACTCGCTGGAACCCCGAGAGGGGCAGAGCGACAACGTAAGCCGATGCCCGCTCAGGGCCCGGTCAGTAGGCGAGTGGCGCGAAACAGACCATCCGCAAGAGCGGGCCCCGCTAGTGAGATGCGGCGCCAAACGGGATCGGACCACACACACATACCAGGGAGGAAAACATGGCTGAGACTCAACAGCAGCGCGCGCTGCTCACACCGAAGGAAGTCTCCGAATGGCTCGGCGTCAACGTTCAGGGGCTCGCCGATTGGCGCTATCGCAACATCGGCCCGGCATTCACCCGCATCGGCCGCTCGGTCCGCTACGAGCGCGACCAGGTCGAGAAGTTCATCGCCGCAGGGCGTGTACAGACCGCGGCATGAGCCCGTACGCCAACTCCGGGTTGACCGCTCAAGAACGCATAGAGATCGCCGCGCACATCATGCGCGAGGGAATCGAAGAAGCCATCGCGCGGAAGCAGCAACTCGCAACGCAACAAGAAGAGACGCCCGACGAACTGCAACTCGTGGGCGTCGAGATCCGAACCAATCTGATCAGAGAAGGAACAGAACCGTGAAGTACAGCATAACGCCCGGGCCTGTGCACGCCGCTGCCGCATCCGTCCGCTATTGGATGCTCTTGATGCTTGACAGCCCGGGCAATTCAACGCTATTGCGTGAGGTGCTCGGGGCCTCACGTGACCGCGCACGCGACCTTTGGGCGGGACGGGTTGACTACACGCCCGAGGAGCTTGAACGACTCTGCGCGATCCTGCAGAAACCGCTCGAAGCGTTCGTCGACTACCGGGAGTACCTGGCCGAGCAGCACGGCTTCTATCGCGCCCCCGGAGATGCGCTGCGGGGTCTGCGCGAGATAGCCGGCCTCACCGTCGACGATGCGGCGCTGTTGGCTCACACGACGCCTTCCTACCTCTCAATGGCCGAGGCGGGGGCCACCAACTTCACGGCTGGCTACGCCGGCATGGTCACCGGCGCGCTTGGGCGCTACATCGCGGACGTCGCGAGCGGCACCACCACCGCGACCGAGGCAATCGAGGCCGCGCGTGAGGCGCGCCACCGAGAGGATGAACTCGAAGGCAGAGAGAACGCCCGAGTCGTTGCTGGCCGGGTCGACGCGGGGCTAACCGACGGAGACGCCTACCGCGACTACATCGCCGCCGCATGCGCGCTCGCTACGACGGTCGACATCACGGACCGGATCGCCACGGACCCGTCCTATCCGGGCGATCGCAGCGCGACCGCTGACCGTCTCCGCAATCGGATGCTCACCGACGACCTGGACCGCTACCGGACGGCTCAGGCCGCGTTCCTCGCGACCGTGAGCGATGACGCTGCGATCACACTCGCCCCGACGAACACGCGGAGCGTGTGGTAATGCGGGTCATCACCACAGCCGCGGGTGAACGGCTCGAGGTCGGCGTGAGCGGCCGCTTCGACGGCGCGGATCGCACCGTGCGGATTGGAATCGGATCCGACTCTGACGGGCTCGGCGGCGTGGGTCTACAGCTCACCCCAGACCTCGCACGTTCGCTCGCGGTCGGGCTCACTGAAGCCGCTCATGCCGCCGAACGACGTCGGGGAGGTGGTCGTCGATGATCCACCGCACAGAGCTGCACTTCGACCGGAACTACACCATCGTCCCGAACACATGGGTGCGTGATGTCAGGCTCAGCCGGAAGGCTCGTGGGCTGCTCGCCGAGCTGCTCTCGCACGCCGTCGGATGGTCCGTGTCGCTTGAGTACCTAGTCGCTAGTGGCGCGGAGGGCAGGGACGCCGTGCGCAGCGCCATCAAGGAACTAGAGGACGTCGGATATCTGACTCGTTCGCGGGCACGCGATGCCGCCGGGCGACTGGGCGGAGCGCACTACGCACTCGCCGATCCCCACACAGTCAGCGGGATACCAGCGTCGGATAACCCTACGCAGGGTGAACGCCCCCGTAAGAAGACCAGTAGAGAGAAGAACAGTAGTAAGTACCACGTTCCCCCTTCGGGTGTCTCAGGGAAGCTTGCTTCTCAGAAGCAGGTCACGTTCCTGCGGGACATGCATTCGACGCTCGGCACGCTGGACTCGCAGCAGATCGAACGCATCCAGTCGCTCAGCTACGGAGACGCGGACGCGGAGATCAAGCGCCTCGACTTCGACTTCCAGAACGCGCGGGAGACTCAGCGCCGCGTGAAGCGGAAACCCCAGAGGCCGAAGCTCAGCATCGAGGAGCAGGAGGCCGAGTGGTGCCGACAACACGGCGTCACCGTGCAGGAGTACCGCGACATGAAATCGAACGATCCGGTGGCGCTCGATCGCGTCAAGAGACGTGGCAAGGTCGCGGCATGACTGGCGAGTCGCTGGATCTCGGGCCGCTCGACATCGACGAGTTCGTGGAGTTCTGGGCGGTCTATCCGAGGCACAAGGATCGGGCGCGGGCAGAGGTGTCCTATCGCCGCGCGCGGCGTGTTGCCTCGGCTGAGGTGATCCTCGAAGCCGCCCGCCGGTATGCGGCCGGGGTTGCTGGTAAGCCTGTCTCGCAGACGCGGTGGGCGGTGGAGTTTCTGCGAGCCGAGCCATGGCGCTCGGATGCGGCGCCGCTCACCCCGCGACCCGACCCATCTCCGCGCCGTCGCCGTGACCCATCGAAGGCGCGGCGCGCGCCGCACCGCACGTCGCCAGCACGACCGGTGAAGTCGGTGGATGAACAGAAGGCCGACTGGTGCCGCCGGCACGGCATCACCGTCGAAGAGTACGAAGCGAGGAAGGACGATCGGGAATGGATCGAGCTCTTGAAGCGCCGCGGGATCGTGGCATGAACGATGACATCGAGCAAGTTCGTGACGAAGTTGTTGGGGTGGCGGCGTGACGGCCTGCGCGCGGGGCTGCGTGGGCCGTGGTGAGCATTTCGCGTCGTGTCCGTCGTTCGGCATCACGGGCGGCGCTTGCCGGGGCTGTGTGCCCCGCGATGCGATCGGGGAGTCGCTGGTGTGCGGGCGGTGCTTCGCCCGCACGAGGGGAATGCTCGAGGCCGTCCCCGACATGCTCGGGCATCTGCGGGGGCTCACGAACCCTCTGCGGGGCACGGATTACGCCGCGAAAGCGGACCGGGGGTCGCAACGTGGGAACCCGGCTGGGCGCGCCCCCGTGCCCGCGGACCTGCTGGATGCGGCGGACTACCTGCTGACCCTGTTGTGGTCGACGGTGGAAGTGATCGAGGGGCGGATGCCGCAAGGGCGCATGCAGGTGCCTGTTGAGGCGGGGGTGCCCGGCCTCGTCGCTTACGCGCGTGATCTGCTGGCGGTGATTCTGGACCGGTTGCCGTGGCTGTCGGGGCAGCCGGAGATCGTGCCGCTCGTCGATGCTGTTGTGGGCCGACCCGCATCTTCGGCGGAATGGACTGTGCGGACGATCCTTGAGCGGTGGTCTGTGGCGGAAGAGCCGTGGTGGGCAGCCCAGCCATGCCCGCTGTGCGGGGCGCGGTCGGTCAAGGTCACGCCCCCGCCAGCTCCCGGCGACGAGGTCACGTACGAGTGCAAGCTATGCGAATGGCACGCCCCCGAGGATGTCGACGGGTTCTGGGCGGAGGCGTTCAGTCGACGTGAACGGCGGGCGGCGTGACCGTCACTCCCAGCCCCTTCCCTTCAGGGGGCGGTAACCCGTTCACCCGACGGGTGCTGCTCCACCGCGACGAGTCAGGGCCGGTGCGGGAGCAGGTAGCACCAAGCCATGTGCGGGTATTGCCACGGGCGCAGATCCTGAAGCTCACCGGCATCACCTCGGACACCCTGAACCGGTGGGCGCGGGAGGGTCACGTGCAGCGGCACCGTCCAGCGCCAGAACTGCCTCCGTGGTACGACCTCGCAGAGGTGCAGCGGGTTCAGCAACAGATGGGCACGCGCCGTGGTGGGCGGCCCGTCGGCGGGCTCGGAACCTTCCCGGACGTTGCGGCTCTCGACGACGCCGTTGCGGGACTCATGAGCGAGGTCACGGCCGCACTCACCGCACGCAACGTCGACCCGCATGCGGCGGCACGGGCGGTTAAGCGCTGGGCCAGGAACCGTCCGTAACCGTCCGCGGGGCGCTCGGTATTATTGATATGGAAGGGCGAGCGGGGCAGGTATGCCGCGCCGCCCTTTTTGCACCCCCGAGCCGGCCGAATCGGCCCGAGGATCCCGCCAGAAGCCCCGGCTTCACTCACGAGCGCCGTTTTGCCGACGCCGCGCACGTGACCCTGGTTGGCGCGCCCAGACTCCCGATGGAGCTCGAGCGCGGCAAACGCTCCCATCGGTCCCCAACACGCGTACCAGGCGCGCAGGAGGGGCAGCCCCCACCGTCGGCATATCACGCCGATGGTGGGGGCTCTTTTTTGGTACATCGAGCGTGAAGCGCTCAGACAGGAGATCACCCCATGACCACCGATTACGAGGCATTGGTGGCCTCCGCTGGCAGGCATGCACCGTCGTGGATGCTGACACCCGCGGAGCTCACCGCTGAAGCGACGAGTACGACGTTCGAGCGCCCCCTGCTCCCGGAGGGCGTCGATGTCGACTCGCTGGAGGACGAGTGGCGTGCGACGACTCGCGACATCGCGTCGGGGTTCGCCTCACGTCGACCCGACAGCTCCGTCGACCGTCTGTACGCCGACGATGCCCGCGAGCAGAGCGAAGCCATTGACAGCGCCGCGGCGAAGATCCGCGCTCGACTCGGAGTGTGAACGATGAAACACAACCTGCACCCCACCGTAGCCGAACGGCACGCAGCGCTCGACGAGTGGCGTAGCGTGCTCGCCGCCAACCCGACCGTCCCGCTGGAGATCTCCCCTGAAGACGATGTCGCGTGGGCGCAACTCAGAGCGACAGATGACGAATCGATCGCGGAGTGGCTGAACGTGCCATACCAGGCAGCGGCCGCGCGCGCCGTCGCCGCGTGGAGAAAGCTCCCCCCCGGGATCAACACTCTCCAGCGTGCAGAGAGACACGGGTACAGCCACACGTGGGCGGAGATGGCCGAGGCGGTTCAAGCCTTCAACGTCATCGCATCGGCGTACCTTTCCATGGTCAGCCTCGGGGTAGTGGACACCACGACAGGGGCTGAGAAGAGCTCTACGCCGTTCCGCGCACTGTTCGATCGCGTCACTGAGGATCACTTCCTTTGGGATGCGGACGTGCCGCCGGTGACTTCGCGGATCGCGAACACAATCGCACAGGTGTACGCAATCCAAGACGGCGGCCCCCACCTGAGAACGGTGCGTCAGGCAGATCCGAGGCACCGCAACTCCATCGCCGCTCGAGACACCATCCGCACAGCCCGCGACATGAATGAGCAGCACGCGACCGAGTACCACGACTATCTCTGGTGCGTCGACAACGATCAGCCCATCAAGACGAACGGGGCTATCCAGTCCGAGCAAGCAGCACGGATCGCGGCACAGCGGACGCGGAACGAAGCGGCGACCAAGAGCCGGCGCGACCAGACCCGGCGGGCACGCGAAGATGCCTCACTCCGCTACGCCCGCCCCACCTATCCGCCAGGCCCACGCGGTTGATTCCAGTTCGACCCGCCGCGGCGAAACCAACCCGAAGCGCGCCCATCGCAAAACAGGAGGAGCCATGACCCAGCATCCACATTCGCAGTCGATCGGCGATCTGCTGTCGGCCGCCGACCCCGTACCTGAATCTCAGGCGAGGTTCGACGAGCTCCTCGCCGCATTGGAGGGTGAGCCGCTCGAGTCGACGGCGGTCGAGATCTCGGTCGGTGAGGTCGCCGCAACGGTGACGTTCACGGAGGTCCGCGGTCACGAGTGGAGCCACATCGCTGCGCATCCTCCGCGCTTAGGCCACTCGGGCGATGCACAGATGGGATGCCACACCGAGCATCTGCTCCGGCACTACCCGGTCGATCGCATTGTGTGCGCTGGCGTGCACCCGACCGAGGGAGAGTGGGCGCGGCTCTGCGAGCTCATTGACGATGACGCCCGCACAGACATCGTGGTCGCCCTGTGGTGGATGCACGTGGAGCGCTACAGGCAGGCGCGCGCGGAGATCGAGTTCGTGCAAGCCGCGCGCGCAACGAAGAGCAAGGGAGAAGAGCATGAGTGACCGTGTCGTCAAAGTCAAGATCATCGCGGAGGTGGCGGAGCTAAAGAAGGGCCTCGCAGAGGCCGCTCAGAAGACTCGCGAGATGGGTTCGGCGGCGGAGAAGCTGGCGCAGAAGCGACAAGCGTTCGAGCAGGTCGGTAAGGCGGGCGTCGCGATGGGTGCGCTGCTCACGGCCGGTATCGCCGTCGCGGTGAAGCGGTTCGCGGACTTCGATGAGGCGATGTCGAATGTCGAGGCCGCGACTCACGAGTCGGCAGCCGGGATGGCGTCGCTGCGGGAGGCGGCGCTCGAGGCGGGCGCGTCGACGGTGTTCTCGGCGACTGAGGCGGCCGGTGCCGTTGAGGAGCTCGCGAAGGCGGGTGTCTCCACCGCGGACATCCTTTCCGGTGGGCTCAGCGCATCCCTCGACCTCGCCGCCGCCGGTGGCCTCGGTGTCGCTGACGCTGCGGGGATCGCGGCGACGTCGCTGAAGGTGTTCGGGCTGAACGGGAAGGACATGTCTCACGTCGCGGACCTCCTCGCTGCAGGTGCGGGCAAAGCGATGGGTGACGTCTCGGACCTGTCGCAGGCTCTCGCTCAGGGTGGTCAGGTCGCGGCGGCCACGGGGCTGTCGATCGAGGAGACGACGGCGACGCTCGCCGCGTTCGCATCGCAGGGGCTGATCGGGTCGGACGCGGGCACATCGTTCAAGACGATGCTGCAGCGCCTCACCCCTCAGTCTGCGGAAGCGGCGGCGAAGATGCAGGAACTCGGGATCTCCGCATACGACGCCCAGGGCCAGTTCGTCGGTATGGAGAAGTTCGCGGGGAACCTGCAGAACGCGATGAAGAGCCTCTCCCCGGAGGCCCGCAACGCCGCGATGTCGGTCATCTTCGGTTCCGACGCTGTCCGCGCCGCGAACGTCCTCTACACCGAGGGTGCGGCGGGGATCGCGAAGTGGACCGAAGCCGTGGACGATCAGGGGTACGCGGCTGAGACGGCCCGGATGCGCCTCGACAACCTCAAGGGTGACATCGAAGCCCTCGGCGGGGCGATGGACAGTGCGCTCATCACGACGGGCAGCGCCGCGAACGACACCCTGCGAGCCATGGTGCAGACCCTCACTGGGCTCGTCGACATGTACAACGCGCTCCCCGCCCCGGCGCAAGCCGCTGTGCTGGCCGCTGGCGGTGCCGCCGCCGCGATCGCGCTCACGGGCGGCACGGCGTTGCTGGCGGTCCCGAAGATCGCCGAGTTCAAGGCGGCGCTCGACACCACCGGGCTCAGCATGAAGACGGTCGGGCTGGCTGCCGGTGGGACGGCGCTCGCGATCGGCGGAGTGTTCGCAATCGTCGGTGCGCTCGCGACTGCTCAAGCCGAAGCCCGCGCGAAGGCGCAGGCGTACGCTGACACGCTCACCGACGGAACGCACCGCATCGGCAAAGCC
Organism: Microbacteriaceae bacterium PS02067; assembly: GCA_029960085.1. Classification (GTDB taxonomy): domain Bacteria; phylum Actinomycetota; class Actinomycetes; order Actinomycetales; family Microbacteriaceae; genus Microbacterium. The sequence goes on along the minus strand of JASCPG010000026.1, from coordinate 24,409 downwards.
ACCCGGGAGCTCGCGAAGGAGAACCTAGCCGCAGAGCAGTCGTTCCTGTGGATGGGGCAGGGGTCGGCGTACGACAACGCCGAAGCGCTCGGGATCAGCCTCGACCTCGTCACCGATGCCGCCACTGGCTCCGCCGACGCGATCCGCGAGCTGCAGACCGAGATCGAGTCGAGCAAGTCCCGCCATGACGAGCTCGGGCTGTCCGCGCAAGCCGCGGCGCTGTTCGCCGACAGGCTATCCAACTCGGTGAAGGGGGAAGCATCCTCCCTCGACGAAGCACTCCGCATCGCCGAGCAGAAGAACAGGGTCACCGAGCAGGGCGTCAAGGGCACCCAGTCTGCCGCCGACGCGTATCTCGAAGCCGCCGACAACGCGTCCGATCTGAACAGCAAGCTGTCTCAGCTGATCGACACGATCAACAAGGCCAACGGAGTCGGCCAGGATGCGGTCACCGCGAACCTGAACTACCGGGATGCGCTCGCCAAGGTCGACGACACCATCCGCAACGCGCAGACCGGTGTCGACGGGTACGTCGCAACGCTCGACGAATCCACCCAGGCCGGCCGCGACAACATGAGCATGCTTGTCGATCTCGCGAAGAGCGCCCAGGATGCCGCAGAAGCGCAGTACGCCCTCGACGGGAACACCGGCACCTACCGTGCAACCCTCGAATCGTCCCGGCAGGCACTCCTCGACCGTGCCACGCAGCTCGGGATGAACGCCGATCAGGCCCGGGCACTTGCCGACCAGATCTTCCGGATCCCGTCTCAAACCGAATGGGACGTGATCGCGCGCACCGCCGAAGCACGCACCGAGATCGCCCGCTTCATCGACGACGCGTCCAAGAAGACCATCACCATCGGCATCACCACCTACCGCAAGGCCAACGGCGACGTTCAGTTCCAGGTGAAAGGCTCCGACGTCGTCGGATACGCCCAGGGCGGACCCGTCGGCGCAGCAACCGCATACGCCCCCGGCGGTGCGTACATCCCCAACCCGAAGGACAACACGTGACCCTCTTCATCACCCGTCAGACGCCGACGTCCGCGATCATCGTCACCGACACCCTCGTCGTCAATGTCGACGACAAGACCCCGTTCAAGTACACGTCGAAGGTCCGCGCGTTCCCCCACCTCAACCTCGTCACGTCAGGGTCCGGGCTCCTGCGGATGCAGGAACACTGGGCGCAGGTCATCGACGAGGGCTACGGCGGGTGCGCCGATATCGAGCAGCTCAACACCATCGCCCCCGACGAACTCCGCCGCGCATGGTCGCGGATGCTCGAACAGTACGGCCCGCAACCCGGTCAGCGGATCTGCAACATCGGCTTCCCCAACGGCTCCGACCGCATCGTCATGTACATGTACGAAAGCGACAACGACTTCGAGCCCACGCGCTACGACCAAGACGACATCGCCTACTTCCAGCCTTCCCCTCGCACGTTCGAGCAGTGGCTGCCCGACACCGCCGAGGACGTCATCCGCCTCGCCTACCAGCTACGCGAAGACCACCCGGACCTCCCGATCGGCGGACACCTCGTCGCGACCATCATCCGCAACGGCCAGATAACGACCGAGGTGTGGCACCGCTTCCCCGAGTACGAGGAGCAGCGGCTGAAGATCCTCGAGTCGTGTCACGACGCGCCGGAACGTCGAGTCGTGTCGCCGCCGGCCGCGCACGACGGCTTCCAGGAGCAGGACCGCCAGGGGGCATGTCAACGACCGCCCCGGCACCAACGCGAAAGGGGACGCGCATGAACCGCGACTTCGATCACCTCGCGGATGACCTCGGCAGGTCAGTCGGGGAGGTTCTCTCTAGGAAGGCCGAACAAGCCGTGGAGTACAGCGCCTTCGAGGCGCGCAAGCGATGGAAGAAGGCCATGCGCGTACCGAAGGGGGCGAAGAAGGGCGATTTCGTCTACCACACCGCCAGCTCGGACGATGCGCACGAAGCCGTCGTCGAAGGCGCCACCAATGCCGACAGCCGTGTCCGAGACAGACCTGACCGGTCGTACCTGCTAGCCGAGCTCACCGCCGAGAACGAGCTCGAACGCGGCATGAGTATTGCCGTTGACCAAGCGCTTGCAGAGTTCGGCTTCTGACATGCGCTGACCGGGAGCACTCGCACGTAATTCCGGTACCACGTTCGCTGCGGAACGCACGCCCTCATCATCATGATGCGCACCCCGGCGACCCCCCGAGCGCCCGGCAACACGCACCCCGGGGGGTCCCCCCTCGCGGTGCACGAAAGGACCGACGGGGCTAGCAAACACCCGCGAGCACGCTTGATCGGCTGTTTTTCGTCCAAATCTACGAAGGAGGGCTGATGCCCGCGATACCAGTTCCCGCCTGCGAACGCGACGGATGCGATGAGCCCGTCGCGGTCCTGAAACACCGGCTTTGCGCCGCCCACTACGCGGGGCTACGCAGGGCCGGGAAGCTCACAACCGCGTCCTACGGACGCGAGATCGCCCCCAGAGCATGCCTGAAATGCGGCCGCATCTTCGAGCCCGTCAGGGCCAACCACCGCCACTGCGGGCCGATGTGCCAGAACGCCGCCGGCCAGGAACGCCGCTACCTGCGGCGGCAGCAGCGCGACGCCGAACAGTCATCAACTCCAGTTGCTCCCGACCTCCACAACAGCAACCGGAGTTCACATGCCCGATGACGCCCTCGACACTCTCGCAGCGTTCCGGCGCCGCATGCTCGCCATGCCGGCTCGCCTTGGTGAGCTCATCCGCAGCGCACGGGCCGAGGGCTACACCTGGCAGAGCATCGCCGAAGCTCTCGAGATGACCGTCCAGGGTGCCAGGAAGGTTGCGCAGCAGTGACGGCTCAGCGTTCACGCTGCGATCGGCCAAGTCGGGGCCGCACCACTCAAAAACGAGGAGAACCCATCATGACAACCACACCAACCGAGATCGTCGTCTCCGCTGGCTCGGACGCCCGGTCCACGTGGGCCTGGTTCTGCGCCACCCCGGGCCTGTCAGCCGCATGACCGCCGAAAGCCACAAGTTCGAGTATCGCGGCGCGCAGTTCGCGGTCACGGTCGACCCGAATACCGCGGCGACGACCACCAACGCCCCAAACCTGCGCGTCATCGACGGGACGTGGAAGACGTGGTTTCTTGAGTTCGATCCCGACGTCCCAGGAATCTCCGCCATTCGGTTGCGGCGATCCGTGTCTTCGAGCGGTGGGCAGCATCCCAGCGGGAACCTCAACGCCACTCAGAGCGGCCCGATCGAGGGCTACATGCTCATGGCGTCCAGCGAGGGCAATCTCTACCGAATCCCCGGCGGATACGCCGCAGTGAGCCGGCTCTACACCGACGCCCAGTGGCAGTACCAGCTCGCTGAGTGGGAGGCATCCCTGTAGCCGCGGCCACGCCACGAGATGACGAACCGCGGAGGTGCACACGACTGAGCGCACGCGCAAGGGGTGGGAGGATCCCCCTCGACAGCCCGATGGAGGACCGTCGGGGAGTCTTCCCCTCTCTCCCCGCGTAATCCTTCGAAAGAACTCAGGGCGGGCCGTGGGCCGTTCCTGGCGGGGGAGCCGCGCGGCGACCGGGATCGCGGCGAGCGCGACGGCTGGGTGATGTCCGGAGGTCGGTGCACTCTGGGAGAGTGACCCGACACCCCGGACTGCCTAGCGACGATGCGATGCTTGGGTTCATTCTCAGGTTCGTGCAGCGCCACAACGACGGCGCGCGTGTCGTAGTGCCACCTGACAACCACCGAGACTTCCTCGTTCTGTTCGGACTGATCCAACGAGTACGGCGCCTCGCCCGCGCCTACCTCGCGCTGAGACACCGCGGATTCGTATCGGAAGGAACCATCCTCATCAGGTCGGCGCTTGAGCATGCGGTCACCGCCCAGTGGGCATATCTCACGCCCGGCGGCGTCGATCGCCTTCATGTCTCGCTCGCGCGAAGCCAGGCCGACGTCGCCTCCGCAATGATCGAGTACTCATCCGATCCGCAGTGGGAAACGCGCGCAGCGAGCCTTCGAGAGGGCATTCCACCTGGGCCCGGACTGCCGAAGCTCACTGGGCCGCAGGGGATGGTCAAGGAACTCGACGACGTGCTCTTCCTCAGCATGTCCTACAGGGTGCTCTCACAGGTCGGACACGTCAGCTACTTAGCGCCGCTCGACTTTATTGACACGGGCGGAGACGAGATCTCGCTACGTGAACAACCTGAACCGCTTGAAGAGGCGGAAACGCTGTACGCCCTCGCCGGGTTCAGCATGCTCTCGGCATGGATCGAGGCTCGCCTTGAAGACCGCACGGATGAGATTCGCCGCCTTCACGAGATTGCCTGCCAGCTGAGCATCCCATGGCGACTCGACACGCACCTGCCAGCAGGCCGCTTCCTTGAAGACGAGTAGCCGCCCGTGCATCAACGGACCCCGCCGGATCGAGAGAACACCGCGCACGCCGAGTGGGCCGCTTCCTGTGGCCGCGCTATGCTTGGGCGGCGCGGAGGTTAGGGGACATATGAGCGACACCGACAGGTACGAGTTGCGCCCGATGAACATGGAGCGGCTCGAGGAAGTGGCGGCCGCTTGGACCGTGCTCGCCGGTGGGCACGATGAGTTCGAAGTTGAACTCGGCAACTTCTTCGAGTGGTGCACAGCTCATCTCGAGGTTCGACAAGGGGACGGGTATGCGCTGGAGCTCTACAACGTCTCACAGGAAAAGACTGACGCCATACTCGACGTGAACGACGGTGGGTGGCGACGTATGACCAAGCTCCTGAAGATGCACCTCAGCCCCGAGTTCTGGCCGGTCGACGGCGAAGGCGATGCGGTTGTGAAAACCCATGCGGGCGCGTACGCGACGTTCATTCTCGGCAACCTCGGCGAGGGGGTCGATGAGGTGAAGATCTATGGACGTACGCATCTGATGGTCCGTATGCTGACACTGCTACAGAGTGTTTGGCACAAGTACAACACAGGTTCTGTAGCTAAGATGCAGGGACAGTGGCTGACGATAACTCGCAGCTAAGACACCAGACTGGACACCATCATGATGAATGCTGAGCAGGATAAGGCAATCAGGGCAGCGGTCACGGAGGCGATGTCGACGCTGACGCTGGCCGAGATCCGTGAGCTTGTTCGTGAGCCGTATCGAGAGTTCGCACCGGTAGCCGTCGCTGTGTTGGCGGCCTGAACACTTGACTGAGAGCCCCAGAGCGTAAGCTCTGGGGCTCTCTTCTTGTGTCGGCGTTTCTGTTAGCGAAGTTGCCTGAGATGCTCCTGCGCACGACTGGCATCGGGAGCATCGTCCGGGCGCTTCACCAAACAGAGATGCCTCGTGCGATGCGATGCTCGATGATCTGTTGCTTCAGGTCGTCGGTTGACGGTCCGCCCGCGCAGTACGCGATCCGCGCATGTTCCTCAACGCTGAGGGTGTTGGCGTGGTCGAGTGCCTCCCGGACAATCTTCACGAATCTTGCTCTCGGCGTCGTCATGAAGAGCACCCTCTCTTAGCCCCGGCATCCCTCGCGTCGCGCGGGCGGATGCCGGGGCTTATCGGCGTTGGATCAGTGCTGGCGCGGAACGTTGGCTAGAACGTCGCTCGCCTCGGCTTCGGAGAGAGTCCACCGCGAGTTTGTTGCGCGGTCCGGGTAGCGGTCCCGAAGGTAGTCGCGGACGACTTTCCCGGGCCGCGCCTCGTTGTGATAGCCGAGTAGGCGGGCGAGCTGGACTGGTGTGTACGTGGGGCGGGTCGGATTGCGGCGGATCCCGGCTGGGATCGCGCCGCTCGGGCTGCCGTCCTTGCGCAGTCGGTAGATATCGCTGACGCCGGCCGCTTCTGCGAAGTCGTGGACGTCGAAGTTCGGGTCGTTGTCGCTGAGCGCTTGCGCGACCACCCACATCACGTTGACGTGGACGGTTGCAGTCTCGACATCATCAAGCTGCGGGTCGGTTGTGCGATCTGTCTTGCGGTCGTGGCGCGCACCGTCCGCCCGGGAGTGGGCGTCGGACCAATCCTGAGCGCGGATCTCGTCGGCGAGTGACTGTGCAATGGTGCTGAGCATGGGGGCCTCCTAGTGGCCGTTGTGGTTGAGTCCCGCCCCTATGGCGAGAACTCGATTCTACGTAAGGGAACGCGACGACTCGCCTCAACTGGGGAAACTCCCCAGTTGATCGCGCCCGCGCGCGTGGGCGCGGCTCGACGCTCAAATTGCGAAGCTTCCGCCCCCTTCCGTCAAAGCCCGTGTACGCGCGAGGGAACGACGCTAGTCATGATTCAGTCATGATGACTGAGGGATCATGACAGTCTGGGCCCGATCTCAGCCGACTTTGCAGTGATGTGCATACCGCGGAATCACGGGCCAAACCGACCCATCCGGGCGTCACCCGATCGGGGCAGATCTCGGGCCGATAGAGCAGTGGGTTCTGGGTTCGAGTCCCAGGGGGTGCACACCGAAACCGCCCCCCGCCTGGACTTCCGCGCGGGGGGCGGTCCGCATTCCACTCTGGCTCACGGATGGCGCGGAGCATCGGACGAGCGAAGGCAAGCTCTACCGCTGTGCGATCACGGACGTGTTCTCCAACCGAATCGTCGGGTACTCGATCTCGGATCAGTGACCGCGAAGCTCTCCGTCGATGCGCTCTGCAACGCTGTCACGAGGCGCGGTACGGTCGCCGGCTGCATCCTGCATGCCGATTGGGGGGGGCAGTCCCAATCTCGCAGTCGGGCCATGGCCTGCGAACTACGCCGACACGACATGGTCGGGTCGATGGGTCGTGTCGGCGCGGCTGGCGACAACGTGGCCATGGAGAGCTTCTGGTCGCTGCTGCAGGCGAACGTGTTCAACCAGCGGCGCCGAACGACGCGACAGGAGCCGCGGGCGGTCGTGGTCTGGGCCGAACGGAAGTACCACCGGCACCGAGCCCGAGACACCGGCGGCGGGTGGTTGACGCCCATCGAATTCGTAGGGACGTTGGCCGGGCGCCTGGCGTCGTTCGGAGCGAGCGCCACCCGATACGTGACCGCCCCAGTCAATAGACGTAGGAGGCGACTGACGTTGCCGCAATCCCCTCGTATTCCCCACCACTGCACGGAAGATCCACCCAGACGTCGATGAGGAGTTCGTACGCCTGCGTGACATCCAGAGTCAATGGCACGGGCGGTTGTCCGCGTGTGACGCTGATCGTCTGTTCCCATGCGATCTCGTATGTCCCCTGATAAGCATGGGCAACCTTGACGTTGAACGTCGCCATAGACCCCTCCGGCGCGTGCGCATCATCGAAGCTGAGACCGAGCACGGCCGTTGAGTACTCGTAGTTCAGACGGAAAGTCTGTAGACCCTGCCCTTTAACGTCGCGGCAGGGGGCCCATAGTGCGGTGGAGTTAGGGGCCGCGACTCTGTCACCTCTCGCGTCGGTGAACTCCGCTGTCACCGGTCCGTCGTCCATCATCATGTATCCGGGTAGCTCCCAAAGCCAGTTGCCGCCGCCCGGAAGGGATTTGGCGGGCAGGAAAACACCCGCGTACAGCGCGTCTACTCGGTCCGCAACAACACCAAGCGCCTCATTCGTGAGTTCGATACTGCGCATGAGATTGCCGTGGAAGCACGCGGAGTCTTTGACGCCCGAGACGGGCTCGCGTGCCTCGTTCGCGGTCTTGAGTTGCCACCGGTACGCGACGGCATCAGCTAGAGCGCCACCGGCGTCAAGGGTGTATCGGCATTCCACCCTCCGGTTGAGATCGGCGCCTCCGAACGCGGACTCGGTTCCGACGATGAAGTCGCCGACCGCCGCGGAACCCAGTGAGGTGCTCGTGAGCCCGAACCATCGGAAGCGCGCGACTTCGAGGTTGATGGACCCGGCGAGAGCATGGACGGTGACGCCCTGTGGCCACGCTGGTAGCGCCAACATCTCTGGCGATCCGACCCGGAGCGCCTTTCCCGCTTCTGATCTGGCGCTGGAAAGGTACTCGGGAAGGAGCCCGCAGGCGCCAGCGGGCGCGAGCGAGTTCGTTGTTGCTGCACCGCATGCCACCAGTAGACTCTCGACGGCTACGACGGCTGCGCCGGCATCGCCCGGAAGGAATCTGGCGATCGACACGGCGGAGGACGACGCGTTCACGACGGACGCCACCCAGGATCCGCTGTTGGGAGTGCCGAACGTGATCACGTCGCTGACAATGTCTGGGGCAGAGTTGCCCGAGGCTCCGAGTATAGAAAGCGCCTGTCTCGTAGCGAGCCCACCCATCGAATGGGCGACGACGACGGCGGGCGTGCCGTGCACCTCAGCAACGCAGCGCAGTGCATCTGCGAGTGCCTGTCCGATGCCGGGGTCGGTCACCCACCGAGCTGACAGGTCGTGATAGTCGAACGTATAGATCGTCGTTCTCCCAACGTCTTGCAGCTGCCCTATGAGGGATCGACCAACGCTGGCAGTCGCGGCACGGTTGGCGGTCAGGTCGATTGGTTGCGAAAACGCTCCATCCCGCTTCTGCATGTCGTTCTTGTGGATGCTCTTGCCGGTCCATCCGTGGACATCGACAACGGGGACACTAGGGCCATCGGGCGGCGTAGTTTGCTGAACGGGCTGGCCGTCACGGCCGATGTCGCTCGAGAGCGTGTCGGCGAGCTGCAGGGACGAAGGCCGCTTGTTGCACGATTCGATGGTCGTCCCAGTCGCGTATGCGGGGACGGACACGGCGAGCATGCTCGCGATGACAGCTGCGAGCGCAAGGACGGCCACACGTGCGCGCACGATCAACGCAGCGCTCCCGCCGGGAGAGTTTGAAGAACCTTCCACCTGCCGTCATCCTCGATCATGACAACATCCAGCGTCTCAGTGTTGCCATCGGGGTACTTGAGCGTGACCTCCATCACCCCACCACCGGCGGCGGATGGCCTCCACCGATCGGGTTCGGCTATCAACGTGGTTCCCTCTGGGATGGCGTCGGAAACATCGCCGTCCAACTCGCCGTCGAGCGCATCTGGCAATAGCGCGGCCGGATCGGTAGTCAGCTTCTGCAGCGCGGCGGCCGCCCGCTCGGCATCTCCGTCCTGCGGTGTGCCGGCGGGAGGAGAGACCGGCGGGGCGCCCGACGGTGCTTTCGAAGTCAACACCCATACGGTCAGGGCTCCGACGACCACCAGGATGGTAGCGGCGACGACAATCAACAAGATCCAGCGTTTCCCCATCGACCCACAATGTCAGCCGAGGCGGTCCGGAGGCAATCTCCGGCGCCCGGGGTCGCGTGGGGAGGCCAGGTGGGTGCGGCGTCCGACACCGACGGATCCGCCCCAAAGCACGCAGAGCGGCACCGCGGAACAGCATTCGCGCCCTGGCCACGCGCGGTGGCCATTCTCGCCCGCCGGGCTCAGGCCGCGTCGCCCACCAGGACGGCGACGGCCTGTTCCGCGGCATCCGCCTCGCGTCCGTCGATGCGCGCGAGCGCACGTCGGCCGAGCAGGATGACCCCCGCCGAGATCAGCACCGAGACGGCGGCGAAGACGAACGGGACGGACGCCGTGAACGCGTGCGCGAGCGCCGCCGCGATCGGGGGAGCAGCCGCTCCGCCCAAGAAGCGCACGGCCGAGTACGACGACGAGGCGACCGCGCGGGGGAGGTCGGTCGCCTCCATCACCGACTCGGTGAGGACGGTGTTCATGAGCCCGAGCAGCAGCCCGCCGACGATGATGCAGGCGACGAGTGCGCCGGGGGAGCCGACGACGAGTGCCGCGACCAGAAGGTCGATCGCGAGAAGCGGCAAAACGACGAGCATCGCGGTGCTCCGCGGCATCCAGCGCAGCATCAGCGGCGCCATCCAGACGCTCGTGACGGCCAGTGCGACGCCCCACCCGAAGAACGTCAGACCGATGCCCATGGCTCCGAATCCGAGCGGGAACGGCGAGTAGGCCAGCAGCACGAAGAACCCGATGTTGTAGAACAGGGCGGCGATCGCGAGCACCGCAAGCGCGGGGCGACGCAACGCCCGGAACGGCGCCGACAGCGGCACGGGCGTGCGCTTCTCGTCGCCCGTGCGCAGAAGTACCAGCACCGCGACGAAACCGATCGCCATGAGCGCGACGACGCCGAAGAAGGGCCCGCGCCAGCTGATCTCGCCGAGGATGCCGCCGAGCAGGGGCCCGATCGCGATGCCGAGACCGAGCGCCGCCTCGTACAGGATGATGGCGGCGGCTGATCCTCCCGACGCCGCGCCCACGATCGTGGCGAGCGCCGTCGAGATGAAGAGGGCATTGCCGAGGCCCCAGCCGGCGCGGAAGCCGATCACGGCGTCGACGCTCCCCGACAGCGCGCACAACAGAGCGAAAACGACGATGAGGCCGAGCCCGAGAAGGAGCGTGGGCTTCGTGCCGATCCGCGACGAGAGCCAGCTCGTGAAGAGCATCGCGACGCCGGTGACGACGAGGTAGCTCGTGAACAGCAGCTCCGTCTCGACGGGCGTCGCGTCGAGGGATGCCGCGATGGCGGGCAGGATCGGGTCGACAAGTCCGATCCCCATGAACGCGATCACGCAGGCGAACGCCACGGCCCACACCTGGGCGGGCTGACGCCACACGCTCACGGGAGCGCCGTGCGCGCTCATCGGGTGACCTCGCCGACTCGCGTGCGCTCTTCGACGATCTCGGCGGCGCGCCGGACGGCGACCCAGTCGTCGTCGGAGAGGTCGGCGAAGCGCGGGGCGAGCGCGTCGCTCAGCACCTGCATCCACTCGTCGAGCGCGTCGAGCCCGGCGGGCGTCACCGACACGACGGTCGCGCGGGAGTCGGTCTCGTCGGCGCCTCGCTCGACAAGCCCGGCCTCGGCCATCTGTGACACGAGGCGCGTCATTCCCGGCTGCGTGACCCGGCTGAGGGCTGCGAGATCGCCGATGCGCAGCGGTCCGTGCTGACGCAGGATCGAGATGGTCCGCCACTGGGCGGCGGGGGCTTCGTTGCGGGTCTCGAGCGACGCGACGCGGCTCAATGCGTGCGCGCCGGTGACGAGGCGGAGGATGTCGTCGCCGATAGTCATACCGCGAGTATATACCTAAGGTATGCAGGCCGGCCGCGGCGTGTGTGGTCGACGGTTATCGGATCGTGATCGACATTCGGGCTCCGTGCATTTGACAGCGCCGACAAACCTGAACAGACTCTCAGTACCTGAATCACGTCTCAGGTATCCTTCCAATGGCGAAAGGCACGCACATGCGGGTTACGAAGAAGTTGCTCCCCAAAGCGCTGACGACGGCGGCCGTGATCGCCACCGCGGCGCTCGCTCTGGCCGCCTGCGCACCGCAGGCATCCACGCCCGACCCGAGTGATTCCGGAGCCGCCGGCCCGGCCGAGATCACCGTCGGCGTCATCACGAGCGAGACGGGGCCGCTCGCAAGCTACGGCAAGCAGTACCTCGACGGGTTCAAGGCAGGTCTCGACTACGCGACCAAGGGCACGAACGAGGCGAACGGCACGAAGATCACAGTCGAGTACCGCGATGACGCCGGCGACCCGGACACGGCGGTCGGCGCCGCGAAGGAGCTCATCGGCTCGGGCGTCACGATCCTCGCCGGCAGCGCATCGTCGGGTGTCGCCGCGGCCGTCGCCGAGCAGGCCGGCCAGAACAAGGTCCTGTTCATCTCGGGACCGGCCGCCGCAGACGCCCTCACCGGAATCAACGGCTACACCTTTCGCAGCGGCCGCCAGTCGGCGCAGGACGTCGCCACGGCGGGCACGTTCCTCGGCGACATCAAGGGCAAGAAGATCACGGTCCTCGCGCAGAACACCGCCTTCGGGCAAGGCAACGAGGCAGCCGTCAAGGCGATCCTCGGGGCCAAGGGTGCGACGGTGGACAGCGTCCTCGTCGCGGAGGACGTCACGGAGTTCACCCCGTTCGCGCAGCAGGTGCTCGCGGGCAAGCCCGACCTCGTGTTCGTCGCGTGGGCCGGTGCGACCTCGGGTGCCATGTGGCAGGCGATGAGCCAGCAGGGCGTGCTCGACTCGGTGCCCGTCGTGACCGGCCTCGGCGACTCGGCGACCTTCGGCGCCTACGGTGAGGCCTCGGAGAAGATCAGCTTCCTGAACTACTACTTCCCGGGTGCTCCCGACAACAAGATCAACGACGAGATGGTGAAGGCGGTCGAGAAGGCCGGCGGCACGCCCGACCTGTTCACGCCCGACGGCTTCAACGCGGCCATCATGCTCGTGCAGGCGATCAGCGAGGGCAAGGGCGACGTGGATGCCATGGTGAAGGCGCTCGAAGGGTTCTCCTTCGACGGACCGAAGGGCACGCTCACCGTCCGCGCGGGCGACCACGCGCTCCTCCAGGAGATGTACCAGGTGAAGCTCGTCGCCGCGGGTGGGAGCTTCACGCCGGAGCTCGTGAAGACCGTCCCCGCCGACGAAGTGGCCCCGGCGGAGAAGCAGTAACACGATGAGCACCCCAGTCCCGTCCGCGCTCACCATCTCGGGCCTCGGCCTGCAGATCGGCGGCGCCACCATTCTCAAGGATGTCGACCTCGACATCGCGCCCGGCGCCATCGTCGGCGTGATCGGGCCCAACGGCGCAGGCAAGACCACGCTCTTCAACGTGATCTCCGGCATCGCACGGCCGACGTCCGGGCGGATCCTGATGAACGGCGACGACATCACCCGCACGTCCGTCCCACAGCGGTCGCGGGCGGGACTGGGGCGCACCTTCCAGACCTCGAGCCTCTTCCCGAGGCTGAGCGTCCTCGAGAACGTCCGGCTGGCCGCGCAGGTCTCGCACGGCGGCAACTACTCCCTGCTGCGGTTTCCGCAGCGGTCGGATGCCGCGACGCGGCACGCCCTCGTGCAACTCGCGAAGGTCGGACTCACCCACAAGCTCGACACCGCCGCGGGTGACATCTCCCACGGCGACAAGCGCAAGCTCGAGATCGCCGTGCTCCTCGCGACGCAGTCGCGCATCGTGCTGCTCGACGAGCCGATGGCGGGCGTCGCGTCGGGCGACGTCGCGGGCCTCGTCGACAACATCCGCGACCTCCAGCGCGACACCGGCTGCACGGTGCTGATGGTGGAGCACCACATCGACGTCCTCATGGGGCTCGTCGAGAAGGTCGCCGTCATGTACGCGGGTTCGATCATCGCGTTCGACACTCCCGCCCGGATCATGGAGAACCCCCTCGTGCAAAGCGCCTACCTCGGACGGACGGAGGGCGCGGCCGCATGAGCACCGCGGAGCCCATCCTCACCGTCACGCACCTGTCCGCGTCGATCTCCGGTCAGCAGGTCGTCGAAGACGTCACCTTCTCCGTGCGGTCCACGGGGATCACGGCCGTCCTCGGCCGCAACGGCGTCGGCAAGACCTCCACGATCAGAGGCATCCTCGGTCTCATCCACCGCCAGGGCGAGGTGACCCTCGCAGGGGAGCGCATCGACGGCCTCCCGACGCACCGCATCGTGCAGCGCGGCGTCGGGTACGTGCCCGAGGACCGTGAGGTGTTCGCCGGTCTCACCGTCGCGGAGAATCTCGCCCTCGCAGAGCGCGACAAGAACCCGCGCCGCGAGTTCGTCGCCGAACTCTTCCCCGACCTCGTGAAGCGCCGCAGTCAGCTGGCGGGAACCCTCTCGGGAGGCCAGCAGCAGATGGTGTCGGTCGCGCGCGCCCTGCTGAACGAGAACCGCATCCTGCTCGTCGACGAGCCGACGAAGGGGCTCGCGCCGAAGATCGTCGGCGAAGTCGCCGACGCCCTCGCCGAGGCATCCAAAGTCGTGCCGATCCTGCTCGTCGAGCAGAATCTCGACGTCGTCCGCCGCCTCGCGGGCGACGCCGTCGTCATCGCGAGCGGCCGCGTCGTCCACACGGGCGCCGCCCGCGAGATCCTCGACGACGACGCCCTGACCACGCGGCTCCTGGGCGTCAGCGCGGAGACCGACGTCGCACACGGTGCACCGACCGAACGGAGCGAGTCGAAGTGAGCAGCATCGTCCTCATCCTCCTCACCGGTGTCGGCCTCGGTGCGCTGTACTTCCTCGTCGCGTCGGGCCTCAGCCTCATCTACGGCCTCATGCACGTCCTCAACTTCGCGCACGGCGCCTTCCTCACGCTGAGCGCATTCGTCGGCTGGCAGGTCGCGCAGGCCCTCGGCAGCGCGTCGTGGGGCTCGTTCCTCGTCTCGGTCGCGGTCGGCGCAGCCGTCGGCGCGGTCTTCGCGACGCTGACGGAGCTGATCCTCATCCGGCCGCTGTACGAGCGGCACATCGAGCAGGTGCTCGTGACCGTCGGCCTCTCGTTCGCCGCCGTCGCCCTGTTCGAGGGGATCTGGGGAACGGATGCCGTCAACATCGCCGGCCCTGCATGGCTGAAGGGGACCACCGAGGTCCTCGGTGCGCGCATCCCGAACACGTACTGGGTGCTCATGATCGCCGCCGCGCTCGTGCTCGTCGCGCTCGTGCTGTTCCTCAAGAAGACGCGCTACGGCATGATCATCCGCGCCGGCGTCGAGAACCGCGCCATGGTGACCGCCCTCGGCATCGACGTGCGCAAGAGCTTCACCCTCGTCTTCGCGATCGGGGGAGCGGCGGCCGGCATCGGCGGGGTCCTCGCGATGCACTACACGACCTTCGTCTCGGCGCATCTGGGTTCGACCCTGCTCATCTTCGCGTTCATCGTCACCGTCATCGGCGGCCTCGGCTCGCTGACCGGTGCAGCCATCGCCTCGGTCGTCGTCGCCGTGCTGCAGCAGTTCGCGAACGTGTACCTCAACGGCACGGGCGACTTCATCGTCGTCGTGCTCCTCGCCGTCGTGCTCCTCGTGCGACCCACCGGCCTCATGGGGAGGAAAGCATGACCGTCACCACCGGGGTCCCCACCCTCGTCCGGGGTCGCGGCGGCGCGTACGCTCCGTTCGTCGTCGGTGCGGCGCTCGTCGTCCTCATGGCCGTGCTCCCGCTCCTGAACATCTCGATCCCGGGCATCCTGCCCGGGCCCACCTACATGCCGGGCACGCTCGCACTGCTCTCGCTCTGCATGGTGTTCGCGGCGCTCGCGCTCTCGTACAACCTCCTCCTCGGCACGGGCGGCATGCTCTCGTTCGGGCACGCGCTGTACTTCGGCGCGGGCGCCTACGGCCTCGGGCTCGCCCTGCAGTACTTCGGCGTGCCGCTGTGGCCGGGCGTCCTCATCGCGCTCGTCGGGGGCCTCGCGATCGCCGTGTTCACGGGGGCGATCTCGATGCGCGTCTCGGGCATCCCGTTCGCGATGGTGACGCTCGCCTTCGCGCAGGCCGGATCGGTGCTCGTGCGCCGCAACCAGCAGGTCACCGGCGGCGAGGAGGGGCTGCGCCTTCCCGTCCAGTACGTTCCGGACTGGCTCGTCGGAGTGGTCAACACGCGGAACCTCTACTGGGTGACTCTCGCGATCCTCGTGGTCGTCTACGCCGTCGTGCTGTGGGTCGACCGTTCGCGACTCGGGCACCTCGCCCAGGCGACGCGCGAGAACGAGCTGCGGGTGCAGGTGATGGGGCTGAGCCCCTACCGCGCGAAGCTCATCGTGTTCGTCGTCGCGGCGCTGTGCGCGTCGCTCGCCGGCATCGGCTACATGCTCCTGCAGTCCGGCACGCAGCCGAGCGCCGTGGGCGCGGACCTCACGATCACGGTGCTCGTCATGGTCGTCCTCGGTGGCGTCGGGTTCCGGTGGGGTGCCATCGTGGGGGGCGTGCTCTACACGCTCCTCGACCAGCGCCTCACGGTGCTGGCGCGCGCCGACTGGATCCACGCACTGCCCGATGTGCTCCGGATCCCGCTCTCCGAGCCCCTGTTCCTCCTGGGCGTGCTCTTCATCCTCGTCGTCATGTTCCTGCCCGGCGGCATCGCGGGCACGATCGACACCTGGGTGCGTCGCCGCCGCGGTGAGCGCACGCGCTCCCAGCTGCGTCAGCTCGACGACGCCGAGCCGACGGAGGATGCCGTGGAGTTGCGGGCGTGATGGGCTCGGTCGACGGCGCGCACACGATCGGCCGGTGGCTGACCGACCGTGCTGCGGCATCCCCCTCCCACACGGCGATCGACGATCGCGGCGTGCGGATCGGCTACGCCGACCTCGAAACCCGTGCGCACGACCTCGCCCTGGCCCTCCGCCGCTCCGGCTATGGTCCGGGTGATCGGATCGCGACGGTGTCGGGGAACTCCATCGACCACGTCGTCGCGTTCTTCGCGTGCGCGAAGAGCGGTGTCGCCTTCGTCCCGCTGTCGTGGCGTCTCGCCCCGCGCGAACTCGGCGAGGCGCTCGAACGGTCGGAGCCCGCCCTCGTCCTCGTCGAGGACGAGTACGAGGGGCTCGCCTCCGACGCGCTCGGCCGCCTCGACGAGCAGCCCCCGGTCGCCGCCCTCGGCACGACGGGTGTAGAGGCATCCGTACCGCGCCGGCTCGGACGAGCGGCGGAGCAGCGCCCCGTGCGTGACGACGATCCACTGCTCGTGATCTACACCTCCGGCAGCGAGGCGGCGCCGAAGGGCGTCGTCCTCACCCACGCGAACTGCTTCTGGAACAACCTCGCGCTCGCGAGCGCGATCCAGCTCACGGCCGACGATGTCGTCCTCGCGATACTCCCGCAGTTCCACGTCGCCGCGTGGAACTGCCAACCGCTGCTGGCGTGGTGGGTCGGCGCGACGGTCGTCCTCGAGCGCTCCTTCCAGCCCCGGCGTGTGCTGCAGCTCCTCGCCGAGCGAGGCGTGACCGCGATGATGGGCGTGCCGACGCAGTACCACCAGCTCGCCGACGACCCCGCCTTCCCCGAGATCGCGGCTGGCCCGCTGCGACAGGCCCTCGTCGGCGGCGCGACCGTGCCGATCGAGCTCGCTGCGCGCTGGGCGGATGCCGGTCTGCCGCTCACCCAGGGGTACGGGCTCACCGAGGCATCCCCGAACGTCATGTGCCTGCCACCGGCCGACAGCGCCGCCTTCCCGGGTGCGATCGGGCGGCCGTATCCGCACGTCGACGTCCGCGTCGCCGACCCCGAGAGCGGGCTGCCCCTCGAGGGCGAGGCGACGGGGGAGCTCTGGGTGCGCGGGCCGAGCGTCTTCCAGGGCTACCTGCACGACGCGGCGGCGACGGCGCGCGCGATGGCGGGGGACTGGCTGCGCACGGGCGACATCGTGCACCGCGATGCGCGCGGCGTGTTCCGCGTCGTCGATCGTCTCAAGGACATCTTCATCTCCGGCGGCGAGAACGTCGCCCCCGCCGAGGTCGAGCGGGCGCTGTGCCTGCACCCCGCGATCGCGGAAGCCGTGGTCGTCGGCGTCCCCGACTCCGTCTGGGGTGAACGCGGCGTCGCCTTCGTCGTGCGCGCCGACGGAGCGACCCTCGGCGAGGATGAAGTGCTCGCTCACGCCCGCGCGGAACTGGCCGGGTTCAAGGTTCCCGTGCGCGTCGCCTTCGTCGAGGCGCTGCCGCGGTCCACGATCGAGAAGCTCGCCCGTTCTCGACTGCGACGGCGGGCTGCATCATTGGTGGAGGAGCGGGTTCATGACTGACACGATGGCATCCGGGGTCACGGACGGGATCGACGACGTCCACGTCGCGCTGTCCGTCACGGGCAAGCCGCTCACGAAGCGCGGCGAGGCCACGAGGCGGAAGCTCCTCGAAGCCGCCGAGGAGGTGTTCGCCGCCGTCGGGTACCACGAGGCATCCATCGTCAAGATCACCGAGCGCGCCGGCATCGGCCTCGGCACCTTCTACCTCTACTTCGACAGCAAGCAGCAGATCTTCGAGGAGCTCGTCGTCGACCTCAACCGCCGCGTGCGCCACTCGATGACAGAGGCGATGGCGGGGACGACGGGCCGCATCGCGGCCGAGCGGGCCGGGTTCGAGGGGTTCTTCCGGTTCACGGCCGCCCACCCCGCGCTCTACCGCGTCGTCCGCGAAGCGGAGTTCGTCTCGCCCGAGATGCTGCGCCTGCACTACACGCGCATCGTCGACGGCTACGAGGCGGGCCTGCGTGCCGCCCAGCAGGACGGCGACGTCGACGAGGCTCTCGATCCCGAGGTGACGGCGTGGGCGCTGATGGGCGCCGGCGAGCTGATCGGCATGCGCTACCTCCTCTGGGAGCGCGACGATGAGGGGGCGCCCCCGGCGGCGATGCCCGAAGAGATCATCGACCACATGATGCGGTTCATCCGCAACGCGCTCGCCTCCCGCGGCGCGACGAACACCTCACCGGGCGCGACGAATGCCGCGCCGGACGCCACCAACGCCTCGCCGGGCGCGACGAATGCCTCGCCGGGCGCCGCGAACGCCTCGCCTGGCGCTACAAACAAAGGAGCAGCGGATGCCTGAGCAGGACCTCGCAGGGCGGCGCGCCCTGGTCACGGGCGGTGCGAGCGGCATCGGGCTCGCCTGCGTGAAGGAGTTCGCCGGTCGCGGCGCCTACGTCATCGTGGCCGACTTCAACGGCGACGCGGCCCGGTCGGTCGCCACGGAGGTCGGCGGCGAGGCCTGGGTCGTCGACCTCTCCGACACGGTGGCGCAGGAGGATCTCGCGCTCGACGTCGACATCCTCGTGAACAACGCCGGCATCCAGACCGTCGCCCCGATCGAGGAGTTCGACCCCGAGCGGTGGCGCTTCATGAACCGCCTCATGGTCGAGTCGCCGTTCCTCCTCATCCGCGCGGCACTCCCGGCCATGTACGAGCGCGGCTGGGGACGGATCATCAACATCTCGAGCGCCCACGGCCTGCGTGCGAGCGCCTTCAAGTCGGCGTACGTGTCCGCCAAGCATGCGCTCGAAGGCCTGTCGAAGGTGACGGCGCTCGAAGGCGGGCCGCACGGGGTGACGAGCAACTGCATCAACCCCGCGTACGTGCGCACACCCCTCGTCGAGATGCAGATCGCCGATCAGGCGAAGGTGCACGGCATCCCCGAGAGCGAGGTCGTCGAGAAGATCATGCTCACCGAGACGGCGATCAAGCGCCTCGTCGAGGCCGACGAGGTCGCCTCGCTCGCCGGGTGGCTCGCCTCCGACAAGGCCGGCATGGCGACGGGCGGCAGCTACACGATGGACGGCGGATGGACCGCGCGATGACCCGCGACTCTCACATCGTGACGGTGCCGATGCCCGGTGGCGACCTCGCCGTCGGAGTCTGGGATGCCGAGGGGGAGGACGCCCCCACGATCCTCGCGATCCACGGCGTGACCTCGTCGCACCTGGCGTGGGAGTTCCTCGCCGGGGCCCTCCCAGGAGTGCGCATCATCGCACCGGACCTCCGCGGCCGGGGGCGCAGCAACGGCGTCACCGGTCCCACGGGCCTCGCCGTCCACGCCGACGACGTCGCCGCGGTCTCGGCGGCGTTCGGTCTCGGCCCGGTCGTCGTGGTCGCGCATTCCATGGGCGCGTTCGTCGCGGTCGCGTTCGCGGCGCGGCATCCGGAGCTCGTCTCGCGTCTCGTCCTCGTCGACGGGGGACTCCCGCTCGACGCGCCGACGGGTCTCGCGCCCGAAGACCTCGTTTCGGCCATCCTCGGCGTGACGGCGTCGCGGCTGCACCTGCGATTTCCCTCTACAGAGGCGTACCTCGACTTCTGGCGCGACCACCCCGCGTTCGCGGAGGACTGGTCGCCCGAGCTCGAGCGGTACCTCGCGTACGACCTGGTTCCGGCGGGGGAGGAGGGGCTCCGCCCCGCGACGTCGTTCGAGACGACCGTGGAGGACACGATCGACATGAACACCGCCACGACCGTCGCGGACGCGCTCGCAGACCTCGACCGCCCCGCCGTGCTCATCACGGTGCCGCGCGGACTGCAGGACGAAGAGCCGGGGCTCTACGCGGAGCCGCATCTCGAACGGATGCTGGCCGCGTACCCGGCGATCGTGCACGAACGGTGGCCGGGGCTCAACCACTACACCGTCGTCCTGAGCGCTGCGGGTGCCCGGCGCGTCGCCGACGTCGTCACGGGCCAACTGGCACTCGCCCAGGGGTGAAGGCGGCGCGATCCGTCAGTGTGTGCCGGCCGCGATGCGGGTCGACAGCTGGTGGGCGTGCGCGAGGAGCGTCCGCCCGAGTTCGGGGATGCGGTCGGGGCCGAATCGGAACTCGACGCCCGTGAGGCTGAGCGCCCACTGCGGGTGCCCCGCCTTCGTGAACACGGCCGCCCCGATGCCGTAGCTCCCCTCCACGATGAGGCCCGGGTTCACGGCGAACCCCCGCGCGTGCGTCTCGCGCAGGCGCGCGCGCAGGCGCGGCTCCGCGTGCGCCGCCCCGTAGCGGGTGGCGAGCTCGGGGTGACGCTCGAAGTAGGCGTCCACATCGTGGGGCGGCAGGAACGAGAGGATCGCGAGCCCCGCCGAGGCGACGCCGAGAGGGAAGCGCACGCCCTCCGAGAGCACGAACGACCGGATCGGGAAGGCGCCGTCCTCGCGGATGAGACAGACGGTCTCGTCCCCCCGGCGCACCGACAGGAAGGCGCTCTCCTCCGTGCGCACCGCGAGCGAGCGCACGATGTCCCGCGCGATGGCGGTGATGTCGTAGCGGGATGCCGCGACCGTCCCCATCAGATAGAGCTCCGCTCCCGGCATCCACCGGCCGTTCCGCTCGTCCTGGTCGACGAGACCCTCATGGCGGAGGGCCGTCAGCAGCCGATGCGTCGTCGGGCGGGTGAGCTCCGCGCGGCGGGAGAGCTCCGCCACGGAGACGCCCTCGTCGCCGGCTCCCGTCACGAGTCTCAGGAGCGCCGCCGCACGGGCGATCGCTTGCGCGCCGGGAACCGAGCGAGACGAGGCGGTGTCCATGATGTGGACAATACGCGGCGGGGCGACCACATGGCAAACAGTGGGGTGCGCGGGTGATGAGAGGGCGTTCAGGATGGGGGAGGACACGAACGAAGGAGTACACGTGATCGACAAGACGTACCCGTCTGCGGCGGCGGCGGTCGCCGACATCCCGGACGGCGCGAGCCTCGCGGTCGGCGGGTTCGGCCTGTCGGGGAACCCCATCGCCCTGATCGAGGCGCTCCTCGCGCAGGGGACGCGCGACCTCAGCATCGTGAGCAACAACTGCGGCGTCGACGACTGGGGCCTCGGCGTGCTGCTCAACGCGAAGCGCATCCGCAAGATGACGTCCTCCTACGTCGGCGAGAACAAGGAGTTCGAGCGCCAGTTCCTCTCCGGTGAACTCGAACTCGAACTCACGCCGCAGGGCACGCTCGCCGAGAAGCTCCGCGCGGGCGGCGCGGGGATCGCGGCGTTCTACACGCAGACGGGCGTCGGCACGCAGGTCGCCGAGGGCGGCCTCCCGCGGCGCTACGACGGGCAGGGCGGCGTCGCCGTGGCATCCCCCGCGAAGGACGTCCGCACCTTCGCGCCGGGCGGCACCCAGGGCGAGTACGTCCTCGAAGAGGCGATCGTCACGGACTTCGCCCTCGTGCACGCGGCACAGGGCGACGTGCACGGCAACCTCGTCTTCAACAAGTCGGCGCGGAACTTCAACCCGCTCGCCGCGATGGCGGGGAAGGTCTGTATCGCGCAGGTCGAGGAACTGGTGCCCGCCGGTGCGCTCGACCCCGATGCCATCCACCTCCCCGGTATCTACGTGCATCGGATCATCGAGGTCGGCTCAGAAATAGAGA
Organism: Microbacteriaceae bacterium PS02067; assembly: GCA_029960085.1. Lineage (GTDB taxonomy): Bacteria > Actinomycetota > Actinomycetes > Actinomycetales > Microbacteriaceae > Microbacterium. The sequence continues at coordinate 2,842 of JASCPG010000026.1, read as the reverse complement.
AGCGCATCGAGCGGCGCACTGTGTCCGTCGACACGGCACTCACGAACCCCGAAGGCACCGCCCGCGTCATCCCCGAAGGAGCCTGACATGGCACTCACCCGCAACGAGATGGCCGCGCGCGCGGCCGCCGAACTCGCCGACGGCGCCTATGTGAACCTCGGGATCGGCCTGCCGACGCTCGTGCCGAACTACGTCCCCGATGGCGTGACCGTCGTGCTGCAGTCGGAGAACGGCATCCTCGGCGTCGGCCCGTATCCGACGGAGGAGCACGTCGATCCCGACCTCATCAACGCGGGCAAGGAGACGGTCACGGTCCTGCCGGGTGCCGCGTTCTTCGACTCGGCGACGAGCTTCGGCATGATCCGCGGTGGCAAGATCGACGCCGCGATCCTCGGTGCGATGCAGGTGTCCGCGACCGGCAACCTCGCCAACTGGATGATCCCCGGGAAGATGGTCAAGGGCCCCGGCGGCGCGATGGACCTCGTGCACGGCGCGGGGCGGGTCATCGTGCTGATGGAGCACGTCGCGAAGGACGGCACCGCCAAGATCGTCGACACGTGCTCGCTGCCGCTCACCGGCCGCGGCGTCGTGGATCGCATCATCACCGACCTCGCCGTCATCGATGTGACCGATGATGGACTCGTGCTGGTCGAGACCGCACCCGGGGTCACGGTCGACGATGTCGTCGCCGCGACCGAGCCCGCGCTGATCATCGCCGACACGCTGAAGGAGATCTCATGACCACCGACGACATCGTCATCGTCGCCGCCGCCCGCACGCCCCAGGGGCGCCTGAAGGGGCAGCTCGCATCGTTCACCGCGCCGCAGCTCGGAGGCTTCGCGATCGCCGGGGCTCTCGCGCAGGGATCCATCCCCGCGGATGCCGTGGACGCCGTCATCATGGGCCAGGTGCTCCCCGCCGGCTCGGGCCAGAACCCCGCTCGCCAGGCCGCTCTGGCCGGCGGGCTCGGGTGGGATGTCCCGGCATCCTCCGTCAACAAGGTGTGCCTGTCAGGCCTCACCGCGATCATCGACGCGAAGCGCATGATCGCGTCCGGAGATGCGACCGTGGTCGTCGCGGGCGGCATGGAGTCGATGACCCGTTCGCCGCACCTGCTCATGGGCTCGCGCGACGGCTGGTCCTACGGCTCGGTCGAGGTTCTCGACCACATGGCCTTCGACGGGCTGACGGATGCGTACGACAAGGAGTCGATGGGGGCATCCACCGAGCGCCTGAATCCGCGGTTCGAGATCACCCGGGCCGCGCAGGACCACGTGGCTGCGCTGTCGCACCAGCGCGCGGCCGCGGCGCAGGCGGGCGGGCTGTTCGACGCCGAGATGGTCACGATCGAGGTGCCGCAGCGCAAGGGCGACCCGATTCGCGTCACGACCGACGAGGGCATCCGACCCGACACGACGGAGGAGTCTCTCGCCGGTCTCCGGCCGGCGTTCACCGCCGACGGCACGATCACGGCCGGGAATGCGTCACAGATCTCCGACGGCGCCGCGGCCGTCGTGCTGACGACACGTGCGCACGCCGATGAGAAGGGCTGGCCCGTGCTCGCTGTCGTGGGCGCCGCGGGGCAGGTCGCGGGGCCGGACAACTCACTGCACGCGCAGCCGGCGCGTGCGATCGAGCAGGCCGTGGCGCGTCAGGGTATCGCGGCATCCGACCTCGACCTCGTCGAGATCAACGAGGCGTTCGGTGCCGTGGTCGTGCACTCCCAGGCCGAGCTCGGCCTGACGGAGGACGTGGTCAACGTCCACGGCGGCGGGATCGCGCTCGGGCATCCGATCGGCGCCTCCGGCGCGCGCCTCGTCGTCCACGCCGTGCACGAACTCGTCCGCCGCGGCGGCGGCACCGCCGCGGTCGCCCTCTGCGGCGGCGGCGGACAGGGCGAGGCCCTCATCCTCACGCGCTGACCCCCGCCCCGCTCCGCTCTGGCGCGCCCCGCTCTGGCCGCGCCCCGCTCAGCGCGGCGGCTCACTCGCCGATCCGCGGTGGCTCGCGCGGCCGCTCATTCGCCAACCCGCGCGGCGGCTCGCGCGGCCCATCCTGCTCCGGCCGCGCCCCGACCGTTGCGAAAGCAGGTCCGATCGACCCCTTCGCGGCGTGTCGGTCGCCGCGCGGCCAGTTCACCCTGCTTTCGCAACAGCGAGCCAATGGTCTGCCAGCCGCTGCTGGCCGACCCCCTCATCGGTGACCGCCGCCCTGTCTGACGCCGCATCCGTCTCGAAAGCAGGGCGGATCGCCTACTGCGGCGCCCCGTGACTCGTCAAGCGTCAGTTCGCCCTGCTTTCGGCACAAGGACTACCTGCCTGTCGCCGTTTCGGTCCCGGCCGACTCGCGCTGGCCACCGCGGCCGTGTCTGCCCGGCCGACCTGTCTGCCCCGCCGACCTGTCCTCCTCGGCCGACCTGTCTGCCCCGCCGAGCTGTGTGCCCTGCCGTCCCGTCTGCCGCGCGAGCCCGTCGGCCTCCCGAACTGTCTCGAGAGCAGGGCGGATCGGCCTCTGCGGCGTGTCGAGGCTCGCGCGGCGGAGGTTTGCCCTGCTTTCGCTACGCAACCGGTCGCGTCCGGACTCGACGGGCGGCAGTCGGTGACTGCCGGATACGCCTGCGAACCGCCGCAGGCCTCCGCGCGATGACGGCACGCTCTCGGCCTTGTGGGAGGTGCGGACATGGCGACATGCGTCTCGAGAGCAGGGTGGATCGACTCGGGTGCGGCGTGTCGATTCGCGCGGCGCCGGTTCGCCCTGCTTTCGCAACGCGGTGGCGGTGGCGGTGGCGGTGGCGGTGGCGGTGGGCGGCAGGGCGGGGGCGTCGCGCGGTGCTGGCGGCAGG
>JASCPG010000025.1 GCA_029960085.1 Microbacteriaceae bacterium PS02067 | reverse complement strand
TGCCATCCCCTCGCGCCACCCGGCACGCCCCGACCCGATCTGTGGACGCACCCGCGCAGATCGCGCCCTGTGGAGGGCGCGATGCCCGCCCGCCCCGCCGCCCGTGCCCGCCCCGCCGCCCGTGCCCGCCCGCCGAGACGCAACTCCCCGCCCGAGAATCACCGGCGTCTCGGGCGGCAGGTTGCGTCTCGGTGGGAGAGGGCGCACTCGACGGGGAGAGCACCCCGGCGCGAGGGCGCACCCCGTGCCGACCGGCGGGGTCAGCGCGCGAACAGGCCGGGCCACCAGGCGGCGGCGAGGGGGTAGCCGACGAAGGCGATCACATCGATCAGGGTGTGGGCGATCACGAGCGGCATCACGCGGCCCCAGCGGGCGTAGACCCAGCCGAAGACGACGCCCATCGCGACGTTTCCGACGATCGGGCCGAACCCCTGGTAGGCGTGGTACGCACCGCGCAGGGCGGCGGTCGAGAGGATGATCGTCCACGTGCCCCATCCGAGCCGGGTCAACCTGTCGAAGAGGTACCCGATGAAGATGACCTCCTCCGTGAGCCCCGCCCGCACGGCGGCGATCACCAGCAACGGGATCGTCCACCACGAGGAGTCGACCGGCGAGGCATCCACCTGCACGGTGATCCCGAGCGCGCGCCCCGCGGCGTAGAGTCCGAGGCCGGGGACGCCGATGACGAGCACCAACAGGATGCCTGTGCCGACATCGCGCCCGAACACGCGGAAGTCGAGGCCGATCCGGCGGAACGCGGAACGGCCCGGCTCCCACAGCAGGTACACGGCGAGGGCGATCGGGGCGAGGGCGAAGAACTGGCCGACGAACTGGTACAGCACGTCCCAGAACTGCTGCGCGTTGGCGCCCGGGTTGAGAGACGTCGACTGGTCGCCGAGTGATTCGGTTTGCGTCAGCGCCTGAACCAGGGACAGCACCGAGTACGCCGCGGACCGGCCGACGGACAACGCGAGGACGATCGCGATCTCCCACCACAATCGCGCGCGCCCGCCCGCGGTACTGGGCGATTCGGCGGTCGGAAGAACGCTCATCTGGTCAGATTGCCACATGCCGTTCAGATTGAGTTAAGGGTATGTAACGTTTTGTCGAGTGGTTTGGATCGGGGGCCCCCACGTATTTAGGGTTGCGGGTATCCGCGGGCTCACTGACGGCCTCGTCCGTCAGCGCGTTCCGCATCTGATCCCTGCACAGGAGGAAAACAGTGTCTGCACAGACATGGCGCAAGCGCGCCCTCGTCGCGGGAGCGGGGCTGGTCGTCAGCGCCATCGCTCTCTCGGCATGCTCGGCCCCGGGCGGCACCGGCGGTCCGACGTCGGACGCCCCCGTCACCGACGCGACCGTCACGATCGCCGAAATCAACGAGTTCACGAGCGTCAACAGCGCCAGCGCGAACGGCAACCTCGACATCAACGGCAAGGTCAACTACCTGACCCGCGCCGGCTTCTACTACGTCAACGACAAGTACGAGGTCGTTCCCGACAAGTCGTTCGGCACCTACGAGGTCACCAACGAAGACCCGCTCGAGGTCACCTACACGCTCAACAAGGGCCTGCAGTGGTCCGACGGCGAGCCCATCACGACCGACGACCTGATCTTCGGCTGGGCCGCGACCTCCGGCGCGCTCGACGACGCGACGCTCGACCCCGAGTCGGGCGACGTCACCTCCGGCACGCAGTACTTCCAGTACGCCGGCTCCACGGAGGGCGTCAAGACCTCGACGATCTCGAACGTCTCCGACGACAAGCTCTCGCTGACGCTCAAGTACGACACCCCCTTCGTCGACTGGAACATCGTCGGCCTGATCGACCAGCCTGTGCACGTCGTCGCCGAGAAGGCCGGCGTCGACAAGGACGCGCTCGTCAAGGCGATCCTCGACCAGCCCCGCGGCGACGCGGCCAAGCCGGCCGCCCCGAACGAGACCATCAAGAAGGCGGCGGACTTCTGGAACACGGGCTTCGACATGACGTCGCTCCCGACCGACAAGTCGCTGTACCTCTCGAGCGGCCCGTGGGTCATCGACTCGTGGGAGCCCACGCAGTCCATGACGCTGAAGCTCAACGACAAGTACACGGGTGACCTCAAGCCCAAGTTCTCCACGCTCGTCATCCGCTTCATCGGTGACTCGCAGGCACAGGTGACGGCTCTTCAGAACGGCGAGGTCGACCTCATCGTCCCGCAGGTCACCGGTGACACGCTCGAGTCGCTGAAGGCGCTGCCGAACGTCGAGATCGAGCAGGGTAACCAGCTGCTGTACGACCACCTCGACCTCACCTTCGCCGGCGTGTTCGCCGACAAGAACGTGCGCGAGGCGTTCCTGAAGACGATCCCGCGCAAGCAGATCGTCGACACGCTGATCAAGCCGGTCGTCCCGGATGCCACGCCGCTCGACTCGCAGCTGTTCATCCCGGCGCAGGCCGCCTACAAGGATGCGGTCAAGGCCAACGGCTCGGACGCGTACGCCGACGTCGACATCGAGGGTGCCAAGAAGCTGCTCGCCGGCGCCACCCCGACCGTGCGACTGATGTACAACATCAACAACCCGAACCGCGTCGCGTCGTTCGAGGCCATCCAGGCTTCGGCTGCGAAGGCCGGCTTCAACGTGGTGGATGCCGGTAGCGACAAGTGGAGCGCGAAGCTCGGCTCCGACGAGTACGACGCCGTCATCTTCGGCTGGATCAGCCCCGGTGTCGGCAACGGCACCATCCCGCAGATCTTCGCCTCCTTCGGTGGATCGAACTTCAACAAGTACAAGAACGACACCGTCGACAAGATCGCCAAGGAGATCCCGGTCACCCTTGACACGGACAAGATCGACAAGCTGACGATCGAGGCCGACACGGAGCTCTTCAAGGACGCCTATGGTCTGCCCCTGTTCCAGAGCCCGGGTGTGGACGCCTACGCCGACCGCCTGAGCGGGATCACCTACATGGGCAACCAGACCGGCCCGATCTGGAACTTCTGGGAGTGGCAGGTTTCGGAGTAATCCTCCGAGACTGACGATTCTCGAAGTGCGGGGGCGGTGGACCTTCGGGTCCACCGCCCCTTCCGCTTGCATGACAATCCATCCCGCCGAACCGGGCGGGGTAACGTAGACAGGTCAGCGGGCCCGACCGGCTCCGCTGCCCGCAGCTACGTTGTTTTCTCGATCTTGTGAAAGGGGCACCGTTCCCTTGCTCTCGTATGTCCTTCGGCGCATCGGTGTGTCAGTGCTGATCCTCATCGCGGCGTCGTTCCTCATGTACGTCCTGGTGGCCTGGTCCCGCGACCCGCTCCAGGAGCTCTACGCGTCCAACAGCCCGAACAAGGATCAGCTGATCGCCCAGCGGATCGCCTGGCTCAACCTCAATCAGCCGATCCCCGTGCGCTGGTTCAACTGGGTCGTCGGTGCCGCGCGATGCGTCGTCCCCGGTCTCGGGTGCAACCTCGGCGTCACCATCCAGAACCAGCCCGTCGACATCCTCCTCGGCCGCGCCATGGGATCGACGCTGCAGCTGGTCACCGCCTCGACGGTCCTCGCCATCGTCCTCGGCATCCTCGTCGGCATCGTGTCGGCGCTTCGTCAGTACAGCGCGGTCGACTACACCTTCACCTTCGCGAGCTTCTTCTTCTACTCGCTGCCCTCGTTCGTGATGGGTGTCCTGCTGAAGGTCTACGTCGCGCTCGGCTTCAACAACTGGCTGAAGGACCCCGTCTTCAACTGGGCGACGATCATCATCGTCTCCCTCCTCTCAGCGGGACTGTGGCAGGCGCTGATCGGGGGGCCGCGAAAGCGTCGGCTCGCCGTCGCCGGTGTGTCGCTCGTCGTCACCGGCGCCATGTTCTACTTCTTCTCGGTCACCGAGTGGTTCCTCGATCCGAGCCTCGGCCCCGTCGTCGGCCCGCTCCTGATCATCGCCCTGTCGGCCGCGATGGTGCTCATCATCGCCGGGCCCCAGGCGCGCTACGCCTGGCGGACAGCCGGCAGCGTCGCGATCGTCATGGTGATCGGCTACTTCGTCCTCCAGCCGGTGCTCGCAGGCCTCGGCCTGTGGGGGGTCGTGCTGATGTTCGCGCTCGCGATCGCCGTCGGCCTCGCGGCCGGCTGGTTCTTCGGTGAGCACGACCGGGGCGAGGCGATGCGCATCGGCGCTCTCGCGGGCTTCCTGTCCATGGGCGTCATCGTGCTCGAGCAGTTCCTGCGCAACTGGAACGCGTACCTGACGAACCCGCGGGTCAAGGGACGCCCCATCGCGACGGTCGGCTCTTCCACGCCCAACCTCCAGGGCGACTTCTGGATCACGAGCATCGACAGCTTCACGCACCTGCTGCTGCCCACGATCAGCCTCATGCTCATCTCGTTCGCCGGATACACGCGGTATGCGCGCGGCGGCATGCTGGAGACGCTGAACCAGGACTTCATCCGCACGGCGCGGGCGAAGGGTCTTCCCGAGCGCATCGTCGTCGGCCGGCACGCGTTCCGGAACTCCCTGATCCCGATCACGACGATCGTGGCCGCCGACGTGGGTGGTCTCATCGGTGGCGCGATCATCACGGAGCGGATCTTCGCCTTCTCGGGAATGGGAACCCTGTTCTCGCAGGGGCTGAATGCGGGAGATCCGAACCCCGTGATGGCGTACTTCCTCATCGTCGCCATCTTCGCGATCACGTTCAACTTCCTCGCCGATCTCAGTTACTCGGCGCTTGACCCGAGAGTGAGGGCCAAGTGATGTCGGTTCCCATCAACGAGCAGCAGCCTCCCGCGGCGCCGGAGGCCGGCGGTCCCGCCGTTCTCACGAGTGAGGAGAAGGGCGTCAGCCAGGGCCGCCTGGTGCTGCGCCGCTTCCTCGCGCACAAGCCCGCTCTCGTCAGCATCGTGCTGTTCCTCGCCGTCGTGATCTTCGCGATCAGCGCGAGCGGCGCATTCGGCATCCCGGGCTGGTGGTCGAAGGACTACGCGAGCCTCTACCCGATCCACAACGGCGGCAAGCCGACTCTGACGCTTTGGCCCTTCTCGCTCGGTGAGCACCCGTTCGGGCAGAACACCCCCGGCAAGGACTACTTCGCGATGGTGATGCGCGGCATCGTCAACACGTCGTACGTCATGTTCATCATCGGCCTCACGGGCGCGTTCGTGGGCGTCGTCATCGGCGCGATCGCGGGCTACTACCGCGGCTGGGTGGATGCCGTGCTGATGCGCATCACGGACATCGTCATCGTCATCCCCGTCATCGTCATCGGTGCCGTCGTCGGTACGGCCGTCGGTGGCCTCGGACCGCTGACTCTCGCGCTGTTCCTCGGTCTCGTGGTCTGGACGGGTATCGCGCGTCTCGTGCGTGCGGAGTTCCTGTCGCTGCGCGAGCGGGAGTTCGTCGACGCGGCGCGTGTCGCGGGGGCATCCGACCTCCGGATCATCTTCAAGCACATCCTCCCGAACGCGATGGGCGTCGTGATCGTCTCGACCACGCTGCTGATCGCCGCGGCGATCATCCTCGAGACGTCGCTGTCGTTCCTCGGCTTCGGCGTGAAGTCGCCCGAGGTGTCGCTGGGGCTCCTCATCAGCGCGAACGAGTCCGCCTTCCAGACCCGCCCGTGGCTGTTCTGGTGGCCGGCCGTGTTCATCGTGGGCCTGTCCCTCCTCGTCAATTTCATCGGTGACGGCCTGCGCGACGCGTTCGACCCGCGGCAGAAGCGCGTCATCTTCCGGCGCGTCAAGGAACTGCCGGCGGATGCCGCGGTCGTCGGGTCCTCCGAGGTGACGGTCGACGTTCCCGAGGAGCCGTTCTCCGAGCGCGACGGCACGGTCTCGGAGGTGAGCGGCGACGAGCCGCGGCCAGAGTCGGAGCCCGGCCGATGACGAGCTCAGCTCGTCGCGACCAGCGCCCACACGGTGAGTGCCGTGAGGGCCAGCAGTCCGCCGATCACGACGGTGTCCCACCGACGACGGACGGTGATGTCGTCGGCGGTTCCGCCCAGCACACCGCCGGACTCGACGAGCGCACGCCAGCGCTCGCGCACGATGAGCGCCGCGTCGCCGGATTCGGTGCCGATGAGATCTCCGACGCGCAGTCGGGAATCGCCGGCGGCCTGCGCCTCGCGGTTTCCGTCGCGTCGGCGCGCGCGCAGCGCCGTGAGGAAGCCCGGGGCGGGCGCCGCCCACGCGGCGAAGGCGTGGCGCGGCGTGCGCAGGGTGAGCGCGTAGCGCGTCTCGACCTGGATCAGCGCGGCCCACGGTACGAGGACGCTGTGCGTCACGTTCCGGAGGGTGACACCCTCCCCGTCGATGCGGACGTACGGACGCCACAGCGCGGCCCAGGCGACGAACGCCAGCAGTGCCGCGCCCGGGTACGCCGGCAGCAGCCGCAGATCACCCGAGGTCGCCGCCGCGACCACCGCCAGGATGCTCAGCACCCCCAGCACGATCGCCATGATGCGGTTGAAGCGCGAGGGCAGCGTGACAGCGGGCATCCGTCTATTGTCCCCTCTCTTCACGTCAGGACCGATCGATGAACAACCCGACAGAACTCCGAGACTCGGCGCAGCCGCTGCTCGAGGTGGACGGCCTGTCCGTCGACTTCGCCGTGGACAACTACTGGGTGCCGGCCGCGAAGGACCTGAACTACTTCGTCGAGGCCGGAAAGTGCCTCGCGATCGTGGGCGAGTCCGGCTCCGGCAAGAGCGCGAGCTCCATGGCGATGCTGGGCCTGCTTCCCAAGACCGCGCGGGTGCGCGGCAGCGTGAAGCTCGCCGGGCGCGAGATCCTGGGCCTCAAGCCCGATGAGCTGCAGCGCGTGCGCGGCAGCGAGGTCGCCGTGATCTTCCAGGAGCCGATGACGGCGCTGAACCCGGTCTTCACGGTCGGGTTCCAGATCATCGAGACGCTGCGCACCCACTTCGGCATCACCCCCGCGGAGGCGAAGAAGCGCGCACTCGAACTCCTCGAGCTCGTCGAGCTGCCCGACCCGGAGAAGGCGTTCAACTCCTACCCGCACCAGCTGTCCGGCGGTCAGCGCCAGCGCGCGATGATCGCGCAGTCGGTGTCGTGCGACCCGGCGGTGCTCATCGCCGACGAGCCGACGACGGCGCTCGACGTCACGGTGCAGGCCGAGATCCTCGACCTGATGCGCGACCTGGGGCACCGCCTCGGCTCGGCGATCCTCCTCATCACCCACGACATGGGCGTCGTCGCCGACCTCGCCGACGACATCATCGTGATGCGCAACGGCGAGATCGTCGAGCGCGGTACCGTCGAGGGCGTCTTCTCCGACCCGCAGCACCCGTACACGAAGCAGCTGCTCGCCGCGGTGCCGCGCATCGGCGACACGGGGGAGGACGGTGAGGTCATCGACACGACCGCCGCCCTCGCCGGTGACACCGCCACGATCCGACTCGCCGAGGTCGCCGCGCGCGAGGACGCCGACCGCCGCTCGGGCCTCGGGGCGCCCGTGCTGCAGTTCGAGGACGTTGCGATCGACTACCCGTCCAAGGGGCGCGTGCCCGCGTTCCGCGCCGTCGAGCACGCGAACTTCACGATCTACCCGGGTGAGGTCACGGGGCTCGTGGGTGAGTCCGGGTCCGGCAAGTCCACGATCGGCCGTGCGGCGATCGGCCTCCTCCCGATCGCCGAGGGGAAGGCGTCCGTCGTGGGCGTCGACATCTCGCACGCCAACCGTCGCCTTCTGCACACCGTGCACAAGGACGTCGGCATCGTCTTCCAGGATCCGTCGTCGTCGCTGAACCCGCGCCTTCCGGTCGGGCAGTCGATCGGCGAGCCGCTGCTGCTCGCAAAGCAGGCGAAGGGCGCCGCGCTCGAGACCCGCGTCAAGCAGCTGCTGGATGCCGTCGAGCTGCCCCGCTCGTACAGCTCGCGCTACCCGCACGAGCTCTCCGGCGGACAGAAGCAGCGCATCGGCATCGCCCGTGCGCTCGCGCTCGAGCCGAAGCTCCTGATCGCCGACGAGCCGACCTCGGCGCTCGACGTCTCGGTGCAGGCGAAGGTGCTCGAGCTCCTGCAGCGACTGCAGCGCGACCTCGGATTCGCCTGCCTGTTCATCAGCCACGACCTGGCCGTCGTCGACACGCTCGCCGACCGCATCATCGTGATGAGCCACGGCGAGATCGTCGAGCAGGGTGCGACCGGTCAGATCCTCCGTGCCCCGAAGCAGGCGTACACGCAGCGCCTCATCGCGGCCGTGCCCGTGCCCGACCCGGCCGAGCAGCGGGCCCGCCGCGAGGCGCGTGCCGCGCTCCTCGCGGAGCACGACCTCTGACCCTCATCAGGGCTTTCGACGGATGCCACCGCATCCGCGGGTAGAATGGGGAGCGCTCCGCTCGGAGCGCTCCCCATTTTCTTCTCCATCCGAGGACTCTTCATGGCGCACGCCCTCCGTCCGGACCTTCGCAACGTCGCAATCGTGGCGCACGTCGACCACGGCAAGACGACGCTCGTCGACGCCATGCTCCGCCAGACGGGATCGTTCGGCGAGCACGCGCACGTCGAGGAGCGCGCGATGGACTCGAACGACCTCGAGCGTGAGAAGGGCATCACGATCCTCGCCAAGAACACGGCGATCACCTACAACGGCGCGCACACCGACGAGCCCATCACGATCAACGTGATCGACACCCCCGGCCACGCCGACTTCGGTGGTGAGGTCGAGCGCGGACTGTCGATGGTCGACGGCGTGGTCCTCCTCGTGGACGCGTCGGAGGGCCCGCTCCCGCAGACCCGCTTCGTGCTGCGCAAGGCGCTCGAGGCGAAGCTGCCGGTCATCCTGCTCGTCAACAAGACGGACCGCCCCGACGCGCGCATCGCCGAGGTCGAGGAGGAGGCGCACGACCTGCTGCTGGGTCTTGCCGGCGACCTCGTCGACGACGTTCCCGACCTCGACATCGACGCTCTGCTCGATGTCCCGGTCGTCTACGCGTCCGGCCGCGCCGGCGCGGCATCCCGCAACCGTCCGGCCAACGGCGAGCTGCCCGACAACGCCGACCTCGAGCCGCTTTTCGAGGCGATCCTCGAGCACGTGCCCGCGCCGTCGTACGACGACGAGGCGCCGCTGCAGGCATGGGTCACGAACCTCGACTCGAGCCCGTTCCTCGGTCGCCTCGCTCTCCTGCGCGTCTTCAACGGCACGCTCAAGAAGGGGCAGACGGTCGCCTGGGTGCGCCACGACGGCTCGCACTCGAACGCACGCATCACGGAACTGCTGAAGACGAAGGCGCTCGAGCGCTTCCCGGCGGAGTCCGCCGGCCCCGGCGACATCGTCGCGATCGCGGGCATCGAGGAGATCACGATCGGCGAGACGATCGCCGACCCCGAGGACGTCCGGCCGCTGCCGGCCATCACGGTCGACGACCCCGCCATCTCGATGACGATCGGCACGAACACGTCGCCGCTCATGGGCAAGGTCAAGGGGCACAAGCTCACCGCCCGCATGGTCAAGGACCGCCTCGACCGCGAACTCATCGGCAACGTCTCGCTCAAGGTCGTCGACATCGGCCGCCCGGATGCCTGGGAGGTGCAGGGCCGCGGTGAGCTCGCCCTCGCGATCCTCGTCGAGAACATGCGCCGGGAGGGCTTCGAGCTCACCGTCGGCAAGCCCCAGGTCGTCACCAAGCGCGTCGACGGCAAGTTGCAGGAGCCGTTCGAGCACCTCACGATCGATGCGCCCGAGGAGCACCTCGGCGCGATCACGCAGCTCATGGCGGCGCGCAAGGGTCGCATGGAGACGATGACCAACCACGGCACCGGCTGGGTGCGGATGGAGTTCGTCGTCCCCTCGCGCGGCCTCATCGGCTTCCGCAGCGAGTTCCTGACGATCACGCGCGGCACCGGCATCGCGAACGCGATCTCGCACGGCTACGACGACTGGGCGGGCCAGATCACGACCCGTCAGAACGGGTCGATCGTCGCGGACCGCTCCGGCGTCGTGACCCCCTTCGCGATGATCGCCCTGCAGGAGCGCATGTCGTTCTTCGTGCAGCCCACCGAAGAGGTCTACGAGGGCATGGTCATCGGCGAGAACTCGCGCGCCGACGACATGGACGTCAACATCACGAAGGAGAAGAAGCTCACGAACATGCGTTCGTCGACGTCGGACTCCTTCGAGTCGATGACGCCGCCGCGCGTGCTGACCCTCGAGGAGTCGCTCGAGTTCGCGCGCGACGACGAATGCGTCGAGGTCACGCCGGAGAAGGTGCGCATCCGCAAGGTCGTGCTGGATGCCACCGAGCGCGGGCGTGCGGCCTCGCGGGCGAAGAAGCAGGACCAGAACGCCTGACCGGCGGGCGGGTCAGGACCGGAGGATCTTCTCCAGCGCCTTGCCCTTCGCGATCTCGTCGACGAGCTTGTCGAGGTAGCGGATCCGCTGCATCAGCGGGTCCTCGATGTCCTGCACCCGGACACCGCAGATGATCCCGGTGATGAGCGACGCACCCGGGTTGAGCTCGGCACCCGCGAAGAAGTCCTCGAACGACGTGCGCGCCGCGAGGTGGTCGTCGATCTCGTGTTGCGTGTACCCCGTCAGCCATCGCGTGACAGCATCGACGTCGTCCTTCGTGCGTCCTTTCCGCTCGACCTTCTTGATGTAGAGCGGATACACCTCGGCGACGGGCATGCGCGAGATGCGCTCTGTGCGATCCATGCGTCGAGACTACCCACCGCTCGATAGGCTCGGGCGGGTGAGCACGGACACCGCGGAGCGCCGCGCGCGGCGAGAAGCGCTCGGCGTCGTGCTCGCGACGAGCGCGTACGGCATCTCGTTCGGGGCGTTGTCGGTGGCATCCGGGCTCGACGTGTGGCAGACGTGCGTCCTCAGCCTCGTGATGTTCACGGGCGGCTCGCAGTTCGCGTTCATCGGGGTGATCGGCGCCGGGGGACTGGCAGCCGCGCCCGCGGCGATCGCGTCGGCGGGGCTCCTCGGCGTCCGGAACGTCGCGTACGGCCTCCGGATGGCGCCCGTCGTCGGCACCACTCCGCTCCGGCGCGCGCTCGCTCCGCACGTCACGATCGACGAGTCGACGGCCGTCGCCCTCGCCCATACGGAGCCGAGGGCGCGGCGGATCGGGTTCTGGATCACGGGCGTCGGGATCTACATCGGCTGGAACCTCACGACCCTCCTCGGCGCGCTCCTCGGCGACGTGCTCGGCGACCCGCGCGCGTACGGGCTGGATGCCGCGGCGGCCGCGGCCTTCCTCGCGCTCCTGTGGCCGCGTCTCCGGCGGCGACAGGCGATCGCCGTCGGGGTTGCGGCGGCCGTCGTGGCGACGACCCTCACGCCGGTGCTCATGCCCGGGATGCCGGTGCTCGTCGCCGCGCTCGTGGCCGTCGTCGTGGGCTGGACCAACTGGCTCGGTCGCGCGGCGCGACCCGCCGCGACGACGGGGGAGCCGTCGTGACCCTGTGGACCGCCGTCCTCCTGGCATCCGTCATCTGCCTCGCGCTGAAAGCCGTCGGGTACATCATTCCCGCGGCGTGGTTCGAAGGCCCGGCGCCGACGCGGATCATCGACCTCCTCACCGTCGCGCTGCTCGGGGCGCTCGTCGCCGTGCAGACTCTCGGAGAAGGCCAGCACATCGTCGTGGATGCCCGGGTGCCCGCCGTCCTCGTCGCGGCGGGGCTGCTGCTTCTGCGCGCCCCGTTCCTCGTCGTCGTGCTGGCTGCCGCGCTCGTTGCGGCGCTTCTTCGCCTGTGGGGGCTCGCCGCCTGACCGTGCGCTCCCGGTGTCGTCGCACTCGACCCGGACTTCGGTCAGGGTTCCGGGACCTACACTGAGCGGGTGGGAATGTCGTGGACACGCGTGGGCACCTGGGCGGTCGCCCTCGTCATCGGGGTGGTGTTCGGCGTCGCCGGCACGATCGGCCAGGCCGCGATGTGGGGACCGATCCCACTGGGGCTCGTCATCGCCGTCATCGGAGCGGGAGCGCTGATCCTCGCGGTGCGCCTCCTTTCGGGGGATCGGTGGACGGCGCTCGCCTGCGCCCTGGGCGCCGTGCTGGCGACCCTGGTCTTCTCCGGCAAGGGCCCGGGAGGGTCCGTCGTCGTGCCCGCACCGCCGGCGGGCGAGATCTCGACGGGCATCGTCTGGACGTTCGCGCTGCCGGTCGTCGCCGCGATCATCGTGGGGTGGCCGACACTGACTGCCACGGGGCGCAAGACCGACGGCCCTGCCGCTCGTCACGAACTAGACTGACCATGTGACGTATGTGATCGCTCTTCCGTGCGTGGATGTGAAGGACCGTGCCTGCATCGACGAATGCCCCGTCGACTGCATCTATGAAGGCGAACGGTCGCTCTATATCCACCCCGACGAGTGCGTCGACTGCGGCGCCTGCGAGCCCGTGTGCCCCGTCGAGGCGATCTACTACGAGGACGACCTGCCCGAAGAGTGGCAGGACTACTACACGGCCAACGTCGAGTTCTTTGACGACATCGGGTCTCCCGGCGGCGCCGCCAAGGTCGGTGTGATCGCGAAGGACCACCCGATCATCGCCGCTCTCCCTCCGCAGGGACACTGACCCCGCGTGGCCGTCAGCGACCTCGACGAGTACCCCTGGGACTCCGTCGCCCCGTACGCGGCGCGCGCCGCCGAACACCCGGGCGGCATCGTCGACCTCTCGATCGGGTCTCCCATCGATGCGACGCCCGCCGTCGTCGCCGACGCGCTGCGCGCCGCGACCGACGCCCACGCCTACCCGCAGACGGTGGGGACGCGCGGGCTCCGTGAAGCGATCGTCGACTGGTACGCGCGCCGCCGCGGCGTTCCGGGCCTCGGCATCGACGAGGTGCTCCCCACGGTCGGATCGAAGGAACTCGTGGCGCTGCTGCCGCTCCTTCTCGGCCTCGGCGAGGGGGATGTCGTCGTGCATCCGCGCGCGGCGTACCCGACGTACGCGGTCGGCGCCAAGCTCGTCGGAGCCGTGCCCGTCGCGGCGGACGACCCGGCGCAGTGGCCGGAGGGCGCGAAGCTCGTCTGGATCAACTCGCCCGGGAACCCCGACGGCCGCGTGCTCGGGGTGGACGAACTGCGTACCGCAGTGGCACGGGCGCGCGAGATCGGTGCCGTGCTCGCGAGCGACGAATGCTACGCCGAACTCGGCTGGGAGGGCCCCTGGGCCTCGGAGCCCGTGCCGAGCGTGCTCGACCCGCGCGTCGTGGGGGAGGACCGCACCGGCATCCTGTCGGTCTACTCGCTCTCCAAGCAGTCGAACCTCGCCGGCTACCGTGCCGCGTTCCTCGCGGGCGACCGTGCCCTCGTCGCGCGACTGCTGACGGCGCGCAAGCATCTCGGCCTCATGCTCCCCGCTCCCGTGCAGGCGGCGATGACCGTTGCACTCGGTGACGACGCCCACGTCGCCGCGCAGCGCGAGTGCTACCGGGAGCGCCGGCGCGTGCTGAAGCCCGCGCTCGAGGCGGCGGGCTTCCGCATCGACCACTCCGAGGGCGGCCTCTACCTCTGGGCGACCGAGGGGAGGGATGCCTGGACGACGATGGGCGCCCTCGCCGAGCGCGGCATCCTCGCCGGCCCCGGCGTCTTCTACGGCGACGGCTTCCCCGAGCACGTCCGCTTCTCGCTCACGGCCACCGATGAGCGCATCGCGGAGGCCGCCGTGCGGCTGTCGGGCGCCGAAGCCTGGTAGGTTTCCTCCGACCGATCGCGCGATCCTTTGGCGTGGATCGGAGTAGGCCATGAGGGCCAGTAGGCTGTAGAGCATCCCCCGACGACCGCAAGGAGGCTTCGTGAGCGAAACGGGCACACCCCAGGCAGCCACCGTCACGATCGGTGACACGACAGCGACTCTGCCGATTCTGAAGGGCACCGAGGGTACCCCGAGCGTCGACTTCTCGACCTTCACGAAGCAGACGGGCCACACGTCGCTCGACTACGGCTTCGTGAACACCGCCGCCACGAAGTCCGCCATCACGTTCATCGACGGCGACGAAGGCATCCTGCGCTACCGCGGCTACCCGATCGAGCAGCTCGCCCAGAACAGCACCTACCTCGAGGTCGCCTGGCTGCTCCTGCGCGGTGAGCTTCCGACTGCCGACCAGCTGGCGCAGTGGGACGACGACATCCGTCACCACACGCTCCTCCACGAGGACCTCAAGCGCTTCTTCTCGTCGCTGCCGCACACGGCGCACCCGATGTCGGTGCTCTCGGCGGCGACTGCGGCGCTGTCGACCTACTACGAGGGCCAGTCCGACCCGAACAACCCCGAGCACGTCGAACTCAACACGATCCGACTGCTCGCGAAGCTCCCGGTCATCGCGGCGTACGCGCACAAGAAGTCGATCGGTCAGGCGTTCCTGTACCCCGACAACTCGCTGAGCTTCGTCGACAACTTCCTGAAGCTCAACTTCGGCAACCTCGCCGAGCTCTACCAGGTGAACCCCGTCACCTCGCGCGCCCTCGAGCGCCTCCTCATCCTGCACGAGGACCACGAGCAGAACGCGTCGACCTCGACCGTGCGTCTGGTCGGCTCGACGGGCGCGAACCAGTTCTCGTCGATCTCCGCCGGCATCAACGCCCTCTACGGCCCGCTGCACGGCGGCGCGAACGAGGCCGTCCTCGACATGCTCGCGCGCATCCGCGACTCGGGCGAGAGCGTGCAGCGCTTCGTCGAGCGCGTCAAGAACAAGGAAGACGGCGTGAAGCTCATGGGCTTCGGTCACCGCGTCTACAAGAACTACGACCCGCGCGCGAAGCTCGTCAAGCAGTCGGCGGACGAGGTGCTCGCGGAGCTCGGCGTGCACGACCCGCTCCTCGACCTCGCGAAGGAGCTCGAGGAGATCGCGCTCAGCGACGACTACTTCAAGGAGCGTCGCCTCTACCCGAACGTCGACTTCTACACGGGCGTCATCTACAAGGCGATGGGCTTCCCGACGCGGATGTTCACGCCGCTGTTCGCGATCGGGCGCCTGCCCGGCTGGCTCGCGCACTGGACCGAGATGCAGCACGACCCGCAGACGAAGATCGGCCGCCCCCAGCAGCTGTACGTGGGCGCGCCGCAGCGCGACTATCCGGGCGCCTGAGCGGCCGGACCCTACCCTCGCGGGTCAGTCGTCGTCGGCGGCCTGCGCCTCGATCGTCGCGGCGTAGTCCGGCACGTAGTTCTGCAGCTCGCGCGGCGGGCGCTCGTACCCGCCCGACGCGGGTCGCGAAGGGATCTCGATCGGGTCGCGCTCCACGCTCTGGTAGGGGATCTGGCCGAGCAGGTGGTGGATCATGTTGATCCGGCCGCGGCGCTTGTCCTCGTTGTCGACCTCGAACCACGGCGATTCGGGGATGTCCGTGTGCACGAACATCGTGTCCTTGGCCCGCGAGTAGTCCTCCCACTTCGTGATCGACAGGACGTCGTTGGGGGAGAGCTTCCACCGTCGCATGGGGTCGTCGTTGCGGGAGCGGAACCGCGCCTCCTGCTCGACGTCCGACACGCTGAACCAGTACTTCTTCAGCAGGATGCCGTCCTCCACGAGCATCCGTTCGAAGATCGGCGCCTGGTGGAGGAACCGGTGGTACTCCGCGTTGCTGCAGTAGCCCATGACGTGCTCGACCCCGGCGCGGTTGTACCAGGAGCGGTCCATCAGCACGATCTCGCCGGCCGCCGGCAGGTGGGCGATGTACCGCTGGAAGTACCACTCCGTCTTCTCGCGCTCGGTCGGAGTGGGGAGGGCGACCGTGCGCGTGATGCGGGGGTTCAGGTATTGCGAGACCCGACTGATCGTGGAGCCCTTGCCCGCGGCATCCCGCCCTTCGAAGATGACGATGATGCGGGCGCCGGATGCCTGCACCCAGGCCTGCAGGTCGACGAGCTGCGACTGCAGCCTCTTCAGTTCGCGTTCGTACAGCTTCTTCGGCATGCGGTCGCTCATCTCCCGAGCGTATCGGACCGCGGGTGGGAGGATCGGATCATGGACACCGACCTCACCGGTCCCACCGGCCTCACTGAAGGCCCGCGCGGGCGTCGGCTCGTGCTCGAGCTCGCCGCAGGGGCCGACGAGGACGTGCGCATGGCGCTCTTCTACCTCGCCTACAACGCCGCCGTCGCTTCGGGGCATAGCGTCGCGCTCTTCGGCGCGGCCGACGACGGCAGCACCTTCGAGACGCACGACACGGTGGAGAGCCCGCACTCGGAGGAGGGCCTCGTCCGCGCGATCGGACGGCTCGGACGCCTCCACCCGACGAGCGAGGAGCTGCAGGAGGCGCTGCGCCGCTCGGTGGAGGCGGCCGCGTACTGGCAGCCACCGAGCGGAGCGGACATCGTCGCCGCCGTGCCCGCCGTACGGGCGGCGCTCGCGGAGGCGGGTCGCGATCTCGTGGACCGGGCGGACACCGTGTGGTGGACCCGCGACATGACGGTCGCGCAGTGGGCGATGGAGTTCGACCCCGACGGCGACGGCGCGCCGTTCGACCCGGCACCCGGCGCGGTGAGGGCCTGGCGGGAGGTGACCGTGGAGGATGAGGAGCGCTCACACCGCCGTCAGCCCGCGGACCCGGCGGTGGCGTACTCGGGGACGTGGTGGTCGCATCCCTTGGGTGCCCCGCACACGACCGGCGAGCTCCCCGGCGGGCTTCCCGTCGGCATCCCCAACGTCGAGGACTCCTTCGGGTGGATGCGCGCCGTGGCGATCCCCGTCCGGGGGACCGGGCGCATCCTCGAGGTGCGGGACGGGCGGGACTGGGCGAACCTGTGCCGCACCTATCCGCTCGAGGTCGCCGCCGCACGGCGCCACGACTGGCACCGCGTCACGGGTCGCGACCGGCGCTGGCTCGTGCCGGACTGGATGCGGGTCGCCGAAGAGTGGGATGCCGTGCACCTCAGCGCCTGGGCCTATCTCACGGCGGCGACGCGCGAGATCGTCGTCGACGAGGAGCGCTCGAGCGTCATCGGCGGGTGGGGGCCCGATGAGACCTACTGGCTCACCGGGCGCGTCCGCGAGATCGAAGGTCCGCGCGTGCACTGGCGTGCGGACGATCAGGAAGGGCCGTGGCGCCGCACAGGCGACGCGTGACCCTCAGGCGTGCAGCGCCTTGTTGAGGGTGACGCCGACGCCTTCGCGGCGGACCGCCTCGACGGCGCCCGTCAGCGAGTTCCGGCGGAACAGGATGCCGTTCTGACCGGACAGCTGTGCACCCTTCACGACGGGGCGCGAGCCGTCGTGCAGCGGCGCCTCCTGCGGGAGGACGATCTTCGAGCCCGCCGTGACGTACAGGCCCGCCTCGACGATGCAGTCGTCGCCGAGCGAGATCCCGATTCCGGCGTTCGCGCCGAGGAGCGTGCGTGCCCCGATCGACACGCGGTGGGTGCCGCCGCCGGAGAGGGTGCCCATGATGGACGCCCCGCCGCCGATGTCGGAGCCGTCGCCGACCGTGACCCCCTGCGAGATGCGGCCCTCGACCATGGAGGCGCCGAGCGTGCCGGCGTTGAAGTTGACGAAGCCCTCGTGCATGACGGTCGTGCCGGGGGCGAGGTGCGCGCCGAGGCGCACGCGCGAGGCATCCGCGATGCGCACACCGGCGGGGACGACGTAGTCGGTGAGGCGCGGGAACTTGTCGAGGCCCTGCAGCTGGATGCCGGCGCGCTGCAGCTGCGGGCGGAGGCGCGCGAACGCGTCCGGGTGCACGGGGCCCGCGTTCGTCCACGCGACGTTCGGCAGGTGCGCGAACACTCCCGAGAGGTTCACCTCGTTCGGCGCGACGAGCAGGTGCGACAGGGCGTGCAGACGCAGGTACGCGTCGCTCGTCGCCTGCGGCGGAGCGTCGAGATCGATCTCGACGACGACGACCTCGACCGTCACCTCGCGACGGTCGTCGGGCCCGGCCGCCGCCTCGAGCGCGGACGTGTCGGGGTCCTCGGGAGCTGAGCCGAGCGCCGGGGAGGGGAACCACGTGTCCAGAACCGTGCCGTCGGCCGCGATCGTCGCGAGCCCGGCACCCCATACCCACCGCTGTTCAGTCATGCACCCAGGGTATCGGCCCGCGCGGGAGCGTCCGTGCTCGGTCGGTAGACTCGGGTCATGCCGCGCCTGGATCTGACCGCGTCGTCCGTGGATCTCACCCGCACGATCTGCGACATCCCGAGCGTGTCGGGCGAGGAGGAGGTGCTCGCCGACGCGATCTTCGCCGCGATCGAACCGCTGTCGCACCTCGAGGTCTACCGCGACGGCAACACGATCGTCGCGCGCACCCGGCTCGGCCGTGCCCAGCGAGTCGTCATCGCGGGGCACATCGACACGGTCCCGATCAACGACAACCTCCCGGTCCGCGACATCGAGGAGGGCGGAGAGCCGATGCTGTGGGGGCGCGGCACGGTCGATATGAAGGGTGGCACCGCGGTCCAGCTGAAGCTCGCCGCCGAGCTCACCGATCCCCGCGTCGACATCACCTGGATGTGGTACGACAACGAGGAGGTCGATTCGGAGCGGAACGGTCTGACCCGGCTCTCCCGCAGCCGGCCGGACCTCTTCGCGGGCGACTTCGCGATCCTCGGCGAACCGTCCAACGGGCAGGTCGAGGGAGGCTGCAACGGGACGCTCCGCGCCGTCGTCCGCACCCACGGGGTCCGCTCGCACAGTGCGCGCGCCTGGATGGGGGAGAACGCCATTCACCGCGCGGCGCCGATCCTCGCGCGCCTCGCGGAGTACCGCCCGCGCGAGAAGGAGGTCGAGGGTCTCGTCTATCGTGAAGGCCTCAACGCCGTCGGCATCCGGGGCGGGGTCGCCGGGAACGTCATCCCCGACCTCTGCGAAGTCGAGGTCAACTTCCGTTTCGCGCCCAGCCGGTCGGCGGAGGAGGCGGAAGCGCACGTGCGCCGCGTGTTCGAAGGCTTCGAGGTCGAGATCGTCGACTGTGCCGAGGGTGCACGGCCGGGGCTGGATGCCCCGCTGGCGCAGGAGTTCCTCGCGGCGGTCGGGGCCGAACCCCGACCGAAGTACGGCTGGACGGATGTCGCCCGCTTCTCGGCGCTCGGCGTCCCCGCCGTGAACTACGGCCCGGGCGACCCGTCGCTCGCGCACCACGATCATGAGCGCGTGTCGATCGCGCAGATCGAGGACGTCGAGCGGGGGCTTCGCACCTGGCTGTCCGCGACGTGACGGCTGCGCCGTCCGTGCCGACGCTGCGCGATCGCGCCGCGCGTCATCCCGCCCTGGTCGTCGCGGCGATCTATCTCACTGCCCGCGTCGTCACGACGCTGTTC
Source organism: Microbacteriaceae bacterium PS02067 (assembly GCA_029960085.1). Classification (GTDB taxonomy): domain Bacteria; phylum Actinomycetota; class Actinomycetes; order Actinomycetales; family Microbacteriaceae; genus Microbacterium. Next base: position 19,755 of record JASCPG010000025.1, on the reverse strand, counting down.
ATCTTCATCGGGGTGGGCATGCAGGAGCGCGCGACGGGCAGCGCCACGACGTTCGAGAATCTCTCGATGCGATGGGACGGTCAGTGGTACTGGCTCATCGCGACGCAGGGATACCCCGCGACGCTGCCTCTCGACACGGCGGGTAACGTGACCTCGAACGCGTGGGCGTTCATGCCCGTGTATCCCTGGTTGTCGCGTGCCGTGGCGGTGGTCTTCGGCGGGGCGTATCCGCTCGCGGCGATCCTTGTCGCGATCGGTGCCGGGTACGGGGCATCCCTCGTGCTGTTCCGTCTGCTGCGGGAGCGGACGGGGGACACTGCGGCGCTCTGGGCCGTGGCGCTGTTCGCCTCGGGTCCGCTCGCGGCGCTCTTCCAGATGGGGTATGCCGAGAGCCTGTTTCTGCTGTGGCTCTTCCTCGCCCTCCTCGCCCTCGTGAAGCGCCGGTATGCCTGGCTCTATCTGTTCATCCCGCTCATGGGGTTCACTCGGCCCGGCGTCCTGGCTTTCGCGCTGATGCTCGGGGTGTACGGCACGGTCCGGTGGGTGCGTCGCCGTACCGACCCGCTCCCGGCGACGGAGGCCGTGCACATCGTCTTCGCCGGGCTCTTGGCCGTGCTCATCGGCTTCGCCTGGCAACTGATCGCGGGGTATGCGACGGGCGATCCGCAGGCGTACATGGAGACCGAGCTGTCGTGGCGACGCGGCTGGACGGGGGAGGACGGCGGGTTCGTGCCGTTCTCGGGGTTCGTGCAGGCATCCGCCATCTGGTTCCGCGTCTGGGGGCTCCCCGAAGCCGCGGGGTACGTCACCCTCGCCGTCGTGGTCGCGGCGGTGGCGGCCACGCTGCTGTTCGAGCCGCACGTGAAGAGGCTCGGCATGGAGATCCGGCTCTGGTCGGCGAGCTATGTCGTGTACCTCCTGCTCGTCTTCTTCCCGCAGTCGAGCATCTTCCGCCTCCTCATGCCGCTCGGGCCCCTGTACGGCGCGATCGGACTGCCGCGGAGCACCGCGTGGCGGGTGTCGATGCTCGCGCTGGGGCTTCTCGGGCAGTGGTGGTGGATCGACCAGATGCTCATCCAGGGCACGACGTTCACGCAGATTCCCTGAGCGAGGGCGTTGTCACGGCGGCGGTGACTGCCGGTGTCGTGCGGTACCGGTAAACTTGGAGTGTTGTCCACTGAAGAAAAGGGAGTCTCTCATGGCAGCCATGAAGCCGCGTACCGGTGACGGACCTATGGAGGCCGTGAAGGAGGGACGCCTGATCATCGTGCGTGTTCCCCTCGAGGGTGGCGGCCGGCTGGTCGTCTCCGTCAACGATGACGAGGCGAAGGAGCTCCACGGCGTGCTCGGCGAAGTCGTCGGCGCCTGACCTTCACGATCTTCGAACGGCCGGTCTTCGGACCGGCCGTTCGGCGTTTCCGCGCTCTGGTCAGTGCTCCTCGGGCGGCACCGTGGTGAGCTGCAGGAGGCCCTCTCCGACGATCGACAGCGCACCGAGCACGGCCGGCGAGGACTGCGTCTCCTGGATGAGCGAGCGATACGCGCTCGTGGTCGCGTCGCGTCGCACGGGATCGGCGACGGCGCCGCCGGCGAGGACGCGAGGTACGAGTACCGTGCCTCCGGCCCGGACGAGCCGCAGGCCGTGCTCGACGTACTCGATGACGCCGTCGGCATCCGCGTCGACGAGGACGATGTCATACGATGCCTCGTTCATCCGCGGCAGGACGTCCGCGGCGCGCCCCGTGATGAAGCGGGCGCGGGCGGGCGCGATCTTCGCCTCGGCGAAGGCCGTGCGGGCAGCGGCGAGGTGCTCGGGCTCGTTGTCGATCGTCGTGAGCGTCGCGCGCGGTGAGCCGCGCAGCAGCCACAGCCCGGAGACGCCCGCGCCCGTGCCGATCTCGACGATGTTGAGGGCGGCCGTCGCTGCGCTGAGCACGGCGATCTGAGCACCCACGGCCGGACTGATCGGGTCGGCTCCGAGCTCCACCGCGCGTGCGCGGGCGCGCTCGATCGTCTCGGGTTCGACGGTCGCCTCGTCGACGTATCGACGGATCGCTTCTGAATCGGCCATGACCATTCCTCTCGTCCGCCAGCGTACGGTGCGATCGGACTCTCGCCGCCGAGGCGCACGGGTAACCTTGAGGCATGTTCTTCGGCTACGACATGGAGAAGTTCCTCCTGCTCCTCGTCGTCGCCGCCGTCCTCCTCGGCCCCGAGCGGCTTCCCCGCTACGCGGAGAAGCTCGCGCAGTTCACGAAGCGGGCACGGGCGTGGGCGGGTGAGGCGCGCACGCGCGTCAAGGACGAGATGGGCGAGGACTTCGACGCGGTCGAATGGCAGAAGCTCGACCCGCGCCAGTACGATCCGCGACGGATCATCCGAGACGCGCTCCTGGACGACGCACCCGTGCCGGTCGTGCAGGCCGCTGCGGTCGGGGCGGCCGCCGCCGCCACCTCACCTGCGCCGGTGACGACGGCGTTCGACCCGGACGCCGCGGTGCCGTTCGACTCCGAGGCGACGTAGCAACTGCCCGCTCAGCGCGGACGGAAGGGGAGCGTCCGGCCGGCGAGACCCCGCGGGGTCTCGGCGAGCGATCGCGCGACGTCGGTGATCGCCCGCGCCGCGGCATCGTCCGGGTCGGCGATCACGACCGGGATGCCGTCGTCGCCGCCGCGCCGCAGCGCGGGGCTCAGCGGCACGTGACCGAGAAGCGGCACGGGTGCGGCATCCGTCGACAGCTCCCGGGCGACGGCCTCGCCCCCTCCCGAGCCGAAAAGGTCGACGACCGTCCCGTCGGGGAGGGTCATCGCGGACATGTTCTCGACGACCCCGATGACCTTCTGGCCGGTCTGTCCGGCGACGAGGCCGCTTCGGACGGCGACGCCCGAGGCGGCGGACTGCGGCGTCGTCACGACGAGGACCTCCGCGTGGGGGAGGAGCTGGCCCACGGAGATCGCGACGTCGCCGGTGCCGGGCGGCATGTCGAGCAGCAGCACGTCGAGGTCGCCGAAGAAGACGTCGGTGAGGAACTGCTGCACCGTCCGGTGGAGCATGGGGCCGCGCCAGGCGACGGCCGCGGCGGGCTGGTCGCGCGGCAGGAACATCCCGATCGAGATGGTCTTCACCCCGTAGGCGACCGGCGGGAGCATGAGATCGTCGATGCGCGTCGGCTGCGGGGGGAGCCCATCGGGTTCGACGAGGCCGAGGAGCCCGGGAATGGAGAAGCCGTGCACATCGGCGTCGATGAGACCCACGGCGAGGCCGCGCTGCGCGAGGGCGACGGCCAGGTTCGCGGTGAGCGTCGATTTGCCGACCCCGCCCTTGCCGCTCGTGACCGCGATCACGCGCGTCAGCGAATCGGGCCCGAACGGCATGACCCGCGCGCGCCCGCCGCGGAGGCGCTCCGTGAGGGCGCGCCGCTCAGTGGGAGTCATCACCCCGACCTCGACCTCGACGCTCTCGATGCCGGGGACGGATGCCGCGGCCTCGCGCACCTCGCGCTCGATGCGGTCTGCGGCCGGGCATCCGACGATCGTGAGCGCGATCGTGACATGCGCCGCAGCGCCTTCGACCCGGATGTCGCGCACCATGTCGAGGTCGGCGATCGGCTGCCGCAGCTCCGGGTCGGTGACGGCGCCGACCGCGCGGCGGACGTCGTCCTGTGCGCTCACGGGCGCGTCATTTCGCGTCGGAGGCGCCCGCGGCGGGCGTTTCGCGTGACTCGATCTGGTCGAGCAGGGCCTTCAGCTCTTGACGGAGCACGTCGCGGGTCACGAGCTGCCCCGTGGCATCCGACACCGCCATCCGCAGGGCGACGACCTCACGGGCGAGGTACTCGGTGTCGGCGAGGTTGCGCTCGGCGCGCTGCCGGTCCTGCTCGATCTGCACACGGTCGCGGTCGTCCTGCCGGTTCTGCGCGAGAAGGATGAGGGGAGCCGCATACGACGCCTGGAGCGAGAGGATGAGCGTGAGGAGCGTGAAGTTGTTCTCTGCGGCGTCGAACTGCCAGTCGCGCGGCGCCATCGTGTTCCACATGAGCCATACCGTGACGAAGACGGTCATGCCGATGAGGAACCCCGAGGTTCCCATCGCGCGCGCGAAGGCTTCGGAGAAGCGGCCGAAGCGGTCGCGCGAAGGCTGCGGTGCGCGGCGGGTGGTACGGCCGAGCGGGGCGTCGAGCGTCGGCTGACGCGATGCGCGGGCCATCAGCGCGCCCCTGCCGCGTCGGCCGTGTGCGGCTCATCCTGCGAACGCCAGTCCTCGGGCAGCAGATAGTCGAGGACGTCATCGATCGAGACGGCGCCGACGAGGCGGTGCGCCTGGTCGACGACGGGGACGGACACGAGGTTGTAGCTCGCGAGCAGGCGCGCCACCTCTGCGGCCGATGCGGTCGCAGGCAGGGCCTCGACCGTGTCGTCGATGATCGCCCCGAGCCGCTCGTGGGGCGGGTAGCGGAGCATCCGCTGGAAATGCACCGTGCCGAGGAGGCGCCCCGTGGGCGTCTCGTACGGGGGCAGCGTCACGAACACGGCCGCCGCGAGCGCGGGGTGCAGCTCGTGACGCCGGATGAGGGCGAGCGCCTCGGCGACGGTGGCATCCGCCGAGAGCACGATCGGCTCCGGCGTCATGAGACCGCCGGCGGTGTCGGGCCCGTACTTCAGCAGGGCGCGGACGTCCTCGGCTTCTTCGGGCTCCATGAGCTCGAGGAGCTCTTCGCGCTGGTCCTCGGGCAGCTGCGCGAGGACGTCCGCCGCGTCATCCGGTTCCATCTGGTCGAGGATGTCGGCGGCGCGCTCATCGCCGAGGGCTTCGAGGATGTGCACCTGATCGTCCTCGGGCATCTCTTCGAGGGCGTCGGCGAGGCGGTCGTCGCTGAGCTCTTCGGCGACTTCGAGGAGGCGCTCGTCGGGCAGGTCGAGGAGGGTGTTGGCGAGGTCGGCGGGCTTCAGCTCCGAGTAGGTCGCGACGAGCTGTTCGGCCGACTGCGCCTCGCCCGGGGCCTGCTGCTCGCGGACATCCGCCCACTCGGCGAACGTCGTCGGGCCCTTGCCGAAGGGGGAAGCGGTGGTCTTGGGCTTCCGCAGGAACAGCTGGCCGATGTCCCACTCGCCGAGGCGGTTGCGCTCGATGGCGACATCCTCGATCACGGCCTCGCCGGTGCCGTCGGTGAAGTAGACGCGCCGACCGAGGAGTTCGGCCATGACGCGCACCTCGCCGCCGCGCTGCTGGAACCTGCGCACGTTGATGAGGCCCGTCGTGATGACCTGGCCGGTTTGGATCGAGGTGACCCGCCCGATCGAGAGGAAGACGTTCCGGCGCCCGGGGATCTCGACGACGAGACCGACGACGCGCGGGGGATCGTCTTTGCGGTAGATGACGACGACGTCACGAACTTTGCCGAGCCGGTCGCCCGCGGGGTCGAAGACGGTGCAGCCCACCAGGCGTGCCACGAAAACCCTCTGCGTACTCACCCGTCCAGCGTAGTCCGCACACGCCCCGCCGCCCGGTTGCGGCGTGAGAAGATGGGCCGATGAGCATGATCGGTGGAGCACCGCAGCACGACGGCGAGAAGATCGCCGAGTATGCGACCTACCAGGCCGCCCAGGAAGCCGTCTCCAAGCTCATCCAATCGGACATCCCGGCCCGCGAGATCGCGATCGTCGGTCATGGCCTGCGCTCCGTGGAGACCGTCACCGGACGCCTCGGCTACGCCGCCGCCGCCAGGTCGGGAGCCATCAACGGCATCCTGTTGGGGCTGCTGTTCTCGGCGATCTTCGTCCTCGGAACGCCCAACGCGGCCATCCAGCTGTTCATCGGCGTCATGTTCGTCGGCATCGCCGTCGGAATGCTCCTGAGCCTCGTCATGTACGCGCTGCTGCGCCGGCGTCGCGACTACACGTCGGTGACGCAGGTGCTCGCCGACCGGTACGAGATCACCGTCCTCGCGACGAGCATCCACCGCGCGCGCGAAGTGCTCGGCCGTACGGTCGCACACCCTGCGCCCGCCGCCGAACCCGTCGACCTCTCGATCCCGCCGCAGTACGGCGAGCGGATCGACCCCCACACCGCGCCCGCGCAGAGCGGGTCGGGGCAGGGCGCATCCGGTCAGGGTGCGCCTGGTCAGGGCCCGTCCGGTCAGGCCGGCTCCGACGGGGCGAGCGGCGGCGACCAGCACCGATGACCCGCCTCGCGGTCGCGCTTCCGAACGGCGAGGTGACGGTATCGGTCGAGCTCGAGTCGCCGGCATCCGAACCGTGGGCGGCGCTCGCCCTCGCGCACGGCGCGGGTGGGGGGATGGACCACCCGTTCCTCACCGGGTTCGCCGAGGCCCTGCAGGCATCCGGTATCGCGACGCTCCGCTTCGCCTTCCCCTACCGCGAGGCGGGACGACGGATGCCCGGGCCGCCCGCCCACGCCGTCGCGACCTGGGCTGCGGTCGGCGCGCACCTCACGGCGACGGTGCCCGGAGTGCCGTTCGTCGCGGCCGGGAAGTCCTACGGCGGACGGATGGCGTCGATGGCGGCGGCCGAGGGTGTCATCGATCCCGCCGCCCTCGTCTACCTCGGCTACCCGTTCCACGCGCCGGGAAAGCCCGACGCCGAACGCGGTGAGCACCTGGCCGACGTGCGCCCGCCGCAGTTGTTCGTCGAGGGCGACGCCGACCCGTTCATCCAGCCCCTCGACCGTTTCGAGCGGGCCGTGGCGACCGCGCCCGACGCCGAGATCGCATGGCTGCCCGGGGCGCGGCACTCCTTCGAGGTCGCGGGGGTGAAGCGGACGCCCGAGGAGGTGGGCGCCTCACTCGCGGACGTGGTCGTGCCGTGGCTCCGCCGCCGACTCGGGGTGCCGACCCGCGCGTAGGCGCGCCGAGGCCGCCGAGCTCCGACGACGTGGCCGCTCACGCGCGCAGTCGGGCGATCCAGGCCTCGACCTCGTCGGCCGTGCGCGGGATGCCCGCGGAGAGGTTCTCCACGCCGTCGGCCGTGACGAGGACATCGTCCTCGATGCGCACGCCGATGCCGCGGTACTCCTCCGGGACCGTCAGGTCGTCGATCTGGAAATACAGCCCGGGCTCGATCGTGAACACCATGCCGGGCTCGAGCACCCCGTCGTAATACATCTCGCGACGCGCCTGCGCGCAGTCGTGGACGTCGATGCCGAGGTGGTGGCTCGTCCCGTGGACCATGTACCGGCGGTGCTGGCCGCCCGCATCGGCATCCAGCGCCTCTTGCGCCGTCACGGGAAGAAGGCCCCACTCCGCGGTGCGCTGCGCGATGACGGCCATCGCCGCTTCGTGCACGGCGCGGAACTTCACGCCCGGCCTCGCGACGGCGAACGCCGCATCGGCCGCTTCGCGGACGGTCTCGTAGACCTTCCGCTGCACGTCCGAGAACGTGCCCGAGACGGGAAGGGTCCGCGTGATGTCGGCCGTGTAGAGGCTGTCGACCTCGACGCCCGCGTCGATCAGGATGAGGTCTCCCGGGACGACCGCGCCGTCGTTGCGCGTCCAGTGCAGGTAGCAGGCGTGGGGCCCGGATGCCGCGATGGTGTCGTAGCCTTCACCGTTGCCCTCGATGCGGGCCCGGTGGTGGAAGATGCCCTCGACGGCGCGCTCGCCGCGCGGGGTGGCGATGACGCGGGGAAGGTCCGCGATGATGTCGTCGAACCCGCGGGCGGTGACCTCGACGGCGAGTCGCAGCTGCGCGATCTCGTAGGCATCCTTCACAAGGCGGAGTTCCGAGACGAACCGGGTGAGCTCATCGTCCTCGTCGAGGACGAGGTCGCCGTCGCGCGCCTCGAAGGCGTCGATGTGCGCGGTCGTGAGCGCGAGATCGGATGCCACACCGCGCAGCGCCGGGCGAGGGCCGATCCAGAACTCGCCGATCGTCGCGTCGCCGTAGAACTCGGCGGTCGTGCGGTCGGCGCGTTCGCGGAGGTGGAGGGTCACGTCGTGACCGCTCTCGCCCGTCGGCTCGAACACGAGCACGGAGTCCGGCACCGAGTCGCTCGCCCACCCGGTGAGGTGCGAGAACGCCGAGTGCGCGCGGAACGGGTAGTCGGTGTCGTTGGAGCGCTGCTTGTACGCGCCGGCGGGGATCACGAGGCGGCGGCCCGGGAAGGCGGCCGACACGACGTCGCGGCGGGCGGCGGCGAACGTCGCCTGCTCGCGCGCGGGCGGGACCAGGTCGGGGCGCTCCGCCCAGCCCGTCGAGATCGTGTCGAGGAACCCCCGCGGGAACGGCTGTTTGCGGTTCTGGTTCTCGGCCGGTGCCTCGGTGGTCTCGGAGGAGGTGGTCGCATCCGTGCTCATGAGTCCAGTCTCGCACTCCTGCGCGGGTTCGGCCGGTGTGCGCTCGCCTATCCGGCGCGCTCGAGCTGGACGACGAGCGGGCGGTGATCGCTGCCGCTCTCATCGAGCGAGGTCAGCACGACCGAACCGGTGGGCTTCCAGGCATCCGTCGCGAGGACATGGTCGATGGGGGAGCCGAGCAGCGTCGGCCACGCCGTCGTCCAGGTGCCGACGGCTGCCGTCCCGGTCGCGACCGCGGCATCACGGCAGTGGCCGAAGTCGGCGCCGTCGACGCCGAGACGGTCCATGTTGTCGATCGTGGCGTTGAAATCGCCCGCCATGATGACGTCGGCGCTCGCACACTGATCGGCGAGCCACGTGAGCCCCGACCGCCAGTGCTCCATGTCCTCGGGGCGAGGGGCGATCGCATGAGCGGCCACGATCGTCGGGCCCTTGCCGTTGACGGGCATCGCCACCACCGAGGGCACCGTCGTCGTGTTCGATGCGCCGCCCGACTCCGACCGCACGACGGCGTAGTCCCCGAGTGTGGGGGAGATGAGCAGCGTCGTCGAGTTGGCCGCCCAGCCGGGGTACGCCTCGTGATGCGCCCACATGGGCGAGCCCAGTTCGCGCATGGCGACGGCGACGGCCTCGCCCGTCTCGATCGTCGTCTCGGGCAGGGACACGACGTCGGCGCGCATCGCGATCGCCGTCTGCGCGATCAGCTGCGGGCTGGTCGCCGAGCCCGCCGTGTTCCACGTCATGATCCGCAGCGACGTCGCCGTCTTCTCGGGCAGCCCATCGCCGCCCGTGCCCCGGAGCATCAGGATGCCGCCGTTCGCGGCGGCTCCGAGGACCGCGATCACGGCGATCGACGCGGCGAAGGCGCGGAGCGGCCGCGCGAGCGCCGTCAGCGCGGCCACCACGAGGACGACGACGAAGACCACCACGAGAAGGCCCCGGAGCGACACGATCTGCGCGAACGGGAAGGTCCGTTCCAGCCGGAAGAACTGCGGCCACGTGACGATCGCGGCGGCGATCGCCGCGAGGACCGTCACCAGAAGACCGAGCAGGCGGAACACGGTCGTGACTCTACGTCACACAGCCTGGGAGCAAGCCACACGATGCGACCGGATACGCTCGGATCATGTCCGTGCCCTTCCACGGTCCGAGCGATCTGCATCTGCATTCGGACCGCTCCGACGGCACCGAGCCCCCGGCCGGTGTCATGGCATCCGTGCACCGTGCGGGTCTTCGGACCGTCGCGCTCACCGACCACGACACGACCTCGGGATGGGCGGAGGCGGCCGACGCGGCGGTGTCACTCGGGATGACGTTCCTCCCGGGGATGGAGCTCTCCGCACGCCACGAGTGGCGCAGCGTCCACGTGCTCGGGTACCTGTTCGACCCCGACGACGAGGCCGTCCGCGCGGTCACGGATCGGATCCGTTCGTCGCGCCTGACGCGTGCGCGGGAGATGGCCGACCGGATCGGGCGCGACTTCGACCTCAGCTGGGATGACGTGCAGGCCCAGACCGCCGTCGGCGCCACCGTCGGACGCCCCCACCTCGCCGACGCCCTCGTCGCGATCGGCGTCGTCCGCGATCGGGGTGAGGCCTTCGCCGGCATCCTGCACCCGCGGAGCGACTACTACGTCGCACTGTACGCGCCGGACCCCGTCACGGCCGTGGCGGCGATCACGGATGCCGGCGGTGTCGCGATCATCGCGCACCCGGCGGGGCGGGCGGGCCTTCTGCCGAAGCGGATCGTCGACGGGATGCTGGATGCCGGGCTCGCGGGGTTCGAGCTCGGTCATCGCGAGAACGTCGAGCCCGCGCTCGGGGAGCTCCGACGCCTCGTCGCCGAGCGCGATCTCATCGTGACCGGGTCGAGCGACTACCACGGCCTCGGGAAGCCGAACCAGCCGGGCGAGCACACGACCTCTGACGAGATGGTTGCGCGCATCATCGCCGCCGGAACGGGCAGCGCCCCCGTCCACCCCTGACCGCGGGGGTCGGAGGGGACGAGGGCGCTGGGAGGATGTCGGTCAGGCGAGCGCCTTGGCCTTCAGCGCCTCGAACTCCGCCGCGGAGATCGCGCCCGCGTCGAGCAGCGCCTTCGCCTGAGCGATCTGGTCCGCCGGGGTCGCGGTGCCGGCGACCGACTTGATGTACGAGTCCGACGCGGCCTTGTACTCCGAGACCGCCGCCGCCTGACGGTCGGCCATGCCGCCGCCGCGCGCGATCAGGTAGACGAGCGCCGTGAGCACGGGCAGGAAGATCAGGAAGATCAGCCAGACCGCCTTCGCCCATCCGCTCAGCTTCCGGTCACGGAAGATGTCGCCGATGATCGAGAACAGCGCCATCAGGTAGGCGAAGAAGACGAACACGAGCAGGAACCACCAGACGAGGTCCCAGAAAGAGCCCCAGAATCCGTGGTATTCCACGGTGGTGTCGATGAACCGCATGACGTGCCTTTCAAGAGGGAGAGTCGCGGCGAAATGCCGCTTGGGATCACCGTAGCGCGGTTGGGTGGGAGCGATTGCATCCGACGGCAGGCCTCACGCGCCGCGGGTGACCTGCGTGGATGCCCGCGGCGATGGCCGACAGGCGTCAGGACTGCGGAGCCTGCGCCGCTGCGCCCGCACCGCCCGAACCGCCGCGGCGGCGGCGACGACGGCGCGCCGGGGCCGGCTTGCCGTCGTGGTGCTCCTTGCCGGCGCCGTCGTGCGTTCCGCCGCCCTCGGCGTCGCGCTCCGACGAACCCGCTGCGGAGCCCGAGACATCCGATCCGCCGTCGGCGCCCTCGGCGAAGGTCGAGCCCACCGGGGTGCCGCCCGAACGACGACGGCGACGGCGACGCGTGCCGCCCTCGTCCGTCCCGGCCTCGGCGGCGTCCGCGGCGCGCTCCGGAGTCCGCGCGCGCTGCGTGCGAACGGTGTCGGTCTTCGGCGCCTTGGCGATCCGGCCCTTGGTGCCGGCGGGGATGTCGAGGTCCTCGTACAGGTGCGGGCTCGACGAGTAGGTCTCGACGGGCTCGGGCTGACCGAACTCGAGCGCGCGGTTGATGAGGGCCCACTTGTGCAGGTCCTCCCAGTCGACGAAGGTCACCGCGATACCGGTCTTGCCGGCGCGGCCCGTGCGGCCGGCGCGGTGCAGGTAGGTCTTCTCGTCGTCGGGGATCGTGTGGTTGATGACGTGCGTCACGTCGTCCACGTCGATGCCGCGCGCGGCGACGTCGGTCGCGATGAGGATGTCCTTCTTGCCCGCCTTGAACGCGGCCATGGAGCGCTCGCGCGCCTCCTGGCTCATGTCACCGTGCACGGCACCCGCGTTGAAGCCGCGGTCGTTCAGCTCGTCGACGAGGCGCTGCGCGGCGCGCTTCGTGCGCGTGAACACGACGGTCTTTCCGCGGCCCTCGGCCTGCAGGATGCGGGCGATGACCTCGTCCTTGTCGAGCGAATGCGCGCGGTAGACGAGGTGCTTGATGTTCGCCTGTGTGAGGCCCTCGTCGGGGTCGGTCGCACGGATGTGGATCGGGTTCGACATGAACCGGCGGGCGAGCGCCACGATCGGGCCCGGCATGGTCGCCGAGTACAGCATCGTGTGGCGGACGGGGGCGACCTTCTGGAAGATCTTCTCGATGTCGGGGAGGAACCCCAGGTCGAGCATCTTGTCGGCCTCGTCGAGCACGACCTCGGTCGCGTTCGAGAGGTCGAGCAGGCGCTGGTTGTTGAGGTCGATGAGACGGCCCGGGGTGCCGACGACGATCTGCGCGCCGGCCTTCAGCTGGTCGATCTGCCCCTCGTACGCCTTGCCGCCGTAGATCGCCACGACGCTCGTCGAGCGGTTCGAGGTCAGCATGTCCATGTCCTCGTAGACCTGGACGGCCAGTTCGCGCGTCGGAACGACGATGAGGGCCTTGACGCCCGGCGCCGGGTCGAGCCCGAGCCGCTGGACGACGGGGATGCCGAAGCCGAAGGTCTTGCCGGTGCCGGTCTTGGCCTGCCCGATGATGTCCTGGCCGGGGAGGCCGAGGGGGATCGTCTGCTCCTGGATGGGGAACGCATCCACGATGCCCTTGGCCGCGAGGGCCTCGACGATGTCGGCGTCCACGCCCATGTCGGTGAAAGTCGTCACTGATACATGCCTGTCTGGCGGTGAGAAGCCGCCGGGGTGAGGTGTCCACGCCCTTCACTCAGCCACAGGCGCGGTGGTCCCGATCCGTCGCCGGGACGGCTCCAGCCTACCCGAGGCCGCCCGAGGGGCTTCGATCGTGCGCCGCGCGTCCTAGGCTGTACCCGTGGTGACATGGCCCTGGCAGCGCGATCGCAGCGCCGCGCGAACGCTGAAACTGCGCTCCCGCGGAGACTACGGCGACGTCACCCGCGTCGATTTCGAGGAACTCGCGCCCCTGATCGACACCTATCTCGGCCAGGCCGCGTACCTGCAGCTCGGCTTCTTCGAGACGCTCAGCCAGCTGATCGCTCCCACGCCCGAGCTCACGCAGAAGGAGTCGCTCTCGGTCGCGGCGGGCACCGCCCTGACGAAGCACCGTGAGCTCGTCGGCGTGATCCGGGGGCGCGGCGACGACCCGCTCGAGCTGATGCTCCCGTTCCGCGAGCCGCTCGATGCCTTCCGTCGGGCCACGCACGGCGCGCGTCCGCTCGAGACGATGCTCTCGGTCCACATCACGGCGGGGATGCTCGACGACTTCTACCTGTCGCTCTCGGCGAGCTACGGCGCGACGGGGAACCGCGTCGCCGAGATCCTGCACGGCGACGGTCGCGAGGGCCTCGTCGGGATCATCACGGACGCCATCGCCGCCGACGAGCAGTGGCGCGACCTGCTGGCCCTCTGGGGGCGCCGCCTCGTGGGGGACACGCTGCTCATCGCGCGAGGGGCACTGCGCCCGCAGACGCTGGATGCCGCCGAAGAGAAGAAGGTCGAGCCGGTGTTCACGGCTCTTCTCGCCGGGCACTCGCGGCGAATGGCCGCCCTCGGCCTCGACGCCTGACCGGGGTCCGCTCAGGCGATGCCGAGGCGCAGGCGCTCGCGCGCGTCGTGCGTCGCACGCGAGCGCGTCAGGGCGATGAGCACCAGGGGAACCACGACGATCGGAGCGCCGAGCGACGCGAGCCAGAGGCGGAGGTCGTCCGCCGTGACGCCGACCCACGTGAGGATCGCGTACACGAGACCGCCGAGGACAGCGCCGAGCACGGGGGCGAAAGCCGCTCCGCGGGCCTCGCGCCCCGGCATGAGGAAGTGCAGCGCCGCACCGTAGGTCGCGCCGAAGATGAGCGCGAGGAGGATCTGCACGGGATCAGGCCACGAAGCCGACGCGGCGGGACTCTTCGGTGCCCACCTCGACGAACGCGATGCCGGCCGTCGGCACGATGAAGGTGTTGCCCTTGACGTCGGTGAACGTCACGGCCGTCTGACCCGATTCGAGCGCCGTCGAGACGGCTGTGGTCACGGCGTCCGCCGACTCTCCGGACTCGAACGTGAGCTCACGGGCGGTGTTCGCGATGCCGATGCGGATCTCCACGATGCCGGCCTCACCTTTCTGAAGAGGGTGTCGCCCGAGTCCGGGCGCTCTCAAACTCTACGACACCCGGGGCGTGTCGGCGCCGCCCGCTAGCGTGGTGTGCATGCCCCTCGACCCTGCCCAGCGCGCCGTGGCGGAGCTGGCGCGGGATGCCTCGGGGGTCGTCGTGGGCTCTCCCGGGTCGGGCAAGACGGAGGTCCTGATCGAGCGCGTGCGGCACCTCGTCGCGGGCGGCTTCCAGCCCGATGAGGTCCTCGTCCTCACGCCCAGCAGGCCCGCCGCGACGCTCCTGCGCGACCGGCTCGCTCTCGCCGTCGGTATGGCGACCGGGGGCGCCATGGCACGCTCCGTCGCGGCCTTCGCGTATCAGCTCGTCCGGGCCCACGCCGTGCACACGGGCCAGGAGAGCCCGCAGCTTCTCACAGGCCCCGACGACGATCAGCTCATCGCGGACCTCCTCGCAGGCGACGCGGAGGACGAGGCGTCCGGATCGCCGCGCTGGCCCGACTGGCTCCCGGTCGGCGTGCGCGCCACCGCCGGCTTCCGTGCGGAGCTGCGCACGTTCCTGGCCGAGTGCACGACGCTCGGCATCGAGCCGGGCGAGCTCGATCGTGGCGCGACGCGCCACGACATCGAGGTGTGGCACGCGGCGGCGTCCTTCGCGGGGGAGTACCACGCGGTACGCGACCGCCTGCGCGGCGCGCACCGCGATGCCGCCGGCCTCGTGCGCGAAGCGGTGGGACTCGTGCGGACGCTGCCGGATGCCTCTCCTGCGCTCGGCGTGCTCACGCGATTGCGCGTCCTCCTCGTCGACGATGCGCAGGAGCTGACGCTCGGCGGCGTCGAACTGCTCGAGGCGTGCCGCGCCCGCGGCGTCGCGGTGCTCGCCTTCGGCGATCCCGATGTCGGCTCGGGGTCCTTCCGCGGCGCGACGCCGGAGAACTTCGCCCGCCTGGCGGCGAGCGGCCCCATCCACGTGCTCGGCACGCCGCACCGGGGCACCGCGGCGCAACAGGCGCTCGTGGCATCCGTCACGTCTCACATCGGCGCCGTCGGCGTGGTCGCGCACCGTCGGCCGCCGCTTCCGGCGACGCCCGATGACAGCATCCGCGTGCTCGCCGCGCGGTCGCCCGCCGAGGAGCAGGACCTGATCGCACGCCTGCTGCGGGAACGGCACGTGCACGAGGCCGTGCCGTGGCGTGCGTGCGCCGTGATCGCGCACGACACGCGCCAGGTTGCGACGCTCGAAGCGGAACTCGCCGCGCGCGAGGTGCCGACGCGCGCGACGGGGCAGGGGCGACCGCTCGCCGCCTCGAGCGCCGTCCGCGATCTGCTGCGCCGTGTGCTGCTCGCCCTCGAACCGCCCGACACATGGGCGCCCGCCGATGTCGCCGACGCGCTGCGGGGCGGCGGCATGGACCCCGTGGAGATCCGACGCCTGCGCACGGCCCTCCGGCAGCAATCGCTCGCGGGCAGCCCGGCGGACGGCGTCGTGGCGACCGGCGCCGAGCTGCTCGCCTCCGGCCTCGCGCACCCGCTGGAGTTCGCCCTGATCGACACCCGCGAAGGGCGTCGTGCCGAGAAGATCGCCCGTGCGGTCGACCGGGTGCGGGTTGCAGAGGCCGCCGGCGCGACGGCGCACGAGCTGCTCTGGGAGGCGTGGGACGGCGTCGACGGCGACCGGGTCTGGGGTGCGGCGGCCGCAGGCACAGGCCCCGCGGCCGCGCAGGCGGGTCGTGAGCTGGATGCCGTGGTGGAGCTCTTCCAGGCGGCGAAGCGCCACGGGGAGCGGGCCGACGGAACCTCGCCGGTGTCGTTCCTGCGCGGCATCCTCGACTCCGACGTCGCGGAGGACCGCCTCCGCGCGGCGGCCGACGACGACGTCGTCCAGATCCTCACGCCGGCCGGGGCGCTCGGGCTCGAGTTCGACACCGTCGTGGTCGCGGGGGTGCAGGACGGCGTGTGGCCGAACCTCCGCTCGCGCGGCAGTCTCCTCGAAACCTGGCGGCTCGGCCTTCTGGGCGCACCCGACGAAGAACAGGCGCTCGACGCCGCGGATCGGCGGCGCGCACTCGTCCACGACGAGCTGAGGCTCTTCGCCCGTGCGTGCTCGCGCGCCCGTTCGCTCCTCGTCGTGACGGCCGTGGACGACGACGACACCGGGCCGAGCCCGCTGTTCGAACTGCTCCCCGACGCGCTGCCTCCCGCGCGCGGGGCCGAGCATCCGCTGACCCTTCGCGGAGCCGTGGCCCGTCACCGGCGGACTCTCACCGAGAGCCGCGCGGGCGAGAGCGCGCGCCGTCACGCGGCTGACCAGCTCGTCGTGCTCGCGGAGGCCCGGGTCGCCGGTGCCGCTCCGGACAGCTGGTACGGGGTGTCGGAGCCGACCTCGACGGCGCCCCTCCGAGACCTCGCACGGGAGGACGTGCGCGTGTCGCCGTCGCGTCTCGACGCGCTCGAGCGGTGCGAGCTCGACTGGGTCATCGCCGACCTCGGCGCCGACGCGGGCGGGACGACCGCCGGTGTCGGGACGATCATCCACGCGGCGATGGAGCAGGCCGACGGTATCGACGAGGCTTCCCTCTGGGAGGTCGTCGCCGCGAGGTGGGGCGAACTCGACTTCGAATCGGCGTGGCGCGACCGCGCGGAGCAGGCGCGGGCGAAGGCCCTCGTGCGCCGCCTCGCCCTGTATCTGCAGCGTTTCGAGGCATCCGGGGGCACGCTCATCGGCGCCGAGCCGCACTTCGAGGTCGAGATCCCGGTCGAGGGCGACGCCTCCGCCGCGGGCGAGGCACCCGCCGCTGGAGACGTCGGCCACGCCGCGGAAGGCCGCGTCATCGTCAGCGGGTACATCGACCGCGTCGAACGCACCGGCACCGGGAAGATCGTCATCGTCGACCTCAAGACCGGCAAGAACGAGCCGCAGACGGATGCCAAGGTGACCGACAACCCGCAGCTCGCGGCGTACCAGCTCGCCCTCGCCTCCGGGTCGATCCCGGAGGCGACGGACGGCGAGCCGGGCGGTGCGAAGCTCCTCGTCCTGCGGCCGACGGCGGCGACGAAGGACTACGCCGAGCCGACGCAGCCGCCGATGGACGACGAGGCGCGCGCGGCGTTCCTCGGCCGTGTCCGCAGCGCCGTCGACATCATGCGCGGAACGTCGTTCACGGCTCCCTTCGAAGAGCACTGTCGCGACGACTTCTCGCACGGACTGTGCCGCATCCACACGATCGGCCCGGTGTCGGCCTCGTGACCGCGATCGTGCCGCCGAGCCCCGCCGCCCTCGCAGCCGCTCTCGGACAGTTCCCGCCGACGGACGAGCAGGCGCGCGTCATCGCCGCGCCGCTCGTGCCGGCGCTCGTCGTCGCGGGGGCGGGCAGCGGCAAGACCGAGACGATGGCGGGGCGTGTCGTGTGGCTCGTCGCCAGCGGGCAGGTGGGTCGGGAGGAGATCCTCGGGCTGACGTTCACCCGGAAAGCAGCGGGCGAGCTCGCCGAACGCATCCATCGTCGCCTCGACCGGCTCGGCGAGTTCGAACGGCGCGGGCTCGTGCCGCACCTCGACGCACTGCACCGCGAGGGGCGGCTCGATGTCTTCCGCGCGATCGAACAGCGCGGCGGGGGAGAGGCGGAGCGCCGCGCGGCGCTCGATGCCCTCGCTTCGGCGGTCGTGACCGCGCAGGCCGGGACAGAGGCGGGTGCCCCCGCGGCATCCGGTCTCCTCGAGCGACCCGCGGTCGCGACGTACAACAGCTTCGCCGATGCGATCGTCCGCGAAAACGCGCTCCGCATCGGGCGGGATGCCGAGGTCGCGGTCCTCAGCGAGTCGGCGGCGTGGCTGCTCATGCGTCGCGTCGTGCTCGAGAGTGACGACCCGCGTCTCGAGGTCCGAGAAGAGGCGCTCCGCTCGATCATCGACGGCGCGCTGCGCATCGCGCGCGACGGCGTGGACAACCGCGTCGACTTCGCCGAGCTGGCGCGCTTCCCCGAGCGGTTCCGGGATGTCCTCGAGCGGCCCTCGACCACGTCGCGGGTGACTGTGTACGCGGACATCACGAAGGCGGCCGTCGCCCTCGGCGGGCTCGAGGTGCTGACGGAGCTCGCGGTGGAGTACGGACGCCGCAAGGCCCGCGCGGGGGTGATCGACTTCTCCGACCAGGTCGCCGGTGCCTACGACATCGTCAGCGCGCACCCGCAGGTCGGCGCCGAGCTGCGTGACAGGTACCGGGTCGTGCTGCTCGACGAGTATCAGGACACCTCCGTCGTGCAGACCGACCTTCTGGCGGCCGTGTTCCGCGGCGGCGCCGTCATGGCGGTCGGCGACCCGCACCAGTCCATCTACGGGTGGCGCGGCGCGAGCGCCGGCAACCTGGGCGGGTTCGCCGCCGCGTTCTCGAGCACAGGACGCGCCGAGACGTACTCCCTCATGACGAGCTGGCGCAACAGCGTCGACATCCTGACGTCCGCCGGCGCGGTCCTCGCCCCGCTCGCCGACAGCGCCCCCGTCGCCGTCGACGAACTGCGCCCGCGACCGGGTGCCCCCGCCGGCCGGGTCGAGGTCGCCTTCGACCTCGACATCGACGCGGAGGCCGAGCGCGTCACCGCCTGGTTCGCAGGCGTCCGCTCGGAGCGGGCTGCGAACGGCGAGCCCACGACGGGCGCGGTGCTCTTCCGCAGCAAGAAGCACATGGTGCACTTCGCGGACGCGCTCGGGCGGCGCGGCATCCCGCACCGGATCCTCGGGCTCGGGGGACTGCTGTCGACCCCCGAGGTGACGGACGTCGTGGCGGCCCTCCGTGTCATCAGCGACCCGCGCGCCGGCTCCGCGCTCATCCGCTTGCTGGCGGGGCCGCGCTGGGCGATCGGGCTCGCGGACCTCCGCGCGCTGTCACGGCTCGCGGCACGGATCTCCCGGCACGACAGCGCCCTCCAGCCGCTCGAGGCGGACGTCATCGAACGGATCCGCACGTCCGCGGGGGACGAGCAGGGCTCTCTGATCGACGCGCTCGACTTCGTGCTGCGCCACCCCACCGAGCACCGGTGGCTCGAGGAGTTCACGCCCGCGGCGCGTGAGCGCCTGCGCGATGCCGCTGCGGTCTTCGCGGGCCTCCGGCGTCAGTCGACGCTCCCCGCGCCCGAGCTCGTGCGCCTCATCGAGCTGGAGCTGCGCCTCGACATCGAGCTCGCCGCGAACGAAGCGCGCGGCCCCGCGCGGATCGCGAGCGACCAGCTGCGCGCCTTCGTCGACGAACTGCACGGATTCCTCGCGACCGACGAGCGCGGGTCGCTCACGAGCCTCCTCGCCTGGCTCGACCACGCCGAGCGGCTGGACGAGTTCGCGCCCCGCACCGAGCCGCCCGAGGAGGACGTCGTCCAGCTGCTGACGATCCACGGGTCGAAGGGGCTGGAGTGGGATGCCGTCGCCGTCGTCCGTCTCGTCGAGGACGAACTCCCCGCCAAGCCGCGCGAGGGCGTCGGCTGGCTGCGGTTCGGCATCCTGCCGTACGACTTCCGCGGCGACCGGGAGTGGCTGCCGCGCTGCGGGTGGACCGCGGCCGATGCACCCACCCAGCAAGACCTCCGCGACGAGTTGGGACGCTTCAAGGGCGCGCTCGCTGATCGGCAGGTCGAAGAGGAGCGCCGTCTCGCGTACGTCGCGGTCACCCGCGCGCGCGAGCATCTGCTCCTGAGCGGTTCGAGCTGGTCGGGGACCAAGAACCCGCGCGGGCCGAGCCCGTTCCTCCGGGAGATCGCGGATGCCCTGGGGCGCGATCTCGCGGTCCCCGAGGACGCCGGCGACAACCCCTTCGAGGGGCGTCGCCGGACGCTCCAGTGGCCGCTCGACCCGCTCGGGTCGAGACGGCCCGCCGTGACCCGCGCCGTGCAGGCGGTGCGGCAGGCGCAACACGCCGCCGAGAG
>JASCPG010000024.1 GCA_029960085.1 Microbacteriaceae bacterium PS02067 | reverse complement strand
GCGGGGGGCGCGGCGAACGATGCGGCGGGCGCGGTCGGGGGTGCGGGGGTGGCGGGCGCGGCGGGCAGCCCGTCGGGCGCGATCAGCCGCGGGGTCGAAAGCGAGGCGACGGCAGGGGGCGGGGGAACAGCGGGCGCCGCCGGCACGGGGGGTCTGGACGCCGCCCCGGAGCGCCCTGCGGCGCGGGCACCGAGCCAGCGTGCGGGACCGAAGCCGAGGATGCTCGCCCACACGACGAACACGAGAGCCGCGAGGACCGTCATGCCCGTGCCGTAGCCGAACCCGGGGTTGATGCGGTGCGCCGACACCACGATGAGGACGAACAGGGCGATCGCTCCGACGATCGGCACGAGACCGATGAGCACGAGCCACGGAGAGAACCCGCCCCAGGTGAGGACCGTCGCGACGTTGAGGAACGGCACCCAGCCCTTCCACGGCTCCTCGCCCATCTTGCGGAACATCGCCGACAGCGCGAGTGCCGCCCAGACGTACAGCACGAGGGAGAAGACGGTCGACAGCAGGATCGTGAGCGCCGTCACGGATTCGAGGGCAGACGAGTTCATGCGGTGTGCCGCGGTGCGGTGCGCCCGCGGCTCCCCCTCTCGGTGTGGTGCGGGGCGCGACGGCGGACCCCGGGGACGAACGATCTCAACGATACGGCCGCACGCAGGCGCTGCCAGCGCGTCGTGGTGAACGAACCGCGGCTTGCGTCGACGATGCCCCAGAACTCGGCGGCGTCATCGGCCGTCACTGTCGCCGAGGAGAATACCGCGGCATCCGCGGCCGTCGCGAGTCCCGCGGCGGCAGGGGCATCCAGTGCCTCGGCGATCTCGACGCGCGTCGCTGCGGCGGCCGGGCGCTTTCCGGCATCCGCGGCCGCGTCGAGGTACTCGTCCCACCCGCCCGCGATGCTGTCGACCGGGGCCGCCGCACGTCGGCGCGAGCGCCGCCGCAGGGCCTTCGCCGCAATGACCAGGAGGAACGGACCGAGGACGATGGCCGCAGCTCCCAGGGAGAGCCCCGTGACCCGGAGCGTCTGCCAGAGCCACGCGAGGTCGACCCCGGCAGGGCGGTCGGGGCTCGTCGGCGCATCCTCCTGCGCCGGCTTCGGGGGCTGCACCTCCTGCACGGTGTCGGGGCGCACCTCGGTGCCGATGGTCGGATCGGGCTGCGCCGTGACCTCGCGGCTCGGCGCCTCCGTGTGCTGCGGCGTGACGTCGACGGGGATCCAGGCCCCCGATGCGGCGCGCACCTCCACCCACGCGGAGAGGTCGTCCGAGCGGCAGGAACCCTCCTGGCACACGGCGACGGAGGGATCGGACGAGACCGTCCGCATGCCGACCACGACCCGCGCGGGGAAGCCGAGTTCGCGGGCGATGAGCGAGACCGCGACGGCGAACTGCTCGTCGTCGCCGATCGCCGCGACATAGTTGCCGGATGCCGCGGCGCGCGGATCCTGCTCGCGTTCGAGAAGCGCCGTGAACAGTTCGTCGATGCGCGCGATCGAGTGTCCGGCCGCGCTCGGGACGAACGTGTCGACGCCGGCATCCGCCATCCAGGCCGACTGCGCGTCGGTGAGGGCGTGGCTGAGATAGCCCCGTTCGCGCAGCAACGCGACGAGGGACTCGAGCGCGGCGCCGCCCGTGCCCTGCACGTGGTTCTTCATCCAGGCGATGAGGCTCGCCGGCACCTCCGGCGAATCGGCCACACCGCCCGGCGCGGCCGCGTCGGACAGACTCGGCACCTCCGGCACGGATGCCGTAAGGCGATAGGTGTCGCCGGGACGCCAGCGCGCGGTCTGCACCGCCGCCGACAGGTCGTCGTTGACGTAGAACCCGTCGGCGAGGGTCGCCGCACGGGGGCCCGTGAAGTCGACGCCGGCGAGGATCCCCGCCGACGGCATCCAGATCCCCTCGAGCGCCTCGACGGTGATGTCGACGTCGACGGGCGCACCGTCGGCAGGCGTGCGGGTGGATGCCAGGCGCACGAAGCTCGTCGAACCGCGCGCGGTGCCCGTGCGGTAGACCGCACCGTCGTAGTCGTCGAGCACCGCGAGTCGGATGCGGTCGGGGACGCGCGCGCCGCTCGCCTGCAGCAGCACGGCATCGTGCGCCGCGTCGGTGAACATCGCGCGGTAGCCCGCGAGCGGGCTCACGGCGCGGGAGATCTCGATGCGTGGGCCCGTCGCCTCGCGCAGGACCGTCCGATCGAGGGAGGTCGCGGCGGAGGGGACCGCGAGCGCCGCCGCCGTCGCGAGCGCCACCATGCCGACCCCGAATCCGACACGGCGGACGTCGGCGCCGCCGATGCGGCGCAGGCGCACGCCGCTCGAGGCGGCCGCACTGCGCAGTGCGCGCAGCCGCGCGTCGCGGCTGCGCCAGGACAGCCAGAGGACACCCGCCGCGAGGCTGCCGAGCCCGATGAGGGTCTCGATGGGCGCCACCAGGGTGATCGGTCCGATGACGACGGGAGAGCTCACGCTCGTGCGCCCGAACAGCAGCCCGAACCCGGTCATCGCGAGCGCGACCGGCACTGCGGCCACGGCCACCCCGTCGGTCCGCCACGTGAGCAGGAGGGCCGCGGTGGTGCCGACCAGGAAGACGACGAGGGCCGGAACGAGCAGGTTCCGGTACGAGCCGACGGGAAGATCGACGGTCAGGAGGTCCTTCCACCCGACGAGCAGGCCCGAACCGAGCTCTTCGAGGCCCTTCGCGAACGACACCGGATCGGTCGCCCGCGCGGGGACGCCGAGGGGCACGCCGACCGCGAGGAGGGCACCGGCCAGCAGTAGCGCCGTGAGCCACCCGCTGAGCGTGCGCCACTGCACGAGCGCGGCGATCCCCCCACCGAGCACGGAGGCGACGGCGACGAGCAGCAGGAAGGACGTCGACCGGTAGATCGGCCACGCAGCGACGGCCGCGAGGACGACGACCACGGCGACGTAAAGCGATCCGGCGACGATCCGCCTCATGCCGTCACCGCCTTCAGCAGCAGCCCGGCGAGGTCGTCGAGCGTTCCGATCGTCGCGATCGTGAGCGCTCCGAGCACCTGCGTACGCGGGTGCGCGCGCTCGTCGCAGACGATCGCGATGATCGTGGCATCCGCCGGGAAGGCGAGCGCAGCCTGCCGGAGCTTCGCGATACCCACCCGCGAGCCGGCCACGAGCACCGCGATCGACAGTCGCTCATTGGCTTCGGAGGCGAGCCGGCAGACGTCCGCGAACGCCATCGTGTTCGCGAGACGGTCCACCCCGCTGAAGCCGTCGAGGACGGCGCGCGGGGCACCGGTCGGAATGTGGCGGATCGCGCGCAAGCGTCCGCGAACGACGCGCGGGATCTCGGCACCGACGACGATGTCGAGGTCGCGCGCGTCGTGCACGGCGCGGACGGCGAGAGAGGATGCCGCACTGACGGCGAGCTCGAACTCGGTGTCGGTCTCGTACTCGGCGTCGGCGAGGCCGAGGACGACGGCCATCCGGGAGCGTCGCGACTCCTCGTATTGACGCACCATGAGGCGCCCCGTCTTCGCGGTCGACTTCCAGTGCACCTGACGGCGGGAGTCGCCGGGGGCGTACTCGCGGATGGCATGGAAGGACATGTCGGCGTCGACGAGGCGCTTCGTGGGGCTGCCGTCGAGATCGCGGATGAGACCTGCTCGCGGGGACGGCACCGGGACGGTGCGCGGGTGCACGTACAGGTCGTGCGCGTCATCGAAGGCGTGCTCGCGACGCAGCAGCCCGATCGGATCGGAACGCACCGTGATCGCGGGGCCGATGCGGACGATGCCGCGCCGCTGCGGCGGTAGCTCGAGCCGTTGTTCGGATGCGGCGCCCGCGCGAAGCAGCGGCACCCCGAACTCGACGAGGCCCTCCCCCACCGGCACGTCGATGCGGCCGGGCAGCGCGACACGACGACCGGAGTTGCGTACCGTGACGGTCGCCTGGACGCCCGTGCCGGCGACGATCCGGGCGTGGCCGAGGTTCAGGTCGACCTCGTATGTGCGCGCCTGGAAGAGGAACGGCACGCTCAGCACGAGGAGGACGAGCGCCGCGACACCCGCGACGAGCGCCTCGACCCAGCCGAAGACGAGCCCGGCGACGATGCCCAGCGTCGCCGCCGCGAGCGCGAGCGCCCCCGCGGGGCGGATCGTGCGACGGCTCCACGTGAACGCCGCCAGAAGCGCCGCACGGACCGCCTTCGAGGCCCGTGAGGCACGCACCGCGGCGCCGACGAGCGCACGGCTGCGCGCCGAGGTGACCTCGGTGCGATCGCCCGTGCGCGAACTCGCCGACGTACGCGTCAGGCGCGTCTCGGAGAGGGTGCCCGTGCGTTCGGTCACACGTTCTCCCGGCGGGTGGGCGGCGCGACGTCGAGGAGCACCTGGCCGATGACGGCCTCCGCCGTGACGCCGTCGAACTCCGCCTCGGGGTGCAGGATCAGGCGGTGCGCCAGCACGGCGACGGCGAGACGCTTGACGTCGTCGGGGGTCGCATAGGTGCGCCCCTGCACGGCCGCGGTCGCCCGGGTCGCGCGCGTCAGCGCGAGCGCGCCGCGGATCGAGACGCCGAGGCGCACCTCGTCTGCCGAGCGCGTGGCATCCACGAGGCGCGCGATGTAGTCGAGCACGAGCGCGTCGACGTACACCTCCGCGGCGAGCTCCGCCATGCCGGTGAGCGCCCCCGGGGTGATGATCGGCGCGAGTTCGGCGATCGCGGTCGCGCCCTGATCGAGGATCCGCACGGTCGCAGCGTGGTCGGGGTAGCCGAGCGACGTGCGCAGGAGGAACCGGTCGAGCTGCGCTTCGGGCAGGCGATACGTTCCGGCCTGCTCGACGGGGTTCTGCGTCGCGAGGACGAGGAAGGGCTTGCCGACCGGACGGGTGACGCCGTCGATCGTGACGTGCCCCTCCTCCATGACCTCGAGCAGCGCCGCCTGCGTCTTCGGGCTCGCGCGGTTGATCTCGTCGGCGAGCACGATGTTCGCGAACACCGGCCCCTTGTGGAAGTCGAACTCGCCCGTCTTCTGGTCGTAGACCGTGATGCCGGTGATGTCACCGGGCAGAAGGTCCGGAGTGAACTGGATGCGGGTCGTCGTCCCCTGCACCGACTGCGCGACGGCGCGCGCGAGCGAGGTCTTGCCGGTGCCCGGGACATCCTCGAGCAGCACATGGCCTTCGCTGAGCATCGCGGTGAGCACGAGTTCGACGACGTGGCGCTTGCCGAGCACGGCACGCTCCACGTTGTCGGCGAGCGCCGCGAAAGTCTGCGCGAACCAGGTCGCCTGTTCGGGGGTGATCGTCATGGAGGGTCCTCAGGGGGCGGTGGGAGCAGGAGCAGGGGGAACAGGAGTGCATCGGGTCGAGAGCGTGCCGGTCGCCGGGGCGAGGCCCCAGCCTCGCGCCGACCAGTCGACCGTGACACGGACGCCCTCGACGCGCACGGCGTTGTCGGGGACGATCCACGGGTCGCTGCCCGCCGCGATGGGGGCGCCGTCCTCGTCGTAGTACACGATGGCGGACGCGTCGCGACTGATCGCGGCGAGGTCTCCTGTCGAGGAGACGTCCGCGGTCAGCCGCTGCCCGCCGTTGCATGCACCGAGCGACCAGTTCGCGCGCACCTGATAGGGGGCGCTGCCGGGCGCCGGCGTCACGTTGCCCCAGCTCGACTGCCACCATCCCGAGATGTGTTCGTAGCGCACACGGATGCCGGGGTCGCTGCCGAACGTCGTGTTGCTCGGCCAGTTGGTGAAGGCGATGGTGTTGTCGTTGGGAGGGACCTCGGAGGAGGTCGGCGCGGAATCGATCGTCCACGTCGCACCGCCGTCGGAGACGTGCGCGGTCGGCCCCACCACGAAGGTGTAGCCCTGCGGCGAGCGCGGATTCTGCACCGCGCGGACGTCGGCGGTGGTCGAGGTGCGTCCGAACATGGTGTCCCCGTGCCATGACTCCACGCACAGTTCGAACGTGTACAGCCGGCCGTCGGGCAGATTGCGGAAGACACGGCGGCTGCCGTCGACGGTCGCGACACAGGTTCCCGTGCCCTGCTGGATGATGCCGTAGCGCAGCGTCGATCCGTCACCGCCCGAGAACGCCGACCCGACCGCGGTGACCTCGACCGTGCGGTCACCGGAGTTGACGGCCGAGAGCGACAGCGAGAGGGAGGTGGGAGCGCCGACGCCGTTGGCGAGGAGGGTCATCGACCCGACCGACGGGCCGCCGAGTCCGGGCGGCAGCTCGTAGCGCGAGATCGGCGTCACTGTCACGACGGTCCCGGTGTTCGCCCCGACCCGGAAGGACGGCACGGTGAGGGTCGTCGCGCCGACGGGCACCGTCACCGTGACGGTCTCTCCCGCCGGGCTCGCGACCTGCAGGGCGCTCGTGGCCGCCGAATCCACGCCCGTGAACACGATCGAGGCGACGCCACCGTCGGGCCCGGCAGGAATGGGCGTCGCGGTCGCGCCCGACGGGGGGACCGGGGCGTTGTAGGCCCACGCCGTCGTCCGGACGGTCTGGTGCGACGGACCGACCGCGTTGACCGCGGCGACCTCGTACTGACGCGGTTCGCCGTTCGGCGCCGGGATCGACGGGCAGACGCCCTGCGGCGTGCACGTCGCGACGCTCTGACCGCCGTAACGCACGTCGAAGCCGGTGATGGCGGGGTACGACGTCTGCGCCTGGCCCGCATCGACGCGGAGCGTGAGCGAGCCGTCGGCATACGCGGTCTGCGCGACGGATCCGGGCGCCCGTGGGAACCCCTGCAGGTCGAGGACGACCGTGCCGTCACGGCCCGCCGCGGTCTGGCGTCCCTGAGCGTCACGCACGGTGAACGTGGCCGTGCAGGTCGCGCCCGGGGCATCCTCGGTCCAGCTCGCGACGACGCGGGTAGGCGATGCCACCGAGAACGAGACTCCGACGCACGCGCTCGACGCGGCGACCGACACGAGTTCGAGCGGGGTCGACGGCAGCGGGTTGACTTCCCCCGGCGCGCCGATGACCGTGATCGCGCACGACGCACCCGAGGCCTGGCTGCACTGCTGCGAGGCCTGGCCGCCCTGCGGCAGGGTCGACGGAGCGGCCCCGACGCGCAGCGTGATGCGCGCGGGGGCGACCCCCGGGTGACTCGTCACCTCGACGAGGACGCTTTCGATCGTGCCGGGCGCGGCGTTGTCGTTGCCCCGGATCGTTAGCTGCGATCCGGCGAGGGTGAGGTCGAAGGAGCGCGCGGTGTCCTCGACCCGGTACTGGATCGGTTCCTCGCGGCCCTGCCACGTGGTCATCGAGGTGAGGTCGTACACGTACGTCTCACCGGGGGCGACGTCGAGGGCGGCGGGAGAGAGCGACGGCTGCGGGTTGATCGGGGTGACGACGACCGGGATCGGCAGGACCGTCCATGCGGTCGTGCCCTCGAGCCGCACCGGCACGAGACAGGTGTCGGCCCAGGGCGATCCTTCGCCGGCGATGTAGCGGATGCCCGTGCCGGATGTCGCGACGCACGATGCCGCCGTCCGCGACCCCGACGAGCGCACGGCGCCCGCGTCGATCTCGATGCTCCGTCCGCGCGGCACTGCGACGAGACCGGCGACGTCGGCATCCACCTTGTCGCCCTCCGTGACGGCGATCGGCGCGACCCCCGGGCGCAGCGACACGAGACCGTCGGAGGCGGCGGGCACGCGTAGGAAGGCGTACGTCGTCACGGGCCCCGCCGCGGTGTCGCCGGTCACCGAGAAGGGGATGATGCGTGCAGCGTCGGTGAGGTCGGCGCGCACGCGGTTGCCCTCCACGCTCACTCCCGCAGGTGATCCCCAGAGCCCGACCTTCAGATCGCCCGTGTCGCCGCCCGACCACAGCACCTTGCCCGACAGGACGTCGACGCCGTTCTCGAGATCGTCCCGATCGGCGGCGGTCAGAACGGTGTCGGTGACGAGCGGGAAGTCGGGTACGCGCTGGTTGACGACCTTGACGACCAGGAGGCCCCGCGCCGTGTTCCCCGAGGAGGACTCGACGTCGTAGAGGAACGACATCGTGCCCGGCTCCGTCCCGGCCGCGATGGTGACGGTGTTGTCGGTCACGTTCAGGATCCGGCTCGACAGGCGGGCGTATTCGGGGCTCTCGGAGCCGTCGAGGGCGAACTCGGGCACGTCGGGCCGCACGCCGACGAGCTTCAGAGTGCCCTGCATCGGATCGAGATCGTTCGCGAGCGGGTGCACGCGGATGACACTGCCGTCGCCCGCCTGGACGTGTACGTAGTCGGTGTAGGTGATGGGACTCGGGTTCGCCTCGCCGCTGAGGACACCGATGCGGACGGTCCCCTCGCCGCTCGCCCCGAAGGCGTCGACGACCCGGTACGTGAAGGTGTCCTGTCCGCTCGTGCCCGC
This sequence comes from Microbacteriaceae bacterium PS02067, assembly GCA_029960085.1. Taxonomy (GTDB): domain Bacteria; phylum Actinomycetota; class Actinomycetes; order Actinomycetales; family Microbacteriaceae; genus Microbacterium. The sequence continues at coordinate 31,102 of JASCPG010000024.1, read as the reverse complement.
CGTGCTCGTGTAGACGATGGACGTGCCGTCGGGCGAGATCGCGGCGGACCCGTGCGTCGGCTGACTGACGATCCGGTCGAGACGGACGACGTCGCCGTCGGGGTCCATGCCGAATCCGTCGAAGGGGATCGTCGTGGACATCCCGCTCGCGACGCGGCCCGACAGCCGCTTCGGCAGAGGATCGCGATTCTCGTCGTCCGGCATGACACGGATGTGCACGCGTGCGACATCGCCCAGCGCGGGCGACCCGGTCGTGAAGGCGCGATAGTCGACGGCGTACTCGCCGGGCTCGGTCGGGGCGAGGTAGCGCACGACGTCGCCCGATGCGAAGGCGAGGGCGTCGGCGCTGGACGAGAGGATCGACTCCGGGTCGAGCCGGGGACGACCGCCCGCCGCGGCGACGTCGTTGTCGAGCACGGGGATGTCCAGCTGCGCCCCGGAACGCACGACGACGCTGTCGTCGACGGTGATCGGCGCCGCTTCGGGCGCGGGCGGCAGGAGGTACACGGTGGCCTCGCCGACGACCTGCGCGCCCTCGTCGTCAGTACCGTCGCTGACCCGGTACGAGACGGTGCCGAGCAGGCCCGGCGCCTCATCGGGGGTCGCGCCGGACACCCGCAGTTGGCTCTGGCCGACTGCTTCCGCCGTGAGAGAGGAACCGGACGCGGCACGGACGACCACGTCGCTGAGCAGCAGCACACGCCCCGTCGGGTTCGACACCGCCGCGAAGACGTCCACCGTCGCGTCGGCCTTCGGCCGCACGAACGCGACGACCGGCGCCGTCGCGAGCTGCGCGGGAGCATCCGGCGGGAGCAGCGTGATGCGGGCGAGTCCCGTGGCCTCGCGACCGCCCGACGAGATCGTCACCGCGACACGATAGGTGCCCGGTCCGGTCGCGGCGAAGTCGAACTGGGTGGTTCCACCCACGACGGTCGCCGTCGCCGCGGCATCGTCGAGTACGCGGGCCGTCGTGAGGGTCGCCGAGCCGGCTGTTCCCGTGACATGCGGGGCGACATCGACGGTGAGGCGCGACCCGACGGTGTCGACGACCGCGAAGGACTGCACCTGCGGCTGAGCCTCGGGCATGATCCGCACCGAGAGGATCTTGCTCGTGAGCGCGCCGCGGGTGTCCCCGACGGTCAGGGCGACGGGCGCGACCTGCGCCGCATCATCCGCCCCCGTGTCGTTGTGCTGGTAGACGATCTCCCCTTCGGGGGTCGCGGCGACCTGTCCGCCGCCCGACTCGTCGGTCGCCGACAGCAGGATGATGGGGTCCCCTTCGGGGTCGACCCAGTCGCCGAGGACCGGCAGCGCCACGGTTCCCCCGGGCGAGACCTCGGGTTCCGGCCACGTCTGCTGGCAGCCTTCCACGCCGCACCACTCGGGGGCGGAGTTCTCGCTGTCGGCGACGACCCGCAGGGTCACGGTCGCGGCGTTCGAGAGCAGACCGCCCTCACTCGTGCCGTCGGACACCACGTACGTGAAGCTCGCCGTGCCGCTGGCATCCGGAGACACGCGGACGGCGAGCCGCTGACGGTCGTCAGTGATCGTGAGCGCGCCGAAGGCAGGGTCGAGCCCCTGCACGGAGGCGGGGTCGATCGCGAGCACGTCCTCGTTGGGGTCGTGATCGTTCAGCAGCACGGGGAGCGAGACCAGTGCGCCCGGGCGCACACCGAAGGAATCGTCGACGGCGACGGGCGGCCGCGGATCGATGACCGCCGGCGGCTCCTGCTCGTTGGTCTCGGGCGCCGTTTGGGCGGCGTCGTCGAGGTCCCAGTGCTGGCTGGATGCCACGAGCCGACCCGACGGCACCTCCCACACCCATCCGGAGCGGGTGTCGTTGAGGATGAGCCCGGCGCCCGCATCGGCGAGCACGGGGCGGCGCTGCGAGGGCAGGGTCGACCCGGCGTAGTCGAGCGACACGTCACCGGCGGTGGACGTCCACAGGGTGCCGGGCCCAGAACCTTCAGGAAGCCACGCGGCGGCGACGACGCCGTTGCGCACGACGGGGCGAGCCGGCGTCCCGCGCGCCGTCGTGCGATCGCCGAACACGCGCTCGGGCGAGCCGTTCGCGGTCGGCACCCGCACGACCCCGTTCTCGTCGGCGAGGTACACATCGGTCCCGTCGACGTCGGTGCGCGAGACGGCGACCGTCCCCGACGTCCCCGCCGAGGCGCCGCTGGCATCCTTCGACCAGTACTCGCCCGACGCGGTGTCCACGAGCACCCAGTCGCCGCCCGCCCCCGTGAGCGTGGGTGTGCCGATCGACCCCTGGACCGTGTCCCGACGCTCGACGGATGCTGTCGTGACATCCGCGCGGATGACCGAGCCGTCCGCGGACGAGTAGCTGAACAGGCGCCCCTCGGCATCCACCGCGATCGCATCGGACGTGTAGGCGCGCGCGTCCTTGTCGGCGCTGTTCGGGTCGATCTCGGTGACGCGGCCGGACGAGAGGGTCCCCGCGTAGATCGCCCCGGTGTCGGTGCGGTAGGCGACGAAGTCCCCCGCCGTGTCGACCTCCTCCGTCCCGGCGGGCGCGGAGGCGGCCTCGCGCATCCCCTCGGCATCCAGATCCGTGGGAATCGCGTCGTCGATCCGGATGACCTTGGCATCGCCGTCCGTGAACATGTACGACGCGGCACCGGCCTGCACGACACGGCTCGGGTTGCTGACGCTGCGCACGGTGTCGAGTTCGTCGATCGCGGTGTTGACCCGCGCGTAGCGGAGCCCGTCCGCCTGCAGCACCCATGCCGTCGTGCCGGTGGGCGGCGTGCGCTGCGCGTCGAGACCGGGCCAGGCGATGCTGAGCCCTGCGACGAGAGCGACCGCGACGCCCGCCGCGGTCAGCCCGAACGCCGTCGAGCGGCGCATCAGGTCAACCCCATCCAGATGACGATCGCCCCGCCCACCGCGAGGCCGAGCGCGAGGATGCCACCCACGATCCACGGCCAGACGCGGTGCGACGCGGCCGGCGGCGTGGTCACGTCGGTGTCCTCGTCGCGGCGACGCGTCTCCTCGAGCGGCGAGGGCGCCCGGCGACTCTCGTGCTCGACGCGGCTGCGCACGGGACCGCGCGCGCTCGCGTCGGCGAAGTCGACGGATACGGCCGCGGGCATCCACTCGGCCGCGGGCACCTCGAGCGGCGTCGGCGCGATGCCTTCGCCGCGCTGGACCTCCTGCACGGCCTGACCGAACTCGAGGGCCGAGGCGTAGCGGCGTTCGGGTTCGCGCGCCATCGCGGTCGCGAGCACCTGCTGGAGGGCGTCGGGCACGTCGGCGCGGGCGATCGGCACGAAGGTCGCGCGGGAGATGCGACGACGCATGAGTTCCCGCGTGTTCTGCCCCTTCTCGCGACGCTCGAACGGGCTGTGACCCGCGAGCAGGGAGTACACCGTCGCGCCGAGACCCCAGACCTCGCTCGCGATCGTTCCGCCGGTCTGCTCCGCGACGACCTCCGGAGCGCTCCACGGGATCGACATCGCGAGGACTTCGTCGTCCCCCGAGCGCACGAGAGCGGAGGAGATTCCGAAGTCGGCGAGCACGGCAGAGCCGAACGACGTGATCAGGATGTTGCTGGGCTTGATGTCGCGATGGATGAGGCCCCCGCGGTGCGCCGATTCGAGCGCACCCGCGAGACGCACCGCGGTCGCCATGACCTCGGCCACCGGCAGACGGTCGATGCGGTAGCTCTGGGCGAGGGAGCCGGGGCAGTACTCCATGACGATGTACGGCCGACCATCGGCCGAGATGCCGGCCTGGTACACGGTCACGATCGCGGGGTGCGCGGACAGGTGCGCGAGCACGTCCGCCTCGGCATTGAACATGCGCAACAGGTCGGGATCGCGCTCACCGGCCGGCAGCACCTTCACGGCGACCTGTCGACGCGGCATGTCCTGCTGGTACAGGAACACGTCGGCGAAACCGCCCGAGCCGAGCGGCCTGACGTAGTCGAGACCGGGCAGCAGAGGCGGCGCGGAGGGCAGCCTGCGCGTCATCTCACCCCTTCACCCACTTGTCCCCGGACGTCGTCGAACCCCCGGCAATGCTAACAAAGCCCCGCCTGACGATTGACGTTGCGGGCAGATGCCCAGCGGACCGTTACAGCTCTGGGATGCCCGGATCGGCATTCGGATCGAACGGGGCGTCGAGCGAACGCGTGAGTTCCTCGAGCATCGCCGCGATCTGCGGCTCGACGTATTGCCCCACCGCGGCCTGGATGCGCAGCCGGTGATGGAGGAGGACCGCGCACGCCTCGCGTCCGATGAGGTTCGCGTAGTCGTCGGCGAGACCGACCTCCTGACGGAGCGCGATCTTCGCCTCATCGCTGAGCGGCGGGAGGGCGGGGATCTCGGCATCCACTTCATCCGCCATGCCGGAGATCGTGAAGAGGAACGGTGCGCCCGGTACCGGGTCAGGGTCCAGCGGAAGGCCCTCGAACTCGGGAGCGAGGCCCTCGGTCGGCCGGTAACTGCGCGCACGGTTGCGAGCCGCCTGCTGATCGAGCTCCGCCTGCAGCATGGGAAGGTTCCGCGACGTGTACTCCGCGACGGCGTGGTCGACGATCGTCTTGATCCGCGTTGACAGCCCGTGCTGGACGCCGTGCGGAACGTCGGCGCCGAGGCCCGCGGCGGAGAGGATGGGCGAGCCGAAGCACCGTCGGCAGGGGGCGACACGGCCGCGGTGGGTGGCCGGCTCCCACCTGGGCAGCCAGCGCAGCCAGGCGTCGACCGCCTGGCTCACCTGGGTCTCGATCGACCGCTCCACGGCATCCATTGTCGCGGCAATCGCCCCGTTCCGGCGGGATTTCACGGAACACGGCGCGCGGGCGGGTCGATCAGGGTTCGTCGTTCTCCCACGGCCAGCGCGGCCGCGACGCGCGCGTGCGGACGAGGGCGATCGCCGCCCAGCCGCAGATGAGGGCGGCGGATGCCAGCACGACGGCGAACCACGACGTCGCGAAGGCCCCGGCCGCGGAGATCGCGCGGGCGGGGTCTCCGCCTGAGAAGACCGCCCCGAGGACCACACCGGCGAGATAGGCGAGGAAGGTCGCCGCGACCGTCGGCACGACGGCGGTGTACCGCGGGTGGCCCCGCGTGGCGGCGCGCGCCGTCACCCCGACGAAGGCGAGGGTTGCGAGCACGACGCCGACGATCCCGGGCGCCTGGCCGAGCCCTGTCACGGGGAGCACCTCGGTGTCGGTGAGCAGGCTCAGCATGCCGAAACCCGCGATGACGAGTGCGACGAACCCGGCGCTCGCGAAGGCGACCGCGATACGCGGCGACAGCCCCGGACGCGGCTCGGACATCAGCCCTGCTGGATGCGCGGGCCCGCCTCGAGCGTGCGCTCGTACTCGCGCTGCGCCTCGCGGTTGAGCTCGCTCATCCGCTTGCCGCGCGCGGCCACCCACGCACCGAACCAGATCGTCAGCTCACGGCCGATGACGAGGGCGACGATCGCGAGCGGCGCGAGCAGCTGCCCGCGCACGAGCTCCTCGCCCTGCGACGCGGTCAGCTGCCAGAACGGCGCCTGGAAGAGCTGTCCGAGGAGGTGTCCCCCGTAGGAGGCGACGCCCACCAGGAGCCCGAAGATCACCCAGTGGCCCCAGCGTCCGCGGTTGACGATCGCACCCAGCAGCCAGAACGAGAGGAAGAACACGACGACCGGAACCCAGAACCACCACGACGCGAGAGCGGCGGTCGCCTCGCTGCCGGCCTTCTCCACGGCGAGATCGCCGCGCGCGATGCGCAGTCCGATCGCCGCGGCGAGGTAGAGGATGCCGAACGCGAGCGCGGCCAGGATGCCGATGGCACCGGCGGCGGCACGGTTGCCGCGCGGGCGTGGGGCCTCGGGCGCCTGGACGAAGATGGGCTGCGGCTGAGGGACGACCACGGGGGCGACCACGACGGGCTCGACGATCTCGGTGGGCTCGTCCGCCGCGGTGGAGTACGCGCCGGGGACGTAGTCCTCGTCCACCGGGTCGTCGGCGTAGCTGCTGCCGGCGACGGGAGCGGGCTCGTCGCGCACGACCGGCTGGTCGTGTTCGACCGGTTCCGAAGCGACTGCGGGCTCCTCGACGACGGCGTCACGCGATGCGGCCTCGGCGTCCGCGAGACCCTCGTTGGCGCTGGCGACCGCGGCATCCACCGACGTCGACTCCTCCGCCGGGACGTTCTCGTCGACCGGCTCGCCGTTCTTCTGGTCGCTCATGGCGTGTGCTCCTCACGCGGGGGCCCGTGCCGCCGCACCTGCGAGAGTAACGCCCGCGAGCGCGAGCATCGTGGAGCCTCGCCGCGCTTCCTGCACAGTGTGCGGCGCGACCTGCTTATCGTGGAGGCATGCCCCGCCCCGCACATCTCCTCCCGGCCGCACTCGGCGCGATCACGGCGGTACTCCTGCTGGCCGGATGCGCCGGGGCACCCGCGCCCATCGGGTCATCGTCGTCCGTGACGACGGGAGCGGCCCCGCGGCCGACGCCGTCGGCATCCGTCACGCCGTTCCCGATGGGGTCTTCCGTCTCGACGACGCCGCTGCCCGCCGATCTGCCTCAGGGCTGCCGCGACCTCCTCACGGACGCCGTGCTCGCACAGCTCGAGGACGTGCCCCTGAACGCGCCGGGGATGGGCGGGGGAATCCGCGAGGACAGTGCGCGCGTCTGTGTCTGGGGCGAGCCGGGCGCAGCGGCGACGCGACTGGTCACGGTCATCGGCTACTCCCCCGATCGCGAGGCGCGGGATGCCCTGTTCGCGCTCGGTCAGGACGGCTTCACCTGCTACGAGCCGCGCGGCGGCATCCGCTGCGAGAAGACATGGGACGACCCGAATCTGCCTGTGAAGAACGGCCGCACCGTCTTCTACCGCGACGGCGTCGTCGTCGACACGCAGTACTCGAACCTCGCGCCGACCGGCTACACGGACGCCGTCATCTCGGCACTGTGGCCCGCGGGTGGTCGCCCGTCGCCCTCCGTGACACCTGCGACGCCCAGCGCGACCCCCAGCGCGACGCCCTGACGCGACGCCCAGCGGCAGGCGGGACCCCCTCCTGCGCGCGCCGTGCGAGGCGCGCACCAACTCCGCAGACTGTCACCTACTCCGCATCCATCCCCCGCCCGCGTTGCGGAGTTCGTGAGTTTCTGCGGAGTACGTGATGCGGATGCCGGGCGGTGCGCCCGCGGCGGCAGGCTCAGGGCCAGACGACGGCGGCCGTGCGGCTGACGTAGTCCTTGGGATGCCAGCCGTTCTCGCTCGTCGAGAGCCACGTTCCGCCACCTGCTTCGATCGTCTCGGTGAGGTCGCCGTCGCTGCGGGCGCACCGCGTGCGGTCGTCGATCTTCTCGCAGGTGAATCCCGCGGCGGGCAGTGCCGAGGAGGCGATCGCCCCGGCATCCGGCGGAACCGTCGCGAGCGTCGTCGTCACCGTCCCGAGAGACGAATGCCACGAGCAGGTCAGGGTCACCTGCGGCTGCAGCGCACTCACGAGCGCCGTCGCCGTCGTCGTCGGCGCGTCCTTCGACGGGGTCATCACCGACTTCTTCGTGGACCGCATGGCCGCCCAGAGCGCCTCGTCGTAGAGCTTCGGGCACTGCGTCGGCGGCCCGGCGACCGCCTCATCGCCCGCCGCGACGGGCGCGGACGTCTCCGATGTCTGGCCGACCGTCGCACCGACCCACGCGAGGGATACCGGGAGCATGGGCACCGCGAGGTACGCCAACACGCCGAGGATCGCGAGGCACGCGAGCCCCACGAACCACGCGAGGAAGGCATTCCTGCCGCCGATCCGTGCCATTGCTCCAGGCTACGACGACGGTGCGCCGGCGCCCGGCGGACACGACGAAGGGCTCCGGGAACATACCCGGAGCCCTTCGCAATTGGTGCTTAGTTGTACTCGCTCGAGAAGCCGTCGCTCGAGAAGCTGTCGAAGTCGACGTAGCTCAGGTCGGCGTCCGAGTAGGCGCCGTCCGAGGCGAAGATGCGGTTGGGGTACCGCTCGCTCTTGGCCTCCTCCGTCGCCTCGACCGTGACTCCGCGGTACTTCGAGAGTCCCGTTCCGGCGGGGATGAGCTTTCCGATGATGACGTTCTCCTTGAGGCCGACGAGCGGGTCGCTCTTGCCCTCCATGGCCGCCTGCGTGAGGACGCGGGTGGTCTCCTGGAACGACGCGGCCGACAGCCACGACTCGGTCGCGAGCGACGCCTTCGTGATACCCATCAGCTCCGGACGACCCGACGCGGGGCGCTTGCCCTCGGCCACGGCCTCACGGTTGATCTGCTGGTACCGCTTGAAGTCGACGAGCTCACCGGGCAGCAGCGTCGTGTCGCCGTGGTCGACCACGGTGACCTTCCGCAGCATCTGACGGACGATGACCTCGATGTGCTTGTCGTGGATCGGCACACCCTGCGAGCGGTAGACGCCCTGCACGCCGCCGACGAGGTACTTCTGCACCTCGCGGGCACCCTGCACGCGCATGACCTCCTTGGGGTCGAGCGTTCCGACCTGCAGCGGCTGACCGACCGTCACGTGCTGGCCGTCCTCGACGAGGAGGGTCGCACGCTTGAGCACGGGGTAGACGTGCGGCTCGTCGCCGTTGTCGGGCGTCAGGATGACCTTCTTGGCCTTGTCGGTCTCGTCGATTGCGATGCGACCGTCGGCCTCGGCGATCGGGGAGGCACCCTTCGGGGTACGCGCCTCGAACAGCTCCTGGACACGCGGCAGACCCTGGGTGATGTCGTCGGCGGAGGCCGAACCACCCGTGTGGAAGGTACGCATCGTCAGCTGCGTGCCGGGCTCACCGATCGACTGGGCGGCGATGATGCCGACCGCCTCCCCGATGTCGACGAGCTTGCCGGTCGCGAGCGAACGGCCGTAGCACTTCGCGCAGACGCCGACCGCCGAGTCGCAGGTGAGCACCGAGCGGACCTTGATCGACTCGACACCCGCCTCCACGAGCTTGTCGATGAGCACGTCGCCGACGTCCTCACCGGCCGCGGCGACGACCTCGCCCGAGGGCGAGACCGCGTCGGCGGCGAGCGTGCGGGCGAACACCGAGTTCTCGACGTTCGCGTCGCGCACGAGCGCGCCGTCGGCGCCCGGGGCGGCGATGACGAACTCGAGGCCCTTGCTCGTGCCGCAGTCCTCCTCACGGATGATGACATCCTGCGAGACGTCCACGAGGCGACGCGTCAGGTAACCCGAGTCGGCCGTACGGAGGGCCGTGTCGGCCAGACCCTTACGGGCACCGTGCGTCGCGGTGAAGTACTCGGCGACCGACAGCCCCTCGCGGTACGAGGAGATGATCGGGCGCGGCATGATCTCACCCTTGGTGTTGTTGACCAGGCCTCGGATGCCGGCGATGTTACGGATCTGCAGCCAGTTACCACGAGCACCCGAGGACACCATGCGGTTGATGGTGTTGTCGGCCGGGAAGTTGGCCTTCATCGCGGCCTGCACCTCGTCGGTCGCCTCGGTCCAGATCTTGATCTGCTCCTGACGACGCTCGGCGTCGGTCACGAGACCCTTCTCGAACTGGCCCTGCACCTTCTGCGCCTGCTTCTCGAACTTGGCGATGATCTCGCCCTTGTTCGGCGGCGTGAGGACGTCGCTCAGCGCGACGGTCACACCCGAGCGGGTCGCCCAGTAGAAGCCGGCGTCCTTGATGCGGTCAAGGGATGCCGCGACCTCCACCTTGGGGTACTCCTCGGCGAGCTTGTTGACGATCTGCGACAGCTTGCCCTTGTCGGCCTGCTCGCGCACGAACGGGTAGCCCTTGGGGAGCGTGTCGTTGAAGATCGCCTGGCCGAGCGAGGCATCCACGAGGCCGTGGCGCTCGTAGCCCTCGGGGGCTTCGCCCTCGAGGAACGACAGGCCGGGGATGCGGATGCGGGCCTTCGCCTGCAGGTCGAGGGTGCCCTCGTCCTTCGCGAGGATCGCCTCGCCGACCGAGCCGAACACGCGGCCCTCACCGAGCGCCCCGTCCTTGACCGTGGTCAGGTGGTGCAGACCGATGATCATGTCCTGCGAGGGCAGGGTGACCGGGCGGCCGTCGGAGGGCTTCAGGATGTTGTTCGACGCGAGCATGAGGATGCGCGCCTCGGCCTGCGCCTCGACGGACAGCGGCAGGTGCACGGCCATCTGGTCACCGTCGAAGTCGGCGTTGAACGCCGCACAGACAAGCGGGTGGAGCTGGATGGCCTTGCCCTCGACGAGCTGCGGCTCGAACGCCTGGATGCCGAGACGGTGCAGCGTGGGCGCACGGTTCAGCAGCACGGGGCGCTCGCGGATGATCTCCTCGAGCACGTCCCAGACCTGCGCGTGCATGCGCTCGACCTGACGCTTGGCCGCCTTGATGTTCTGCGCGTGACCGAGGTCGATGAGGCGCTTGATCACGAACGGCTTGAAGAGCTCGAGCGCCATCTGCTTCGGCAGACCACACTGGTGCAGCTTCAGCTGCGGGCCGACGATGATGACCGAACGGCCCGAGTAGTCGACGCGCTTACCGAGGAGGTTCTGACGGAAGCGGCCCTGCTTGCCCTTGAGCATGTCGGACAGCGACTTCAGCGCACGGTTGCCGGTGCCCGTGACGGGACGACCGCGGCGGCCGTTGTCGAACAGTGCGTCGACGGCCTCCTGCAGCATCCGCTTCTCGTTGTTGACGATGATCTCGGGAGCACCGAGGTCGATCAGGCGACGGAGGCGATTGTTGCGGTTGATCACGCGGCGGTACAGGTCGTTCAGGTCGCTCGTCGCGAACCGGCCACCGTCGAGCTGGACCATCGGGCGCAGCTCCGGCGGGATCACCGGGACGACGTCGAGGACCATGGATGCCGGCGACATGCCGGTCTGCAGGAACGAGTTGACGACCTTCAGGCGCTTGATCGCGCGGATCTTGCGCTGGCCCTTGCCCTCGGAGATCTGCAGGTGCAGCGACTCGGCCTCTGCGGCCAGGTCGAACGCCTCCAGGCGACGCTTGATCGACTCGGCGCCCATGTAGGCCTCGAAGTACTGACCGAAGCGGTCCTGCAGCTCGTGGAAGACCTCGTCCTCCTGCTTGAGCTGACCGACGGAGAGGTTACGGAACTCCTCCCACATCCGCTCGAGACGGGCGACCTGGTCGTCCGCGTTCTTGCGGATGGATGCCATCTCCTTCTCGGCGGCATCCTTGACCTTCTTCTTCTGGTCGGCCTTGGCGCCCTCCGCCTCCAGGGCGGCGAGCTCCTCCTCGAGCTTGGTCAGACGCGCGGCGACGCGGGCGTCGCGGCGGTCGGCCAGGTTCTTGATCTCGAGGTTCAGGTTCGCCTCGTGCGTCGGGAGGTCACGGTGGCGCGCCTCCTCGTCGACCGAGATGACCATGTACGCGGCGAAGTAGATGACCTTCTCGAGGTCCTTCGGCGCCATGTCGAGCAGGTACCCGAGGCGCGACGGGACGCCCTTGAAGTACCAGATGTGGGTGACGGGCGCGGCGAGCTCGATGTGGCCCATGCGCTCACGGCGGACCGAGGACTTGGTGACCTCGACGCCGCAGCGCTCGCAGACGATGCCCTTGAAGCGGACGCGCTTGTACTTGCCGCAGGCGCACTCCCAGTCACGGGACGGTCCGAAGATCTGCTCGCCGAAGAGGCCGTCCTTCTCGGGCTTGAGCGTGCGGTAGTTGATGGTCTCGGGCTTCTTGACCTCGCCGAAGGACCAACGACGGATGTCGTCGGCGGTGGCCAGGCCGATGCGAAGCTGATCGAAAGTGGTGGACTCGAGCACTGGTTCTCCTGTGTCGGAATTCTGTAAAGGGATGCCGCGGATCAGATCTCGTCGATAGACGAGGACTCGAACCGGGTGGAGATGTTGATGCCGAGCTCCTCCGCTGCGCGGAAGGCCTCATCGTCGGTGTCACGGAGGTTGACCGCCGTGCCGTCGGCCGAGAGGACCTCGACGTTCAGGCAGAGCGACTGCATCTCCTTCATGAGCACCTTGAAGGACTCGGGGATGCCGGGCTCCGAGATGTTCTCGCCCTTGACGATCGCCTCGTAGACCTTGACGCGGCCCACGATGTCGTCGGACTTGATCGTGAGGAGCTCCTGCAGCGCGTACGCGGCGCCGTAGGCCTCGAGGGCCCACACCTCCATCTCGCCGAAGCGCTGGCCACCGAACTGCGCCTTACCACCGAGCGGCTGCTGGGTGATCATCGAGTACGGGCCCGTCGAACGCGCGTGGATCTTGTCGTCGACGAGGTGGTGCAGCTTCAGGATGTACATGTAGCCGACCGAGATGGGCGCCGGGAACGGCTCGCCGGAGCGGCCGTCGAACAGCGTCGTCTTGCCCGAGCTGCCGATGAGACGCTCGCCGTCGCGGTTGGGGAGCGTCGAATCGAGCAGACCCGCGATCTCGGCCTCGTAGGCGCCGTCGAACACCGGGGTGGCGACCTTCGTGCCGGGGGCGGCCTCGCGAGCCGCCTCGGGCAGGTGCGCAGCCCACTCCGGGTTGCCCTCGACCTTCCAGCCCTGCTTCGCGATCCACCCGAGGTGGGTCTCGAGCACCTGGCCGAAGTTCATGCGGCCCGGGATGCCGAGCGGGTTCAGCACCACGTCGACGGGCGTGCCGTCGGCGAGGAAGGGCATGTCCTCGACGGGGAGGATCTTCGCGATGACACCCTTGTTGCCGTGGCGGCCGGCGAGCTTGTCACCCTCGGTGATCTTGCGCTTCTGGGCGATGTAGACCACGACGCGGCGGTTGACGCCCGAGCCCAGCTCGTCGTCGCCCTCCTCGGCGTTGAACTCCTTGACGGCGATGATCGTGCCCTGCTCGCCGTGGGGAACCTTCAGCGAGGTGTCACGGACTTCGCGGCTCTTCTCGTTGAAGATCGCGCGGAGCAGGCGCTCCTCGGCGGAGAGCTCCGTCTCACCCTTCGGGGTGACCTTGCCGACGAGGATGTCGCCGGGGCGCACCTCGGCGCCGATGCGGACGATGCCGCGCTCGTCGAGGTCCTTCAGGAGGTCCGGGCTGACGTTGGGGAGGTCACGGGTGATCTCCTCCTTGCCGAGCTTGGTGTCACGGGCATCCACCTCGTACTCCTCGATGTGGATCGAGGAGAGCGTGTCGTTCTTGACGAGGTCCTGGCTGAGGATGATGGCGTCCTCGAAGTTGTGACCCTCCCACGTCATGAACGCGACGAGCAGGTTCTTGCCGATCGCGAGCTCACCGTTCTCGGTGGCGGGGCCGTCGGCGATGACCTCGCCGACCTCGACCCGGTCGCCCGCCGAGACGATGACGCGCTGGTTGTAGGAGTTGCCCTGGTTCGAGCGGTCGAACTTGCGCAGGAAGTAGTCCTGCGTTCCGCCCTCGTCGAGCTGCACGGTCACGACATCCGCCGAGACCTCCATGACGACACCGGCCTTGTCGGCGGTGACGACGTCACCGGCGTCGATCGCGGCGTAGCCCTCCATGCCCGTGCCGACGAACGGCGAGTCACTGCGCAGCAGCGGCACCGCCTGACGCTGCATGTTCGCACCCATGAGGGCGCGGTTCGCGTCGTCGTGCTCGAGGAACGGGATGAGCGAGGTGCCCACGGACACCATCTGGCGCGGCGAGACGTCCATGTAGCCGATCTCGTCGGCGTGGAACATGTCGACCTCGCCGCCCTGGCCGCGACGGGCCAGGACGCGCTCGGTCGCGAACGAGCCGTCCGCCTTCAGCTCGGCACCGGCCTGGGCGACGATGTAGTCGACCTCTTCGGATGCCGTGAGGTAGTCGATCGTGTGGGTGACCTTGCCGTTCTCCACGCGGCGGTACGGCGTCTCGATGAAGCCGAACGCGTTGATGCGCGCGAAGGATGCCAGCGAGCCGATCAGACCGATGTTCGGGCCTTCCGGGGTCTCGATGGGGCACATGCGGCCGTAGTGCGAGGGGTGCACGTCGCGGACCTCGACGCCCGCGCGCTCACGCGACAGACCGCCGGGGCCCAGCGCCGACAGGCGGCGCTTGTGGGTGAGGCCCGCGAGCGGGTTGTTCTGGTCCATGAACTGCGACAGCTGCGACGTGCCGAAGAACTCCTTGATCGCGGCGACGACGGGGCGCACGTTGATCAGGGTCTGCGGCGTGATCGCCTCGATGTCCTGCGTGGTCATGCGCTCGCGGACGACGCGCTCCATGCGGGACAGGCCCGTGCGGACCTGGTTCTGGATGAGCTCGCCGACCGCGCGGATGCGACGGTTGCCGAAGTTGTCGATGTCGTCGACATCCAGGCGGATCTCCGCCGGCTTGCCGGCGCGCGTGCCGGGGATCGACTCGTCGCCCCGGTGCAGCGCCACGAGGTACTTGATCGTCGCGACGATGTCGTCGACCGTGAGCACCGAGTCGCTGAGCGGCTTGTCGAGGCCGAGCTTCTGGTTGATCTTGTAGCGGCCGACCTTCGCGAGGTCGTAGCGCTTCGGGTTGAAGTAGAAGTTGTCGAGGAGCGCGCGAGCAGCCTCGGCGGCGACCTGCTCGCCCGGACGGAGCTTGCGGTAGATGTCGCGGAGCGCGTCCTCCTTGGTGAGGATCGTGTCCTTCGACAGCGTGTCGGCGATCGACTCGTACCCGGCGAACTCGTTGAGGATGTCCTCGCTCGAAAGGCCCAGGGCCTTGAGGAAGACGGTGACCGACTGCTTGCGCTTGCGGTCGATGCGGACGCCGACCTGGTCGCGCTTGTCGATCTCGAACTCGAGCCAGGCGCCGCGGCTGGGGATGACGCGTGCCGAGACGATGTCCTTGTCGCTCGTCTTGTCGGGCGTCTTGTCGAAGTAGACACCGGGCGAACGGACGAGCTGCGACACGACGACGCGCTCGGTGCCGTTGATGATGAACGTGCCCTTGCCGGTCTGCAGGGGGAAGTCGCCCATGAAGACCGTCTGGGTCTTGATCTCACCCGTGAGGTGGTTCATGAACTCGGCCTCGACGTACAGCGGCGCGGCGTAGGTCTTGCCGCGCTCCTTGCACTCCTCGATCGAGTACTTCTCGGGCTCGAGGTAGGGGTTCGTGAACGAGAGCTGCATCGTCTCGCCGAGGTCCTCGATCGGCGAGATCTCCTCGAAGATCTCCTCGAGGCCGCTGGTCTCGGGCACGTCGGTGCGGCCCTGGGCCTTCGCCTCCGCGACGCGCGCCTTCCAGGCGTCGTTCGCGACGAGCCAGTCGAAGGACTCCGTCTGCAGCGCGAGGAGGTCGGGGACCTCCAGCGTGTCGGTGATCTTCGCGAACGACAGGCGCGATGCGCCGCGGCCGTTCTTCGGGGTGGTGGTGGGGTTGGTTGCGTTGCGCGCAGCAGCCAAGGGGATTACCTCCATGAGCCCGGGCGGGGGCTGGTTTCCTTGTCGTCAGGTGGAGTGCTCCGTTCCACTCCTGCGCGCGAGCCGTCTGACGACGGGGCGCAGGCACAAGCCGACCACCATATGAGGGCATGGGGGAAGGGAGCGCAACTACCCACTATAGGACGTGCGACGCGCCCTGTCCAGCCCGATTCTTGACGACTTTCGGATGCTGCGGTATAACCGCCCGCACGCGGGGTCGTTGCGGTGACTCAGCCCGTGAACTTCCAGGAGGCGAGCACCGACTCGGCGAGCGCCACCCGCTCCTTCGCGCCGACGGTCGGGCTGAAGCGGCCACTCTAGGGGATCGGGCGGCGCGGGTGGGCGCGGGGCGGGCGCGGGTGCGGGTCAGCGAGCGTGTCGGAACCGGATGCGCGTCCCCGGGCGCGCCTGCGCGAGGAGGTCGCGGGAGGCATCCGTCACGACGGCGATGACGGGGTAGCCGCCCGTGACCGGGCCGTCCGGGCCGAGGATCACCGGCAGCCCGTCCGGCGGCAGCTGGATCGCACCGGGCAGCATCCCCTCGCTCGCCAGTTCGCCCGTGCGCGCGCGCGTCAGCGGCGCACCGTCGAGTCGGATACCGACGCGGTCGGCGGCGTTCGACACCGTCCAGACGCGGTCGAACAGGGCACCGACATCCTCGACCCAGTCGGCGCGCGGGCCGGGGGCGAGGTCGATGACGAGGTCACCCTGCGCCGGCGGGCTCCAGGGGTGCAGATCGTCGGGCGGGATGGGGCCCGTGGGTGCCGCCGCGGCGAGCGCGACGGTGTCGCTCGCGCGCAGCGGCGCGGGGCCGAGCCCCGACATCGTGTCGGTCGCGAGCGAACCGGCGACGCGTGGTCCGTCGAGGCCGCCGCGCACGGCGAGGACCGCGCGGGCGCCGTGCGTGAGCCAGTCGACGTGCACCTGTGCTCCCGCCGGAACCCGGAACGCCGTGTAGGGGTCGACACGCCGGCCGTCGACGCTCAGGTCTCCCCAGCCTCCCGCGACTGCGAGCCACAGGTCGGTGCTGGCGACGGCGCGGAGGCCGCCCATCGTGATCTCGATGCCTGCGGCATCCGGCGCGTTGCCGATCAGGCGGTTGGCCGTCTGCAATGCCGCGCGGTCGGCGGCGCCCGACGCGGCGATGCCCTCGGACGCATGCCCCGGACGGCCGAGGTCCTGGAGCGTCGCGCCGAGCCCGGGTTCGAGGATCGTGAGGGCCGGGGCTTCCGGCTGAGGCGATTCCGACGTGGCGGCAGCAGCAGGAGAGGTAACGGCGCGTGCCGCCGCTGGCGCGCTCGCCACTGCCGCCGGAACGAAGCGCACCCGAGCACCGGGGACGAGGAGCGCGGGCGGGGAGGCATCCGGGTCGAACAGTGGCGCGGACGTCGTGCCGATGAGCTGCCAGCCGCCGGGCGTCTCGCGGGGGTACGCACCGGCGAAGGCGCCTGCGAGGCCGACCGCGCCGGCGGGGACGCGCGTGCGCGGGCTCGCGCGCCGGGGGATGTCGTGCGGCCAGTCCGGACTGACGAGGTACGCGAAACCGGGTGCGAAGCCTGTGAAGGCGACCGTCCATTCGCACGCGGAATGCTGGGTGGCGAGCGCGTGCGGCGTGACGCCGAGGCTGTCCGCGAGGTCGTCCAGATCGGGCCCATCGTAGACGATCGGCACCTCCACGACGGCACCGGGCGGGCGCGTCACGTGGGGCGCATCGCCGGTCTGCGCGATCCACGCGCGGGCCGCGGCGAGGCTCAACCGCCGCGGGTCGACGTGGACGAGGACCGTGCGGGCCGCCGGGACGAGGTCGACGACGCCATCCGGCCGCGTGGCCCGGAGGGCCTCCGCGAGCGCCAGCACCTCGTCGAGCGTGTCGACCTCGATGAGCAGGCCGCGATCGCCGAACGGCAACAGGCGGGGCGCTGTCATGGCCGCGCCTCCGCTCCGCGGGCGTGTGATGCGCCCCAAGCCGCAGGATCGGCGCGGCCGGAGCGGTCTCCTGAGCCACACCAGCCCCATCCGTCACACCCGCTCCTGCAGTTCGGGAGAACCGTCATGGCCGCGCCTCTGACCTGTGCGTCTGATCTGTGGGTCGCCGGTGCGCCCCAATCCGCAGGATCGGCGCGGCCGGAGCGGTCTCCTGAGCCACACCAGCCCCATCCGTCACACCCGCTCCTGCAGTTCGGGAGGAACGGCCTGTCTGCGCGGCGCGCAGCCCGCCGACCCGAGGGGCGAGCGAAAGGCCGTGCCGACGTCACCACGGCGCACGGATCTCGACCCCGGCCGCCTCGAGTGCGGCGCGCACGGCGCGAGCCATGGCCACCGCCCCGGGAGTGTCGCCGTGGAGGCACAGCGAGACGGCGCCGGTGCGCACGAGGCTTCCGTCGGTCGCGGTGACGACGCCCTCCTCGGCGAGCCGAACGGCGCGCCGGGCGACCTCGCCCGTGTCATGCAGCAGGTCTCCGGGCCGGCCACGCGGCACGAGCGACCCGTCCGCCAGATACCCGCGGTCGAGGAACGCCTCGCGGCGGAACGGCAGCCCGGCACGCTCGGCGGCGGCGCTGATCTCGCCCTCGAGGCCGAGGATCGGGACCGCGCGCCCGAGCTTCGCGGACAGGTTCGTGACAGCGGATGCCACGGCATCGGCCGCGATCCGGTCGTCGCGGATCGCGTGGTAGAGCGCCCCGTGGGGCTTGACGTAGCGGACGTCGGCGCCCGCCGACACGAGGGCGGCGAGCTGCTCGTCGACGCTCGCGCGGAGGTCCGCGGCGGGGAGCGACATCCGCGCACGGCCGAACCCGACACGGTCGGGGTACGACGGGTGGGCTCCGACGGCGACCCCGTGCGCGGCCGCGCGCGAGACCGCCTCACGCATCGCCGCGGCGTTGCCCGCATGCCCGCCGCACGCCACGTTCGCGCTCGAGATCACCGCGAACAGCGCGGCGTCGTCGGCCGTGGGCACGCCGTCGACGGTCTCGCCGAGGTCGGCGTTGAGATCGATGGCCGCCATGACGTTCACGGTACCGGCCCCGCTAGCGTGGAGGCATGGCCCGCGCACATGTCGAAGAGCCGGCGCACGTGCGTCTGTCGGACGGATCCCTCGCCCGTGTCGTGCCCAGCCGCTTCGCCGGCGGCTACGAACTCGAGGTCGACGGCACGCCGCAGTCCCACGTCGATCTCGACGATCCGACCCACCTGCACTTCGAGTACATCGCCCGCATGGGTGCTGTGATCGACCGGCTGCGGATGCCCGGGCAACCCCTGACCGCCGTGCACCTCGGCGGCGGCGCGCTCACCCTCCCGCGCTACATCGCGCACACCCGGCCGGGATCGCGCCAACAGGTGATCGAGCTGGAGCAGCCGCTCATCGACCTCGTCCGCGACCGGCTGCCGCTCCCCCGAACAGCCCAGGTCCGCGTGCGGATCGGCGATGCCCGCGCGGTCGCACAGAAGCTCCCGCCCGGACTGCAGGGCGCGGCGGACCTCGTCGTGTCCGACGTCTTCGCCGGCGCGCAGACGCCCGCGCATCTGACGACCGTCGAGTACTTCCGCGTGCTCGCAGAGCTGCTCGCGTCGGACGGCGTGCTCCTCACGAACGTCGCCGACGGCGCGGGCCTCGCCTTCGCGCGCCGCGAGGTCGCGACGATCCGCTCGGTCCTGCCCGAGACGATCGTCCTCGCCGAAGTCCAGACCCTGAAGGGCCGCCGCTTCGGGAACCTCGTCATCGCGGCATCCGCGTCGCCCCTTCCGGTCGAGTGGCTGCCGCGGCTCATGGCGGCCGGCCCCCACCCGGCGAAGGTCGCCCAGGGCGCGGAGATCGACGAGTTCGTGCGCGGTGCGGCGGTCGTGACGGATGCCACGGCGATCGCCTCACCGAAGCCCTCCGCGTCGCTCTTCGAGCGCTGAGCGGGTCGTCTCGGCGGCGCGCCGCGAGCGGTCGGCCGAAGCCCCGCACGTCGGGTGACACTGGACTGACCACCGCAGGGGCACCGACGGACGAAGGGGGATGCCGGTGAGCTACATCCAGGGGTACGACCCCGATACCCTCCGCGAGATCGTGGACCTGCACGAGTGCCGGGCCCGTCTCGCAGAACTCGGTGACCAGCGATCGCTGCAGGCGCTGCTCGAACGGGTGTGGCTGTTGAAGGTGCTCGACAAGCTCGACGACGCACTCGTCGTCTCGGAGCAGTCGGTGCGCGTCGCGCGCATGGGCGGGCCCCGCAAGGACCTGCTGCGGGCGCGCGTACTGCACGCCACCGTGCTGCAGTTCCGCGGCGCCTACGCGGCGGCGATCCAGGAGCTGACGACGTGCGCCGAGGAGGCCGAGGGACAGTCGTGGTCGGCGCTCGCGGCCTTCGCGTATCAGCACCGCGGCAAGGTCTTCTACGACTCGGAGGACTTCACGAACGCGCGCGCCGACTTCAAGCGCGCGCTGTTCCTCCGCCAGGAGGCGGGTGCCCCCGAGGACCAGCTCGAGTCGACGCTCGTCGCGATCGACGCCGCGGACCGGCGGCGCACGGGCGCCTCGGTCGCCAGCTGAGTGTCGCACGTCCGTTCTATCGTTCCGGTCATGACCGCACGGACCCGTCTTGTCTGACCTGCAGGCGCTGCGTCGCGTCGCCGAGGACATGATCGCCGCGCATCTGGATGCCTCGTGGACGTTCGCCTACGACAGCGCGAAGCGCCGCGCCGGGGCGTGCGACTACACGCGCAAGCGCATCACGGTGTCGCGGTACCTGTCCGCGCGCTACGACGACGAGACGAATCGGCAGACCCTCCTGCACGAGATCGCGCACGCCCTCGCGGGGGCGCGTGCGGCGCACGGCACCGCATGGAAGCGCACGGCTCGGGCGATCGGATACACGGGCGGCGTGACGCACCACGGCGAGACGGCGACGGAGCTCGCCCCGTGGGTCGGCACGTGTCCGGCGGGGCACGTCGCGTACCGGCATCGTCGGGCGACGCGCGCGACCTCGTGCGCCAAGTGCTCGCGGACCTTCGACGAGCGGTTCCTGTTCACCTGGACCCGGCGGGAGATCACTCCGGCCACGAGGCTTGCCGCGATGACCCCGCGGGACTGAGCGGAGGTCAGGACCCTACGCGGAAGACCCCGCCCTGCAGGACGGGGACGACCGTCGAGGCATCCACGTCGGCTGCCGCGAGCACCTCGTCACGACTGCCGCGCTCGATCAGTTCCTGACCCGACCCGGATGCCGTGAGAAGGTGCCGCGCCGCGGTGCGGAGCCCCCGGAACGCCTCGGCGGCGGCGGCCGCCTCGGGCGACGTGTGGTCGATGCCGCGCGCGCCGAGGGCGTCGATCACGGCGCCCGCGCCGAGCAGGTCCTCGACGGCGAACCGCAGGGGCGCGTCGCCGTCCCGGCTCGTGAGTTCACCCGCCGCGATGACGGCGATGCTCGTGCGCTCCCCGCGCTCCCGCTGGAGGTCGAGGATCCGGTCGGCGACGGCGGATGCGTTGCGCAGGCACCCGAGGATGACGGCCGGCGAGAGCTCCGCGGCACGCACCGCAGCGGCGGCACCGTTCAGCGAAACGGCATGCGCCGCGGCATCCAACGGCGTCGCCTCCCCCACCTCCAGGCGCGCGACGACCGTCGACGAGAACCGCAGCACGTCGACGACCACCACGACGTCGGATGCCGCGACCCGCTCGAGCCCCGCGACTCCCCACTCGAGGCGCACCTGGTAGCGGGACTGGTCGAACGGCGAGGTCATCGCCCCAGGCTACGGCCGGCGGGACCGTGCCGCCGCGCCGGTGTCATCCGCGCGCGTCGATCACGGGTGCGAGCGCCAGGACGAGGCCGAGCACGTTGCGCGCGCCGCGCTGGAGCTCTCCGCGGGTGAGTCCGTCCGGCGAGCGCAGCGCCTCGGCGACCGTGCCGTCGGCGTACGCCTGCGGGCCGCCGTCGTCGGTCTTGACTCCGCCCGGCATCAGCACATCGACCTGCGCCCGCACGCGGTAGGCGTTGTCGCGGAGCGCCGGGAAGTCGGGGTCGCCGGCATCCTCCATCCACCAGTCGGTGATGACGCACCCCTCGTAACCCCACTCGTCACGGAGCACGACGGTGACGAGGTCGTAGTGGTAGTGCGCCCAGACGCCGTTGACCTGGTTGTACGAGGTCATGAGGGTGCGCGGCGTCGCCTCGCGCACGCAGATCTCGAAACCGCGCAGATAGATCTCACGCAGCGCCCGCTCGGAGACACGCGAGTCGTTGCGGGTGCGGTTCGTCTCCTGGTTGTTGGCGGCGAAGTGCTTCGGGCATGCGGACACGCCCGCCTCCTGCACCCCCGTGACGACGGCGGCGCCCATGCGCCCCGTGAGGAGCGGGTCCTCCGAGAAGTACTCGAAGTTGCGGCCGCACAGCGGGTCGCGGTGGATGTTCATGCCGGGGCTCAGCAGCACGTCGGAGCCCTTCCGCACCATCTCCTGCCCCAGCAGTGCCGCGAGATCGCGCACGAGCGCGGGGTTCCAGCTCGACGCGAGCGCCGTGCCCGACGGCAGCAGCGACGCGTAGGCCGCGAGGCGGATCCCGCTCGGCCCGTCCGTCGTCGTCACGGGGCGGACGCCCTTCTCGCGCAGCGACGCGGCGACGCCGCCGAGCACACCGGCATTCCCCGCCGCCCCGAGCCGGCTGTCCATCGTGATGTCGCCGCGGGTGAGGAGTGCGAGCTCATCGTCGTCGAGCTGAGCGATGAAGGCGTCGAGCGTGGCGGAACCTGCCGCGACGTCGTCGAGACGGATGCCACGGTCGCCGGTCGGGGCGATCTCGGCGGGGAGCCCGGCGAGCACCCGCTCGCGACGCGAGACCGTGCGGGTGGGCGCGTCCTCCCACCCGACGACGGCACGACCGTCCTCAGCCTGCGCCCGGATCATCCGCGAGAAGGCGTGGGCGGGGTCGACCGCTGCGGCCTCGCTCAGCCGGCGGACGACCCGGAGATCGGCGACCTCGAACGCGGCGACGGGCGCCGCGGCGCGGACATCACTGCCGATGAGCACCGGGTAGGTGCCGGGCTCGAGCACGAACGCGCTCCGATGCCCGGTGACCCCGGAGTCGTCGTACGACGCGAAGTCGTCGAGCGCGAAGGTCATCTCCAGACGCTCGGACTCTCCCGGCGCGAGCAGCCCCGTCTTCGCGAAGGCCGCGAGACGGCGGACCGGCTGCGAGAGCGCGCCCGCGGGCGAGCCGAGGTAGACCTGCACGACGTCCTTGCCGGCGTACGCGTCGCCGACGTTCCGCACCTCGACGACGGCGCGGAAGACGCCCGCATCGGCGGATGCCTCGACGACCTCCGTCTCGAACGATGTGTAGCCGAGCCCGAACCCGAAGGGGAAGAGCACCCGTTCGGGTGCGAACGTCTCGAAGTAGCGGTAGCCGACGAAGACGTCCTCGGCGTACACGTTGTGGTCGAGGCCACCGAAGTTGGCGGCGCTCGGGTAGTCCTCGTAGCGATGCGCGATCGCGTCGGTGAGCCGCCCGCTCGGGGGCGTCTCGCCGGCGAGGACGGCGGCGACCGCCCGGGCGCCTTCCATGCCGCCCTGCCACGCGTACAGCACACCGGCGATGCGGTCGCCGTACTCGGCCAGCCAGCCGAGATCCATGACATTGCCGGCGTCGAGCACGACGACGGTGCGCTCGAATGCGGCGGTGACGCAGCCCAGCAGGGCCCGCTCATCGGCAGTGAGGTAATAGCTCCCCTCCTCGAGGGTGCTCTCGCGGGCCTCGCCGGCGGCGCGACCGATCACGACGATCGCGGTGTCGGCGCGGGTCGCGGCGGAGCGGGCGACCGCAGGGTCGAGCGGCATCTCGGGGAAGTGGTGCGGCCAAGTGCCCCACGTGTCCGCGAAGACCGGGCGGTGCTGCGCGGTCCAGTCGCGATAGAGCTTCGCGACCTCCCGGTCGACCGCGACACCGGCATCCTCGAGCCCCGCCAGCAGATTCCAGACGTACGGCACCTTGACGTCGCCGCCGGAGCCGTAGCCGACGGCGAACCAATCGACCTGCACCCGGCCGAACACCGCGACGGGTCGCTGTGCGAGCGGAAGCACGCCACCGTCGTTCCGCAGCAGCACGACCCCCTCCGCGGCGGCGGCACGCGCACGGGCGGCGAGCTGCGGGTCGAGCGTCGGGTCGGCGTCCTGCAGCAGGCTGGACACCTGTGCGACCGACTCGACCGCGGGCAGCGTGTGGGAGCGGTCGCCGGACTCTGTGGCGGGTTGCTGGGGCATGACACCTCGTTGGATCGGCACTCGATGGCATCCCACGATTGGGAGCGCTCCCACGCTACTCGACTTCGGCGACATCCGCTTCGCCCCGACTCGCTCGCGCCGCGACGCCGCGGGCGACTGTCAGACTGGGGCCATGCGCATCATGCTGAAGCTCGTGCTCGACTGCGATGCCGACGCGGCCTGGCGCGCACTGCACTCGCCCCGCGCGGTCGCCGAACTGTACGGTCCGCTGATCGACCTCGCACCGATGGAGGCGACGGGGATGCCGACGACGCTCGAAAGCGGCGCGGATGTGCCCGTGCGCATGCGGGTGGGCTCCCTGCCGCTCGGCGACCAGCTCATCCACGTGAGCGAGCGCCATGTGCAGGATGCCCGGGGAGCGGTGCGCATCCTCCGCGACAGCGGCATCCCGCTCACCGGGCCGCTTGCGGCGCTCGACGTCTGGGACCACCAGATGGCGGTCTCCCCCGCCCCGGGCGACCCGCTCAGAACGCTGTGGCGCGAGCGACTCGTCATCGGCGGTGCCGCGGCGCCCGCGCTGTGGCCGGTGCTCTGGGCGACCTGGCAGTGGCGCGGCGCCCGGCTCCGGGCGCTCGCCCCGACCTGGGCGCACGATCCGGAGCCCGAGGCATCCGTCTGACCTACAACGGTCCGGCCGCGTCACACGGCCGACTCGGACCGCGGAGCCGCCTGTGCCACCGACCGGCCGGACAGCCCGAACGGGGCCGACCCATACGGCCGACCCCGTTCCCGTTCCGCCGTCTACTCGGCGAGGGCCTCCACCGCGGTTACGCGGGTGGCGAGCCGCGTCGGGACGACGGCTGCGATGAGGGTCAGCACCGCCGTCGCGATCACGACCACGGTGACGGGACCCCACGGGATCGCCGGTGCGACGAGCGTCGGCGACGCCCACGCGGGAGGCACCTGGACGGAGCCGAGCAGCGACTGCGCGGCGACCCATCCGTACGCCACGCCGAGCAGGAGTCCCGTGAGCAGGGCCGTGATCGTCACATGCGTCGCCTCGAGCAGGACGACCCGACGCACCTGCGCCGACGTGAGTCCGAGGGCCCGCAAGAGACCCAGTTCGCGACGGCGCTGCACGACGCCGATCGTCAGCAGGTTCACGAGTCCGACGGCGGCGATCACGGCCGACACAGCGACGAGGCCCATCATGATGGCGGCGAACGTGTCCATGATCTGGCTCATCTCGGCGGGCGGCTCGCCTCCCGCCGACCGTGTGAGCACGACCTTCACCGACTCGTTCGCGACCGCGAACATGACGACGAGGGTCACGCCCATGACGACACCGATCGCCATGCGGCTCGATCGTTCCGGATAACGCAGGGCGTTCTCGGCCGCGAGGCGGGCGGTCGCGGAACGCCCGAACAGCCGGCCCGTGAGGCGCAGGATCGGCGGCATGATCCGCACGGCGCCGAGGGTCAGCCCCGTGAAGGACAGGATGCCTCCGAAGAAGGCGATCACGACGCCGAGCGGGTTCAGGAGCCCTGCCAGCACGCCGAGTGCGAGGAGCACGGCACCGATGATGAAGAGGATGAGCGCGGCGGCGTTCCGACCGCGCGATCCGGACACCTCGTCGAGCGTGCGCGGCGTCGATCCCGCGATCGCCTCGAGCGGCGTGACCGTGAGGACGCGACGCGATCCCGCCCACGCTCCGCACCACGTGGTGAGGGCGACCACGACGGCCGGCACCAGCAGCACGGGCTGCATGACGTCGTACGACACGTCGATCGTGAGCGCGCTGTTCGCCCAGAGGAGGAGTCCCGCCGCGGTGACGGTTCCGAGGACGAGCCCGAGCCCTGCCCCGATGAGTCCGACCGCGAGTCCCTGCTGGGCGACCCGTCGGCGCTGCGAACGCGCCGACGCCCCGATGAGGCGCATCAGCGCGATCTGGCGCGTCCGCCCGGCGATGATCGTCGAGAACGTGTTCGCCGTCACGATCGCCGCGACGTAGACGGCGACGCCGACGAGCAGGACGCTCAGGATGCCGAGGATGAGCGTGAGGGTCTCCCCGCCGCCGAGGTAGGGGTCGTTGCCGACCCACGCCGAGATGAAGCCGCTCGCGCTCAGGAGCAGCACCCCGAACGCGGTGGAGATGCCGGCGACGAGGACGGTCGCGCCCATCCCCCGCTCGCGCAGCCACCCTCCGGCGGGTGCCGTGCGGGCAGGCGAGTCCGCGGCATCCGTCGCCGCCCGTTGCGGCGCCCGGGCGACCGCACTCACGCCGCCACCTCCGCCGCGAGCATGAAGGCCGAGACCTGCTCGGCGCTCTGGCGCGGCTTGTCGGCGACGATGCGGCCGTCGCCGAGGTACAGCACGCGGTCGGCGTGCGATGCCGCGACGGGGTCGTGCGTGACCATCGCGATCGACTGGCCGTGCTCGCGGCTCGCGGCGGCGAGCAGTGCCAGCACTTCACGGCTCGAGCGCGAGTCGAGGTTCCCGGTCGGCTCGTCGGCGAAGACGAGGTCGGGGGCGGTCGCGAGGGCGCGCGCGATCGCGACGCGCTGCTGCTGACCGCCGGACAGTTCGTGCGGGCGGTGGCGCACGCGCGAGCGCAGCCCGAGGGTGTCGATGAGTCCGTCGATGCGGGCGCGCTCGAGCGCCGACGGCGTGCGCCCGTCGAGATCGAACGGCAACGTGATGTTGCCCAGCACATCGAGGGTGGGCACGAGGTTGAACGCCTGGAAGACGAACCCGACGCGGCGGCGGCGCAGGATAGTCATCTCCAGGTCGGAGAGCCCCGTGATCTCGGTGTCGCCGATCCAGACGCGGCCGCCGGTCGGGGCATCCAACCCCGCCATGATGTGCATGAGCGTCGATTTGCCGGAGCCGGAGGGGCCCATGATCGCTGTGAACTCGCCGCGGCGGATGCCGACGGTCACCCCGTCGAGGGCGCGGACACCGCTTTCGCCGGCGCCGTAGGACTTGCTGAGGTTCTGCACCCGGGCCGCAAGGCCCATCTCTGTCGTCGTGATCTCCATGCCTTCGACGCTACGAACGGTGCGGCCGCCGCCGCGTCGGCCTCGGGTCGCGCCCGCGTACATCGCGAGGATGATCCCGGGGTGGGGGCCGGCGCGTTGGCGGGGCGGGCGGGGCGGGTGGATGTGGGCCGTGGGGTGCGGCACGGCGCGGGGATCCGGCCGGCGTCCGTCCAGGCCCCCGCGTTCCGAAAGCAGGGCGCACCGGCCTCGGCACCGCCCTGGACGCCCAAATCGGCCAGATCACCCTGCTCTCGGAGCGGCAACCGACTCCGACGAGGCCGTGCTGTTCGGCCCCGTCGGCCAGCACCCAGGCGCCCCGGGCACGGTCTGGCACGGCGCACCGGCGTTGCGAAAGCAGGGCGCACCGGCCCCGGCACCGCCCTGGACGCCCAAATCGGCCAGATCACCCTGCTCTCGGAGCGGAGACCGGCCCGGACGAGGCCGCGCTGTTCGGCCCCGGCGGTCAGCGCCCGGGCGCCCCGGGCACGGGTTGGCACGCGGCCCCCGCGTTCCGAAAGCAGGGCGGATCGGCCCCGGTACCGACCTGGACGCCCCAATAGGCCCGATCACCCTGCTTTCGCAGCGGAGACCGACTCAGACGAGGCCGTGCTCGAACGCGAAGACGACGAGCTGCACCCGATCGCGGAGCGCGAGCTTGCCGAGGATGCGGCTGATGTGGGTCTTCACGGTCGCCTCGGAGAGGAACTCGCGCTGTGCGATCTCGGCGTTGGAGAGTCCGCGGGCGGCGAGCGCGAAGATCTCCCGCTCTCGGTCGGTGAGCTCGCCGTAGGCGGGCGGCACGGGGGCCGCGGCGGGGCCGGAGAAGTGCGCGAACAGGTCGCGGGTCGCGGAAGCGGCGATGACCGACGACCCGGCGTGGACCGTGCGGATCGCGGCGAGCAGGAACTCCGGATCGGCATCCTTCAGCAGGAACCCGCTCGCACCCTGCCGGATGGCGCGGGCAGCGGCCTCGTCGAGATCGAAGGTCGTCAGCATGACGACCTTCGGCACCGCGTCGCCGAAGGTCGGGTCGGCGAGGAGGTCGGCGGTGGCGGCGAGGCCGTCCATGACGGGCATCCGGATGTCCATCAGCACGACGTCGGGGCGCGTCTGCCGGATGACGCGGAGCCCCTCGGCGCCGTCCCCCGCCTCGCCGACGACCTCGAGGTCGGGCTGCGAATCGATGACCATGCGGATGCCGGCGCGGAAGAGGGCCTGGTCGTCGACGAGCGCGACCCGGATCGGAGCGGTCATGCGGCGGCCTGGATCGGGATCACGGCGTGCACGACGAAACGGCCGGCGCCGTCGGGGCCCGCGTCGACCCGACCGCCGACGAGCTGCGCGCGCTCCCGCATGCCGATGAGGCCGTGCCCGCGGGGCGCCTGCTCGGTCGGGGCGACGAGAGGGTCCGATGCCGGGCGCGCGGCCACGGCGTTCTGCACGGTGAGGTCCACACGGTCATCGTGCCACGCGAGCGCGACCTCGACGGGGCCGCCGCGGCCGTGCCGCATCGCGTTGGTGAGCGCTTCCTGCAGAATCCGGTAGACGGCCAGTTGCACGGACGCCGCGATGTCGCCCCGCGGCGCGGGGTCGACATCGACCTGCAGCTCGACCCCCGCCGCCCGCACCTGCGCGTACAGCTGTTCGAGGTCGCCGAGGGTCGGCTGCGGCCCCTGCGCCTCGGTGTGGCGGAGTTGGGTCAGCAGCATCCGGACGTCGGCGAGCGCGGCACGCGCCGTCGTCGAGATGGTGCCGAGCGCCGCCGTCGCCGCCGCGGGGTCGGATGCCGCGGCGTACCGGGCACCGTCGGCCTGCGCGATCACGACGGCGAGCGAGTGCGCGACGACGTCGTGCATGTCGCGCGCGATCCGGGTGCGTTCGATCTCTGCGGCGGTCTGCGCCTCGGCGACCTCCTGCGCACGCCGGTTCTCGCGCGCGCGGATGCCGGTGCGAACGAGGGCACCGGTCGTCCAGGCGAGGCCGAGCCCGAACGCCGCGGCGATGAGCACGGCGAGGGCCACGCTGATGCTGGCCGCGTCGAAGCGATCGACAGTCACGGGCCCCATGACGTACGCCGTGATCGCGGCGGCGCCGACGCCGACCGAGATGAGTCCCGCCCAGAACACGCGCCGCGAACCGTACGCCGCGGTCGCGTACAGCACGCCGAAGATCGCGACGTCGGCGAGGCTCGGCGGCCGTCCCATCGCCATCTGCACAAGCGCGCCCACCCATGCGACGGTCAGGGCGAGGGCGGGTGAGAGTCGGCGGACGGCGAGAGCGCCACCCATGAGCACCGCGACGAGCGCCGTCCCGAGCGCGTTCGCGGCGGTGAACCTCCCGATGGAGAGGTCGACGGGCAGCACCAGCAGCGCGAAGACCCCACCGACGACGACGTCGACGACCAGTTGCGTACGGGTGAGGCTGCGGAACACGCTTCGACGCTACGCGACCGGTCGCTGCGCGGCATCCGTCGCGGGATGTATTGGCGATGCTCCGCGGGGACGGATGCCCGCCGGCGTCACGCGGGGACGGTCGGGCGGTGCTCGAAGAAGGTCTGCAGCACGACGGTCGTGCGGGTGCGGACGTTCGCCGCGAGGCGGATCTCCCGCACGAGGTCTTCGAGCGCGCGCGGGGATGCCACGCGTGCGAACAGCATGTAGGCGGCGTCGCCGGCGATCGAGTGGCACGCCTCGATCGCATCGAGGTGCTCGAGCAGTTCGGGTGCGGTGTCGGGCTGGGCGGCGTCGAGCGGGGTGATCTCGATGAACGCCGCGAGCGGACGCCCGACGGCCTCGGCATCCACCGTCGCGCGGTAGCCGGTGATCACGCCGCGCGCCTCGAGTCGCTTGAGGCGCGCCTGGACCGCGGAGACAGACAGGCCCACTGCGGCGGAGAGATCCGCGAGCGTCACCCGCCCGTCCCGCGAGACCTCGGCGACGATCTGACGGTCGACAGCATCTTCCATGCATGGAACAATATCGGAGACACGGCACTATGGCCGTAAATATTCCTGCCACGCGCGATCGGAGGTTTCCCATGTCCCTGACCACGTCATCCCCGACGTCCATCATCGGTGAGCCCGAGGTCGTCGAAGACGACCGACCGACAACGCAGGTCGTCGAAGACGGGCGCCCGGTCGAGCAGCAGCCCGCGTGGCTCGCGCTGAAGGGCGCCGCCATCGCACTGCAGGCGATGCAGGCGCAGGACGGGTCGATCCCCGATGCCGCCGACCACGACGCCGCGCGCGGCCACGTCGCGACCCTGACGGCGGCGATCCGTGCTCTCGCACCGCTGTTCCCCCACGACGAGGAGTACCTCGCGGCATCCGTCATCGACCTGGACCGGTGGGCGGACGGCGGCTTCGCGGTGCCCGACTTCCTCGATTCGCTCGTCGCCTTCCAGCCGCAGCGCGACCGGATCGACGGGCTCGCGCACCTCGTCGTCTTCCCCATGTACACGCAGAACGGGTCGCGGAACCGCTTCTTCGAGGCGGTCCTGTGCGAAGTGATCTGGCCGGAGTTCGTCGCAGAGCTCGAGGGCACCTACACGAACGGGCTGTTCGTGAGCCTCCGCCTCATCGATTTCACCCCGGGGTACGACACGAACTCGGCGGTGCTCTTCCCCGAGACTGTCGCGATGCGCGAGATCCCCGCCTTCACGTGGGGCGCGATCTTCCAGGACCGCGAGGCCGCGCGCTTCCGTCGGGTCGTGGCCGCGGCATCCGACATCACGAAGCTCGACGTGCCGGAAGGCACCGCCCGCATGCTCGACGACCAGCGCCTCGCGGAGGAGGTCTTCGTCATGTGGGACCTCATCCACGACCGCACGCACATGCGCGGCGACCTGCCGTTCGACCCGTTCATGATCAAGCAGCGGATGCCGTTCTTCCTGTACTCCCTCGAGGAGCTGCGCTGCGACCTCACGGCGTTCCGCGAGTGCGTGGCGCTCGGCGAGCGCGGCGACACGATCGGCCATCGTGCGCGACTCGTGCAGCAGGCGGTGATCTTCGACCGGATCTTCCGCTTCGCGATCACAGGTTCGCGCGTGCGCAACTACGACGGGCTCGGCGGCCAGCTGCTGTTCGCGTGGCTCCACCAGCGGGGCGTGCTGCACTGGACGGACACGCAGCTCGCGTTCGATTGGGACCAGGTGCCCGGGGCCGTCGTCGAACTCGCGGATGCCATCGACCGCCTCTATTGGGAGTCGATCGACCGCCCGAAGACGGCGCACTGGCTCGCCGCATACGACCTCGTCCGCTCGGTCGTGACTCCGCACCCGGCCTCGCAGTGGGCGCGCGGGCTGCCGCTCGAGGTGCTCGCGGGGGCGCCGAAGGGGTATACCGACGCGGTGCTCGACGACGAGTTCCCGCTGTCGATGTTCTTCGAGGCCCTCGAGAAGAAGATGCGCGGCGTGATCGCGTCGACCGAGGGCATCACGGGGCGTGATGGCTGAGGCGTCGATTCCGCGGCGCCCGGCAGCGGTCGCCGGGCGGACGGTGCTGGTGGCGGGCGCCGGGAGCGCGAGCGGGGCTGCGGCGGCGCGCGTGCTCGTCGCCGCAGG